>NZ_CAUTEG010000103.1:0-7534 GCF_963537195.1 Oribacterium sinus | reverse complement strand
ATACCCCCTTTGGACATGCCGGAGAAAGGGGGTATGGCCTAAATCATGGCCTAAGGCAATGGCCTCGGTCAGGTCTTCATTTAAGCGAAGAGCCTTGGCAATGCTTCTGGCAATCTGACTCACCTCCAAGGTATGGGTCAATCTTGTACGATAATGGTCCCCTTCCGGCTGAATAAAGACCTGGGTCTTATGCTTTAGCCGCCGAAAGGCCTTGGAATGTAAAATCCTGTCTCTATCTCTTTGGAAAATGGTTCGGATATCATCCTCTTCCTCCGGTAGATCTCTTCCCAAAGAGTCCACGCTACAACAAGCAAAGGGAGAGAGAATCTCCTTTTCCATTTTCTCCATTTCTTCTCGAATATTCATCCTGCTCCTACCTCCCGGATCAAAGCAAAACAACAGTTCCTTTTATAATAAGCCCTGGAACAGGAGAAGTAAAATGAAAATTGGCAAAACAAAACGGAAATAGTTTAGGAGGAAGGCCGGCATTTTCACGCCCTCTCCCTTATTACATTCCTCCAAATATCTGGGGAAACCCATGCCCCACTTACTTACACAGAACAGAAGGTAGACTAAAGAACCGATGGGAAGAATCAAATTACTAACAATAAAGTCCTCGGAATCCAATACATCCCTACCGCCAATCAGCTTTAAATCCTTCCAAAGGTTATAGCCAAGAATACAGGGAATACTCAAAAGCAGAATCAGAATACAGTTTACGATAACCGCCTTCTTTCTATCCCAATGGAAGTTGTCAATACTGGTGGAAATGAGGTTTTCAAATACCGCAATAACGGTGGAAAAGCTGGCAAAGGTCATAAAAACAAAGAAGAGGCTTCCCCAGATTCTTCCTCCCGCCATGTGCATAAATACTCTGGGCAGAGTAAAGAAAATGAGGGGAGGTCCTGCATTTGGCTCCACATGAAAGCTAAAGCAGGCCGGGAAGATAATTAAACCGGAAAGGATAGCCACAAAGGTGTCCAAAGCACAGATTCGGATTCCCTCTCCTGTTAAAGAATAGTCCTCAGACATATAGGAGCCGAAAATCTCCATAGCCGCAACCCCTAAAGAAAGGGTGAAAAAGGCCTGATTCATAGCCTGAGAAATTACATGAAAGAGGCCAATTTCCTTCACCTTTTCCGGATTGGGGAAGAGGTAGAACTTCGCTCCCTCCAGAGCCCCCGGCAGCATCAGGCTATGTACCGCCAAGACAATAATTAACAGTAAAAGGCAGGCCATCATAATGGTAGTAATCTTTTCCAGACCTTTTTGCAGTCCTAAAGAGCAAACCAAAAATCCCCCGATAACCGTAATCGCCATACATAGAGTCATTTCCTCCGGACGACTGAGCATGGTTCCAAAAACATTTTCCACCTGAGAGGGTTCAATTTTAGAAAATGTTCCGAAGGCAAATTTAAAGAAATAAGAAAGCATCCAACCGGAAACGGTGGTGTAATACATCATCAAAAGATAACAGCCCAGAATACAAACCCAGCCGTGCAAATGCCACTTCGTACCCTTGGGCTCCAAAACCTCATAGGCCTTTACCACGGACTTCTTGCTGGCTCTACCCACTGCAAGCTCCATGGTGAGAATGGGGAGACCGATTAAAAGCAAGAAACAAAGATAGAATAAAACAAAGATTCCTCCACCGTTTTGCCCCACCAGATAGGGAAACTTCCAAACATTACCGATTCCGATGGCACAACCTGCGCTCACCAAAATAAAGCCGATTCGTGATTTAAAACTCTCTCTTTTCATTTTTACCCTTCCTACATAAGAACAGGAGATGCCTAGGCATCTCCCACTCGTTGCTTACAGTCGATGCGACTGGATTCGAACCAGCGACCTCTGCGTCCCGAACGCAGCGCTCTACCAAGCTGAGCCACGCATCGCTCTAAATATATAGAACAAAGGAGATTATAAGCTTTTCTCCTTTGTTCTGTCAATTATTTTCTGTCTATAAAGCTAAAAATTTCTGTCATGAAAGTCAAAATTTGCAAATTCTAATTATAATTAGAGTGAGATCGGAAGTTAACTCTTTAATATCATTCAAGACTTGATGCAAGTATAAACTTTCCGGATTTTCCATCTTAACATATATTATGAGTATTTACGTACATCTCGAATCGAGTTTAATTCTATATTTTTCTTCATAGCCAGTCTTTCTCCATTGTGAAATATTGCATAATACGAATCTATGATAGTTAAACCATCAGCTTCCAAACAGTTGACCTTAACTATGTAATAATCATCAAATTTAGTTACTTGGATATCAATTTTGCCATCAACACTAAGTTCCATTTTTTTTATTTGCTCAGTTAAAATATCTGTATCATAAAAACCATCGTTAAACTCAGATATTTCATACTCCCAATCCGAAGGATCTTTCGATCTGGCGTTAACCTCAAAGTTGTAATATTTTTCCCATACAAAGCTATAATGATTGTCTTCAGCAAATATTAAATTATTATACCTTATTTCCGAGATTTTTTTTACACCATCATCATCAATTGCAAAATATGTAGTATCAAACGCCAGTATACCACCAGACCCTGCATTTTCTAACAAGTATTTGGGTGGATGTTTATAATCACCATACATGTTTAGCAGTATGGAAAAACTATTAATTAATGAAATAATAAAAATTAACAAAAAAACAAAAAATACAATCCTTCGAATTAATCTCATGCAGATACATCCTCCTCACTGACTTTATCATGCTTGTTCCAGCGTAAAAATGCACCGGCTATATCCTTGTCGTGATACGCCTATACATCCACCAGAAACAACAAAGTATTCCCATACATTTTAAGAGAGGAAATCTTTCATACTGCTACTTCTTTTGCACTGCTCCATTCACTACCCATCTTCCTTCCGTATCCACTGTAAAACCATCGGGAGTAGTGGTATTTCTATATAGAGCGCCTTCATTTTGTCCTTGCGGGTCTAAGTAGTAGCAGTTTCCGTCAATCCACTGCCAACCGGTGAGCATCCTGCCCTTCCAACCGTCAGAGTTTGGGAAGAGGTAGTATTTACTACCGTTTACTTCTACCCAGCCTGTAGCCATATAGCCGGAATCAAGGAAGTAGTACCAGTAGGACTTTCCGTTATAGGCTTCATAGCCCCAGCTATTCTTCGGATAGCTTCCGTCCGCTCTTTTGTACCACCAGCCCTTTTCATCCTGTACCCACTGACCTCCGGATAAAGAACGATCTACGCCAAGTACCTGTCCGGTCAGGCTACTGCTGACCTTAAAGCTTCCGGAGCCACCACCGGAACTTCCCCCAGAGCCACCGGAACCGGAAGAGCTTCCCCCTGAACCACCGGAACTACTGGAGACAGCTTTAGAGGTAGAACCGGAGTTTCCAGTATTACCGGAAGTATTCTGCTTCTTTTCTGCTTTATCAGGCTCAAAAAAAGGAGAAAGCACTTCGGCTCCTGCTGTTAAACCTGCTTGCAGGTTTAAGGACACATTGCTGTATCGTTCATTATTGACATAAAATTCAGTACCATTTCCATAGTTATCATCTGTTCCCTCAACAAGGAAGCGATACTTTCCAATTGCAAAATGAGGCTGTACAAGGTACATTACCTTATAACGTCCGGAAGGAAGAGGAGTCCCTTCCGCTGCTTTTCTCACGTTGCCTTTTTCACCGGCTGCATTCACATAGCTCTCTAAAAAGAGCTTAAAGCGGTTCAATTCATCGGAGTATTCTCTGTACATATTCATCAGGAAGGGCTGTGCGGGAGTTCCCGGGTTCAATACGGTTGTGCCGTCTGTAAGCACGATTTTTTCCACATTCAGGGTGACACTGTTCATAGGATCTCCCACCTTTGCCTTATGAATATCAAAGCTGGAGTTTAAGTATACCTGACTGATAGTCTTCTCTTCCTTTACAGAAAAAGAATCGCTTTCTAGAGGATAGTACTTATATTTTGCATCTTCCCTATTGGAGATTTTTATTTCTAAATTATTGGATTCATTGCTTTGATCATCCGCAAAGCGATTACCGATACGTGCCTGAGTATATGTAAAGCCTACATCATTATCCGGGGTATCTTTTGGCAGAAGATAATAAGGACTGTTTTTCCCTACAGCCAGAGTATAGATATAGCGATATTCTCCCGGAGTAAAATAGTTCAACTGATAAGGAGCCCAGACTCCTCCTGCCTTCTTTTCCACGACTCTCTCCGGAAGAACCTTGAAATGCTCTTCGCTTACATCCTTGACAAGCCCCTGGCTTCTTAGGGCTAGCTCAGATACTTTTACCGGATTGTTTCTCACCACCTTCATATGATCCCTTCCGGCAAACTCTATACCGGTATAATCCAGAAATATCCAGTAAATCTTATCTTTACGAGTATAAGCGTCGGCATTTACATTTGCCATACGGAAGCTGGAGTAACCTAAAGACAAAGGCTTTACCATGCCGGTCTCTTCCACAGCAGATACATCTTCCCTAAGAGCTGATTCTTCCGCAAGTTCAGTTTCTTCGGCTGACTCTACTACTTCTGTAGAACCTGCTTTTTCTGGTTCCTCCGGAAAATCCGCCAAGCTTTCTTTGCTTCCTTCTTCCGAATCTGTATTTTTATATTTCACTGTAGCGACTACAGAATTTTCTGCCTGATTTTTACTTGTTTCCTTTTCCTCTGAAACAGTTATTTCCTGATTGTCTAAGGGATTGGCATAGAGGGGTACAGCAGTGCTTGTTGCACAAAATACCAAGCTCACTCCTAAAGCCAGCATGTTTTTTCTTCTCATCTCCATCGTCCTTTCTTATTTCTTGCCATTTCACGATATAAAATTATACTATATTTTAGATTTTTTTCTAATTATTTTTGCACATTGATATGATTTTTAAGAAACTTCCATCCCTAATCTATTATTCCTTTTCTATTTTCGTACAAAAAATAAGGTCTAAGGGCTTTCCCTTCAAGCATTACATAAAAAAATCCCCCTCTCCAAAGGAAAAGGGGAACTTTCTATAAATCTTCTTATTTGTTTTTAAAGCTATTTTAGCCCTGCTTCTGCTCCGGAATAGCCTTTGCCAGTGCAAAACGATTGGACTGCACGATGGAACGGGAATCCTGTAAAGAGGACTTTAAGCCGGTCAGATGCTCCTCTGCGGTATCCAGGGAACGGGTAATAATGGTTTCCAGGCTTGCCAGCATCTCATCCGTGTAGCGAATGGCATTGCTGCGAATCTGGTCTGCATCCGCCACCGCATTGTTTACAATACCGTCTGCCTGCTTCTGAGCATCCTGCAAAAGTGCATTTGCCTTCTCATAAGCCTTCTGCATGATTTCATTGTCGGAAACCATCTCCTCGGTCTGGGTTCTGGCGTCATTTAACATCATATCCGCCTGAGCCTTCGCATCAGCCAGGATAGCATCCTGCTGGGAAATAATCTTCTGATACTTCTTAATCTCCTCAGGAACCCGAAGGCGAAGCTCCACCAAAAGCTCCTCCATCTCTTCCTTATTCACTAAAATCTTCGTATTGGACAAAGGCTGATACTTACAACTATCAATGTATTCCTCAATTTCTCCAATCAACTGCTCAATTCTGCTCATATCCCCCTCCGTCTCTCTTGTTCATCAAATTTTTTCTTCATAGCCTCTTCCACATCTTTCGGAACAAAGGCTGATATATCACCATGAAAGGATGCAATCTCCTTTACAGTACTGGAACTTAAATACGAATATTTCAAACTGGTGGCAAGGAAAATGGTGTCCACTTCCTCCGCAATCACCTTATTGGTCTGGGCCAGCTGCAACTCAAACTCAAAATCCGTTACCGCCCGAAGACCTCTCACAATCATATTGGCATGGACTTTTTTCGCATAATCCACCGTTAAGCCGGTGAAACTATGCACCTCCACATTGTCCCATTCCTTCGTGTGCTCAGAAATCATTCTAACACGTTCTTCCATGGAAAACAACGGAGTCTTCTGCCGGTTTTGCAGTACACCCACGATTAATTTATCCACCATTTTCCGGCTTCGTTCAATCACATCCAAGTGCCCGAAGGTCACGGGATCAAAGGAGCCGGGATACAATCCTATCTTCATACAGCCTCCTGTAAACGAAGAAAGATATGCTTATTGGTCTTGTACAGCTTCTCTCGAAGAATTCGATATCCTTCCTCTTCCATGTCGGAAAAATCCTCTTCCAACGACGCCTCTACAACAAAAACCGTATCCTTCCCCACCATAGAGGACTTTTCCAGTCTCCGAAGGGCTTCCTTTGCCAAATCCTCGCCATAGGGAGGGTCTAAAAAGACGATACCGAAGTGATAGTCCTTTCCCTCTAAACTTCTTAAAGCACTGTGGAAATCTCCTCCATATACCAAGGCCTGTTCCTGAAAATGACAACGGGCGATATTTTGCTCTATACAGGCCAAGGCCTTCTTTCCACTGTCACAAAAAACCGCTCTTTTCGCCCCTCTGGACAGGGCTTCAATTCCCAAAGCACCGCTTCCCGCAAAAAGATCCAAAACGTCCTGGTCCACTAAGTCAAATTGTAAAATATTAAATAAGGTCTCCTTGATTCGATCCGTAGTAGGGCGGGTATCCTTCCCCTCCGGCACCGAAAGCAAAAGCCTTCTGGCTGAACCTGCAATAACTCTCATACCACTCTCCTTTTCCCTCATATTAAAGCGAAAATGCCGGTCGTTGTAAAGGGATAAAGATTAATTTTTTTCTACAACTTCCTATTTTTATAGCAAGCTTTTCCATACGAGTATACGCCAAGGATTTTCGCCAAATTTTGTATCCCCGGTATTCTCTACCTGGCTGTTCTTTAGAACTATCCTCTATCCGAATATTTTACTTTAAGCGTTTTCTGTAAGCAGGCTTTGAAAAATCTCTTTCATCCCCTGATGCTCCGGTTTTTCCAAGAGAGCATCCTCCTCCAAAATAGTTTTTGCCGCTTCTCTTGCCTTGAAAAACAACTCCTCATCCCGTAGAGGGTCCGCAAAACGAAATTGCAGGGGGCCGGACTGCCTTTCTCCAAAGAACAAATCCCCCGGCCCTCGCAAGGCCAAATCTTCCTTGGCAATGGCAAAGCCGTCGTTACTGTCCCGAATAATGGAAAGTCTTTTTTGGGATTTCTCATCTTCCTTATGATCCATAAAGATGCAATAGCTTTGCAGCTCCGACCTTCCCACCCTGCCTCGTAGCTGGTGGAGCTGGGCCAGACCAAAACGTTCCGCATTTTCAATCAGCATCACCGTGGCATTGGCCACATCCACTCCTACCTCCACAACGGTGGTAGACAGAAGTATCCTTGTCTTTCCGGAAGAGAAGTCCTGCATCACCTGCTCCTTCTCTCCTGCCTTCATTTTCCCATGCAAAACCGCGAAGGAATAGTCCTTTCCAAAGTACTGCTTTAGATTTTTTTGGTAGGCCGTAACACTTTCCACGGAAAGATTTTCATTTTCCTCCACCAAGGGGCAGATAATATAGGCCTGCCGCCCCTTGTCCAGTTCTTTTTTGATAAAGGAAAAGGCCTTCTCCCGATCAGCAGGGGA
>NZ_CAUTEG010000102.1:0-7561 GCF_963537195.1 Oribacterium sinus | reverse complement strand
CCGGTGCTATGGATAAGGCTAAATTGCCGTCATACAGGCCGGATATGCTTTTAAAATCTCTCATACGTGCTCCTCTCATGCCAAAGGGGGGGATTCTGATTCGTTTATTTTATGTCCGGTTTATTTTCCGACCGGTTTATTTCTCTCGTTTATTCTTGATTCATCTTTTATTGCGTTTTAAAAGGGCTGTCCCTACGGAATAGCCCTTTTATTTTATCACATATTGGAGTATTTCAGTGAATTTGAATATTACTTGCGGTTTTGCTTCTGCCTCATTCTTCTTTTTTGCAAATCAATCAACTGTATCCCAGTAATCTGTTCCGGAATACTCTCATCACCTAAGTGTTGCTCTCGAGACAAGTAACAAATACTTTAGATGATTTTTTTGTTCCAATCTGCATTTTTTCCATCCAGAAAAATCTCAAAACAATTGACCATGCAATGACACGTATCCCTGCTTAAATACCTTCTTCTGTTACATGAGAATCTTTTATGAATCTCTCTCACTGAAGCGCACAGAAGTATGAAATTATGTAAATACAGTCTTCCTATTCGCATGTACCATGCCTATAATGGAGTCAACAAGACGCCTGTAAGAAGATTCTTCTTCCACGTCTTCCCGTGAAGAGCTGATGTCTGAGCTTAATATCAACGAGGCAGATCTTGCTGCCGCAGGGGATGTGGTGATGGAATAAGGAATTATTCTGCCCAATTCTCAATTTTCAGAGCACTCACTCTGGAAAATTCTTTCACGTTATTCGTTACAACTGTATATCCAAGAGACTGCGCATGACCTGCAATCATCATGTCTAGAGGTCCGATCGGCGTACCATTTTTCTCCAAACCTGCTCTAATCTTTCCATAACAATCAGCCGCATCCACGTCAAAATCCAGAATCTCCATATTCGCCAGAAGCATAGACAGTGCCAATCTGTTCTTCTCCACAGCTATGCTCTTTTCTACACCATGCACCAATTCGGCATAAGTGACCGATGATATACACACATCCTCCGGATGAATAGTCTGTAATTTTTGAAATACCTTTTCCGGCTTATGCTTGATTACATAAATACAGACATTGGTGTCAAGCATATACCTCATAGCTCGTCACGCTCTTGCACTTTATCTATTGTTCTTCCATCCGCCATGAAATCATCGGAGAACATATCTATTGCTTTCATAAACGAATCCCACTTGTTTTGTTTAGGAAGCAAAATAACAATATCCCCTATCTTATTTACCATTACCTCATCTGATGAAAACCGACATTCCTTAGGAAGTCTGATTGCCTGACTTCTTCCATTTTTAAAAACCTTTGCAGTCATCATATCGATCACCTTCCTTTTACTTATAAAATATACTATGATATATACCACAATATATATTGCAATATATATCAAGTCAAGAAAATCTTCCCAATAACTTCTTTGAGCAGATGAGCACAAAAGAGGAACTGCAAAAATTGCAGTCCCTCTTCATCTTTATACGAAACTATTTTAATTCATAACCTTCAAAAACTCTTACGAATTTGCTCTTCAACTTATTCTTAGCTTTTTTATTTCTTCAAAATTTCATTAACGTTTTCCTTGGTATACACTACATTCGTTGCAATAACTTCCTTAGGAACAGACTGTCCATAAATCAAATTAGAACAAAGGTCTGCAGAAATTTTACCCTGATCCTCAGTTCCCTGAGAAACTGTTCCTGTCATACCACCGTTAGCAATGGCATTCAATCCATCAGAGGTAGCATCTACACCATAAATCTTAATCTTATCTGTAAGTCCTGCCTCCTTAACTGCCTGCGCCGCACCAACAGCCATACCGTCATTCTGAGCCACAACAGCCTGAATGTCAGAGGATGTAAGCCAGTTCTCAGTAAGTGTTAATGCCTTTGCCGTATCCCAGTCCGCACTGTCTGATGCAATAACCTTTACATCCGGATACTCTGCAAGGACAGAATCAAAACCTTTAGAACGTCCAACCTGTCCATCTGATCCCATAGGTCCAAGAAGCTCAACAATATTTCCTTTTCCGTCAAGATCTTCCATAACCTTCTTCATCAAAGCAGCACCTGTAGATTCATTGTCTGCTCCCACAAAGGTATCTGCAGCATTCTGATCACTGATTCTCTGGTTTAATATAACAACTTTTACACCGGCCTTCTCCGCATCCTTTACCGCTTTCACGATACCGTCTGTAGATACCGGCTCAATGATGATTCCGTCTACGCCAAGTGTCACTGCCTGTTCAATCTGGCTCACCTGTGTTGCTACGTCATTCTTTCCATCATAGATTTTGAAGGAATCTCCTGTGTAGCCAAGCTCTTCCGCTTCTTTTTGTACGGAAGAGGATAAAGTCTTTACAAACTCATTTGTCATATGAGACATAAAGAGTGCCATAGACTTCTTTTCCTCATTTTTCGCCCCGCTAAACTGCTCTGCCTTAGCATCCTTTACAACATCAGAAACTTCCTGTTTGTCTGTCGAAGCCTCCTTGCCTGCTGCTGTAGTTGCCTCAGCTTCTGCCTTTGTTTCCGCTACAGTAGTGCTTTTGCTGTCGGAAGCTCCTCCACAAGCGGTCATCATCAATGACACAGCAAGAAATAAGCCTACAATGATTCTTTTCTTCATAATTTCCTCCTTTGAAAATATATTGTTTATGCGCTCGTCTTTTTACCTCTTAAATCAAGATATACAGCGACCGCAATAATGATTCCTTTGATAATTTGTTGGAAGTTGGATGAAACCCCTAAAATATCTAATCCGTTACTAATCAATGCCAAAAGTAATGCACCAATAATGGTTCCATACCATTTTCCCGAACCACCGGACATGCTTACTCCGCCGATTACCACTGCAGCAATAGCATCCATTTCATAGCCTACACCAACCGTGGGGGAGCCTTGCATAGTTCTTGATGCAATCAGTAAGCCTGCAATTCCGGAAAACACTCCGCAAATGATATAAACCCGAAGCAACATGCTCTTCACATTGATTCCTGAAACTTTTGCCGTAATGCTGTTTCCGCCGATAGCATATACATGACGGCCAAAAACTGTTTTATTCAAGATAAATCCACTAAATACGGCAATGAGTAAAAAGTAAAGCACCAAAATCGGAATCACATTTGCAATAGAAATCCCTGCAATTCCCTCAAACTGTTCCTGTAATCCAAATACCGGAGAACCCCCACTTAGAATCAGCGCCGCACCTCGCACAATGGACATGGTTGCCAGTGTAATAATAAAAGGCGGTAATTCCGCATAGGCTGCTCCGAATCCATTAACCAGCCCTATCAGTGCGCCTGTCCCCAGTGCTCCGAGAATCGGAACAAATATGGGAATACCTTGCATCTGTGCAAGATAGGCCGCAACAACTCCTGACAATGCAACAACAGATCCTGCAGAAAGATCGATGCCTCCGGCAATAATAACAAACATCATTCCACATGCCAAAACGCCATTAATAGATGCTTGCTTTACCACGTTAATTAAATTTCTGGGTTTAGCAAAAGCATTAGGAGAAAGTATCATCAGAATGATTACCAGCACTATAAAAACAACAAATATACCGTAATTCTTGAAGTTTATTTTTTTACGATTCATTGTGTCATTCCTCCTTTTCTTGCAGATGCAAGTCTCATGATTGCTTCCTGGTTAAACTCATCTTTGTTCAACTCTCCGGTGATATATCCTTCAGACATTACATAGAGACGATCACAAATTCCCATCAATTCCGGCATTTCTGAAGAAATCACAATAATCGCTTTCTTTTGTTCCGACAGAGCATTGATTAGTTCGTAAATTTCATGTTTTGCACCAACGTCTATTCCTCTGGTAGGTTCATCAAAGATAATAATTTCCGGCTCTCCTAAAAGCCACTTTGCTAAAACCACCTTCTGCTGATTTCCCCCGCTTAAATTTCCTACAAGCTCATCCCCATTTGGTGTTTTAATACGTAGCTTCTTGATATATTCCTCAGTAACTTCCCCTTCTTTTTTGTCTTGAATAATGCCATGTTTACTTACTTTTTCCGCCAGAGACACCATTGTTACATTTTCTTTTATACTTCCAATCAAATTCAATCCTGATCGCTTGCGATCTTCCGTAGCAAATGCAATTTTATGACGAATAGCATCTTTGGGATTATGAATTTCTATTTCTGCTCCATTAATGCGAAGTTTCCCCTTTTCTCTTGGGGAAACTCCAAAGAGTGCTTCCATTGTCTCACTTCGACCGGAACCTACTAAACCGGCAAATCCCACAACCTCGCCTTCTCTTATCTGAAAGCTAACATCCTTTACATATTTTCCACTTGCAAGATTTTCGACTTCAAATAACACCTTGCCGGGATGATTGGTTTTCTTCGGATAAACATCCTGAAGCTCTCTACCCACCATTGCACGGATCAAATCTTCCTCTGTAAAGTTTTTGGTCTCATCTACACGTATCAGGTGACCGTCACGAAGTACTGCGATTTTGTCTGAAATTTTGAAGATTTCATCCATCTTATGAGAAATATAAATAATCAAAACACCGGCTTTTTTCAGCTTTTCTATCTGTTCAAAAAGAATTGTAGCCTCTGCTTCTGTAATTGCCGAAGTAGGCTCATCCATAATAATCACTTTTGCATGAACAGAAATCGCTTTTACTATTTCAATCAATTGCATTTGGGCAACAGAGAGATTTCTCATCAAGTCCTTTGCATCAATTTTAATCCCTACAGAATCCAAAAATGCCTGTGCTTGTTTCCGTTGTTCATCCATATCAACGCGAGCAGGAATCCCCTTCTTTTTGATTTCTCTTCCCAGAAAAATGTTTTCAGAAACCTCCATATCCAATAGTACATTCAGTTCCTGATGAATCATGACAATTCCCTTATCCATAGCAGCCTTGGGACTTTGAAATTGCTCTTTATTTCCCTCCAGAAAGATTTCTCCACGATCTGCTTGGGCAATTCCCATCAGAATTTTCATCAGAGTGGATTTTCCGGCTCCATTTTCTCCCATAAGTGCCAGAACTTCACCACCTTCTGCACTAAAGGAAATATCGTCCAGTACTTTTACCCCCGGATAATCTTTACTGATATTTCGCATTTCTAAAAGATGACTCATATATTTACCTCTCAGCTAGTTCCTAATCATCTACTTTCATGCATCCAAGAAAAGTTTCCCCCATCATTTCTTCCAAATACAATGCATATCAATAAAGTATATTTAAATTAATTGTGTATATTATGGATATAACATGGTCTATTTTTGATAATATTATTGTTATATTTTGGATTATAATTCCTTGAAACGAGGCAGTCAATGCCGACTATCATATTCGTGATTTTACATACATCTCCATGGTTATAATTATTTATTATTACCCAATTAATTTATATTAATAATTAACTATTTCAAATAAAGCTACCATAGCTTTTTATATTCCATCACTTGAACAACCACATACTTTTACTTTGGCCAAACAAATTAATTTATAATTTTGTAGAAAAAATACATAAATATCAATTTAATGTGTAGATACTTCAAGGAGCTTATTATGATACTTTACTATCAAGAATGCATTGATAAATACTGTAGTGATTACAGGCTAAAAAAGACTTTTTGACGAAAAGCTTTTAAAGGAAAAAAGTATAAAATAATTCGCTGATGCATAAAATTGCCTGAGAAACAAGAAACAATTATTCTGCCCAATTCTCAATTCTCAGAGCACTCACTCTGGAAAATTCTTTCACGTTATTCGTTACAACTGTATATTCAAGAGACTGCGCATGACCTGCAATCATCATATCGAGAGGACCTATAGCTGTTCCTTTCTTCTCCAAATCTGCTCTAATCTTCCCATAACAATCAGCCGCCTCCACGTCAAAGCCCAGAATCTCCATATTCGCTAGAAACATGGAGAGTGCCAATCTGTTCTTCTCCACAGCTGCACTCTTTTCTACACCATGCACCAACTCGGCATATGTGACCGATGATATACACACATCCTCAGGATGAATAGTCTGTATTTTTCGAAATACCTTTTCCGGCTTATGCTTTATCACATAAATGCAAATGTTGGTGTCAAGCATATATTTCATAGCTCGTCACGCTCCTGCACTATATCTGTTGTTCTTCTGTCCGCCATGAAATCATCTGAGAACATATCTATTGCTTTCATAAATGAATCCCACTTGTTTTGTTTAGGAAGCAGAATAACAATATCACCTATCTTATTTACCACTACCTCATCTGATGAAAACCGGCACTCTTTAGGAAGTCTGATTGCCTGACTTCTTCCATTTTTAAAAACCTTTGCAGTCATCATATCGATCACCTTCCTTTTTCTTGTAATATGTACAAAAATATATACCACGATATATACTAAGTCAAGAAAAGCCTTTCTACATATCCTATTTTTGTGTTTTTTCCTATATCTCTTTTCTTTTTAAGTAAATCGTACAATGGTACCCCTATAATCTTTCCCTGCACAATCTCTTCGGCTAAGTGCTGCTCTAGAAACAAGAACTTTAGATGATTTTTTTGTTCCAATCTGCATTTTTTTCATCCATAAGAATACCTGTTGCATGAAAATCTTTCATAAATCTCTCTAACTAATACAAACAGAAGTATGAAATGGTGTAAATACAGTCTTCCTGTTCGATATTGTTTTTTGAAAATAGAATTCCATGTCTGATACCCGAATAATGATTTAAAGAAAAATCTACCGCCTCGCTTCCGACAATGTACATAACATCGATTTATTGTAATTACTTTTTATCGTCATTTAATAATGTTCAACTTGATTCTCATCTTTAACATGCCTATAATTGAGACAAACGGAGGTAATTACTATGGCATATACAGCAGATATTCTCGACAGTCTTGTTCCTATTACACAGTTTAACCGCGGTCAGGCTTCCAGGATTTTTGATCGTCTTCATACCGAAAACCAGCTCATCGTTTTAAAAAACAACCAGCCTGCGGCTATTATCCTGTCTCCTTCTGAATTCCAACGTCTGAGTGAAATCGAAGAAGACTATACTTTGCTCCTTGAGGCAACAAGACGCCTTAAAGAAGATTCTTCTTCCACGTCTTCCCGAGAAGAAGTGATGTCTGAACTTAATATCAGTGAGTCAGAGCTTGCTGCCGCAGGGGATGTGGTGATTGAATGAGCTGGCAAGTCGAATATTTGGAAGAGGCCAAAAAGGATCTGAAAAAGCTGGATCGAAGTGCTCAAATTATCGTCCTCAAAGGAATTGATAAGGTAAGTGAAAACCCGCTCCCCGTTCAGCAGGGCGGTTATGGAAAACCTCTCGGAAATAAGAGCGGAACCAATCTCACAAATCTTCTAAAAATCAAATTCCGGGATATTGGCATCCGAGTCGTCTATAAAGTCGAATACACAGCCACTGTGATGAAAATCATCGTTATTTCCGCACGAGCAGACGAGCAGGTATATATAGAGGCTACCAAACGGAGAACGAAGCACGAACTGTAAGCTACATATTGTTATATCGAGTAGGAGGCGGCGACTAACCGCCGTCCTCTCACAGCACTGTACGTACGGT
>NZ_CAUTEG010000101.1:0-7619 GCF_963537195.1 Oribacterium sinus | reverse complement strand
TTTTCTTCCGGTTTTGTCTCCTCTCCTGTCTCTTCTTTCTTTGTTAATTCTTCTGTTATCTTAGTATTTTCCTCTACAACATTCTTAGCATTCTTTTCTGTATCGGAAACCGTTTCTACATAAGCAATCTTATCGCTACCTTCTTCCTCCACCAAGTGATGAATTGAAATATTTTCCGGTTTAGCTTCCTCCGGCAGAATATCCTTAGAAATACTAAGTCGTACTGCTACAGGAAGGGTAGGCTCCACCTCTACTCCCTCTGCATTAACAAAATGAATATCAATGGAACGAGAATCTTCATAATATCCTCTTACCTTTAAAGCTTCTACCTGAGCATCACTCAGTTTTGGCTCATCTGACTTAGCTTCTTCCGGCTTAACCATCTTACTTACCTGAAGGGTTACATTCTCCGAAAAAGCCTCCTTATCATAGAACACTTCTACAACACCGAAGTCTTCTACTTCCTTATGCTGACTCCTTCTGCCTAATTCATTTAAGCTATAGATTTGATATTTTGCGGTATATAGTTCAGAAAGGAATGGAGTAATATCTGCCTTCATTTCCTGATAAAGGGCAAGAACGGGATCTTCTTGACTGTTTTTTGCCTTTTCCTTCTTATTCTCCCCTTCTGCCTTCACCTCTGTAATTACCACAGTGCTTTGCTCTTGACTCTCTTCGACTGAAGCAGAAGTCTCGGTACTTTGACTTTCTTCTGTTGCAGTGCTTGTCTCTGAACTTTGTCCCGCTTCAGAAGCAGTTGTAAGTTCGCTAGATTGACTTTCTTCAGAAGATGCCAGATTTTCATTACTTTGCGCTGTAGATGGAAGAGCTTCCGTATTCTGCTTTACTTCTTGTTCTTCTCCTTCCTTTTTCGCATTACTCTTTTTGATTTTATCCTCTAAGTTTTTTAAATCTTCCAGAATAGATTTTGCAAGCTTTGTTTTACTTTGAACCTTCACACTGGGATAGCTGTTACTATCTACAAAAAGCTGAAAACGCAAATCCTGTTCTCCGTGGTTTTCATAGAGGAAATGAATCAGTTCAGTTCCCTGTACCTTGTATTCCTTATTACTTGAATCAGAGTTGATAAAGTCCGGTTTCGCAGCTGCATTCTTCTCTTCCTCAGTCATTTCCTGACCGGCGGATTCAGAACTTGCTTCCTGTGTGGCTTCAGAAGTCTCCTTCGCGGGTTCAGCATTTTCCACTTGAGACTGAGCAGCCTTCTCCTCTTTCGCCTTGTCTGCTTCGCTCTTCTCCAAAGCAAGTCTTTCTTTCTCTCTCTCAGGAGCCAATGCTTCCTCATACCAATCAGGATTTCCCTGCTCCATTAATTTGCCAAAAGAGGAATCCTTAGTGAAAAATCCCAAGGCATCTTTTCCTTGTTTTTCGATTTCTCCGGTACGCTCGGTAGGATCAATTTCCACAATAGCTCTTACCTTAGCCCCGGTTTCCTGATAAACCGCCTCTGTTCCATTTACAAAATTATCCAGAGAGATTTCGTAAAGTTCCTTTCCTTCTGCAAGGCTATCTCTGTAAAGCTGCAAAAGCTCAGGGTCTTTACTATAGCTTAAGCTTTCTGTGATGGAAAATTTGACACCTTCATAAATTGCCGCTTCCGCAGCCTGGCGCAAATCCTCCCCTTTGAAATGGAGCTTAACGTTGTCCCCTCTACTTTCAATTCTGTTTGGAGAACCTCCCTGTTCTTCCTGTGCATCTGCCGATAGCACGAGTCCATGAGAACCTGTTAAAACAAGGCAAAGTACCATAAGCATGGAAAGCTTGACTTTCCAATTCATTTGGCCCTTATTCCTTTCTTTTTTGCGAAGTACTCTCATTTGTCATCCCTCTTTTTTCTCTATTCTCTCCGGCTTCACGGGATTTTCCGGAATTTTTTCCAAAAAAATGGGCCGTATTGCCGTCCGAGAAAGTACTAAATAAATACCCTTTTCTTTCTCACACTACAATATCGGCCTTTTTGAAAAAATTATAATAGAAAGTTTTTTCGCAAAATGCATTTTTATTTTAATTTTTTATTTTTGGAAAAGCATGCAAAGGAATCCTTTCTTCTCGATTAGTCATTCCTCCACAGTACCCTATTCTTATTAGGTAGAAATTTTTTCAACGGAAGTATTTCGACAAAAAAGAGGGATGATATTAATTTTTAATAATCAATCCCTCTTACAGCTTAGACTGATAGTTTTCCAACATATGAAAAAATCCAATTACATAGACTGTATTATCTTTTACAAAGTAAACAAGAAGATAGTTATGCTTTTTTAACGAATACTTTCTATACCCTTTTGCAAAGAGATAATAATCCTCGCAATAAGCAAACGATTCCGGATAACTTTCTAACAACTGTAATGCGTCATCTAAATCATCTAAAATACTATTTGCTCCTTGGCAGCTCTTTAGATTATTGGTAATATATTGCACTGTTTGATCAATTTGTTGCTTTGCTCTATATGAAATATCCAATTTATAAGCCATATTTTTCCCTTATTTCTTTCAGAGCTTCTTTTGCAGGTGTAGTCCTTCCTGCCGCTACATCTTCCTCAGAAATTTCTAATTCTCTATAAATTTGATTCAAGCGATGTAATGCTTCATAACTTTCTATGCTCATTAAAACCATATCTCCATAGCCATTTTTTGTCACATATATGGGATCCTCATTTTCATGACACATTTCTGAGATTTTAGCAGTATCTTTTAACTCTTTTATTGGAATAATTCTAGGCATAACGCACCACCTTTCTATCCCATAATAATGACATAATTATCATATCTAAGCAAGCAATTTCTATAATCTTCTTTTCCGTTTCTATAATCTTCTTTTCCGTTTCATAGTAGTTTTAAAAGAACGTTTACTTTTTAATTACCAGCTTTTATATTGGGAAAAATTGGGAATTGAATAAAAGAATTAAAAAGTGCGAAGCATACCAAAAACAGAAAACGCCATTGGCATAGTAGTTACCGATGACGTCCCAGCACATCCTTCTACAACTTGGTAGATGATTGTCTTAACTATAGCATTTATGTTTAAATTGTCAAAGAAAAGCTAAAACAAGCCATATTTTTCTCTTATCTCTTCTAGTGCTTCATTTGCAGATGTAGTTCAGATTTATAAACCAAACTCCAAGAGCAAAGATTGTAGATAGTCCTGATCTATAGAAGATTTCTTAATATCATCAATTCTACCATGTTCTGCCAACAGTCCCATTAATTGTATTACCTTTTGTTTAGCTATAATTTCTTCTTCTCTACCTTTTTCTATTCCTTTTTCTATTCCCTCTTTTAGCGCTTTTTTCCTATAATTCTCTAATAAAACATTCATTTCTTTGCCTCCTTTTTCATTTGGCTTTGCATTTTTTAGTAGTGCAACTCTCTTTGATAATATATCTGAATTCATTTGTTCAGTTTCTTTTGCATGAAAATCTTCTGCTAATTTCCCCAAGGGACTATTATCTACATAGGATGTATTAAAATAAATAATATGAGACTCATCCCAAAACGGCTTCCCGAATTCTTGAATTGTTCTTTCTATATGATAAATCTGAAGTTTCCCATGAAGCACATCATTTGCTGTAATAAATATAACATAGGATTTGGGTAATTGCGAAAAATGATTTCCTTTTTTTAGATAGTGCATGTCCATTAAACCGGCATGATAACGCGCTCGTTTAGGCTCTGCTCCAGAAATGTTATTTTGAATTTCAATATTGTAAATATTATTATTACCATCTTCACAGAGGCAGTCTAAAACCAAAGAGTGTCCATGAAGATTCGATAAATTCTTTTGAAGGCTTTGTCTTTTCAGCTTTAATGTAGAATCGTCCATAATAGTTTGCAGAATATATTCTGTACATTCCTTATCTTGCAAAACCACTTTCATAAATAAATCATCCATGAGCGTAAGAGAAGAAATGATTTTTTGCTTTTCCACAATATCATTTTCAACTTTAGATTTAGGCATGAGTTCCCTCCTTATAGTGAAAAGAAATAATAGATTAAGAGAATACTATGTATAGAAACATGAACTTTATCCTAGTATACGACCTTCATTCAAAATCACCTATACTCCACATTCGGATAATATCCGTAAATGGAGTAGGTTTTTTGACATGGAACAGAAGCCAATAAATGGCGTAGCTATACCATTTATTGGCTTCTTAGTCTTAATCTAATGCTATGACTGAAATTATAGAAAAGCAGAAAGAAATCTCAAATTACCGCCTTATCCAAGAGGAAGTCAATCAGATTGATATGCAATACTCCATAGTCATCGTACCAACGTTTTCCGATATCTCTTCGCACCAGAATTTTGGGAAAGGAGTCACCGGTAAGTGAAAACGGTCTAAGCTCTATCTCCGTCTTTTCTTCTGTGGGCATAGCGTAAGCAGATTGAATATAGCATCTCTTGCCTCCGGAATTTACCACAAAATCAATCTCACGAGCCGTCCGAACGGAATTCCCCTTTTCGTTTTTTTCTCTGGCATATACTACCCCCACATCCACGGAAAACTGTCTTACCATCAATTCGTTAAAGAGAATATTTTCCATGATATGGGTCATCTCTTGCTGCCGAAAACCGATTCTGGCATTTCGAAGCCCGATGTCCTCACAGTAATATTTATTGGGGGAGTCAAAGTAGGCTTTTCCCTTCACATCATAGCGTTTGCTTTCCGAGAAGAGGAAGGCATCCTCCAAGTGTCCGATATACGCTCGAATGGTGTTCGGAGACACGGAAATGCCTTGCTTGGATTGCAAGGTGTTGGCCAGCTTTGCCGGATTCGTAAGAGAACCGATGGAAGAACAGAGCAAATCCAAAATCTGCTCCAGAATATCCTGCCTTTCGATTTTCTTTCGCTCCACGATATCCTTGATATACACCTCCGAAAAGAGGGATTTTAGGTAATTCATCTTTGCAAGTTCATTTGGTCTGGATAAGATTAAGGGTATTCCCCCATAAAAAGCATAGTCGTCAAAGGCTTCATTTTTATCCCCTCCTACTGCAGAATAGTACTCCGAAAAGCTTAAGGGATGGACTCGAATTTCATCACTTCTCCCCCGAAACTCCGTAAGAATATCACTGGATAGCATCTTGGAATTGCTCCCCGTCACATAAACATCCAGATTCGGAATGGAGCGTAAATCATTTAAGGCATCATAGAAGCTAATCTTCTTCCCCTCGGGGTTGTAGGGATTCGGGACTTCATCAGACATCTGTATTTCATCAATAAAAAGATAGTGTTCTTCTCTTGTTCCGGAAAGCTTCTCTCTAACAAAGGAACTTAAGCGAAGTGGATCTCTAAATTGAATGTCTTTCGCCAAATCCAGTTCAATGCTGATAATCTGCTCTTCCTTCACCTGATGATTCAACAAATAATCTTTATATAGCTTCTTCAACAAATAGGACTTTCCGCATCGTCTGATTCCGGTAATCACTTTAACCAAGCCGTCAAAGCGATAGGATATAAGCTGTTTTAAATAGCTATCTCTTTGGATTTCCATAAGCTCTCTCCTTAATTGAATTTTATTGCCCCAAAAGGCTTTTATATTCAATATAATAACTTCTATTCGACTCTTATACAAGATACTTTCTGCCAACCTGCTAGGAATATTCTATTGACTTCTCAGGAACATATCTTGCTTTCCTCCCTATATAGAACTTCTTACTTTTTCTTCCTGAAAGCCATTGCCCCGCCTTCTCTTCCGTGTTACACTTACACAGGCTTATGCGAGTTTTTACTTGCTAAAATTCAAGAGAAAGGAAGGAAAATGCAAATGAAAAGCGGCGACGACACGGATCCTAGTACTTATGATATTTCCATGGGGCAGGGATTTGTGAATTTCTATCAATCCTTCCTTCTGATCGGATAAATCGTGAAAATATCATAAGTTCTTTTCCCTGTGTCCATAGTTTTTTTGGGAAGGAGCTTACATGAACGAAGAAGAGAGAGTTTTACAGGATTACCAGCAGGAAATTCTGGATATTTTGCGGGGGTCGGATGATCCCGCAGTGAAGAAAGAGCGTTTGGAAGACTACCATGCCAATGATATGGCCTCCTGTCTTCCGGAACTGACAAAAGAAGAACGGGAAGTTTTCTATTCCTTATTGGATATGGAAAGCCTTGCGGAAATGATGGAATATGCAGAGGATGCAGGGCAATATCTGGAAGAAATGGATGCGCAAAAGGCTGCCGACATTCTGGTAAAGATGGAGCCGGATGATGCGGTTGACCTTTTAAAGGAGACCGAGCCGGATATCAAGAAGGCCTGGATTTCCCGCATGCCTTTGGAGAATCGAAAAGAATTGCAGTCCTTGGCCTCCTATAGCGAAGACTTGATCGGTTCCCGTATGACCACTAATTTCGTTTCCCTGGAAAGCAATCTAAACATCCGAGAAGCTATGCGTTCCTTGATTGATCAGGCTGCTGAGCATGACAATATTTCCACCCTTTATGTGGTGGATGAAAATGAATCCTATTACGGCGCTGTGGATTTAAAGGATATCATTATCGCCAGAAAGGATACCAAGCTTGAGGACATTACCGAAACTGCCTACCCCTTTGTCTATGCGGATGAACGGATTGAGGATTGCTTGGAAAATATCAAGGCTTACTCCGAAAACTCTATTCCAGTACTGGGAGAGGACAAGGAAATTCTCGGTGTTATCACTGCTCAGGATATCTTAGAGGTTTCCGATGACGAGATGGCGGAAGACTACGCTAAGTTGGGAGGTCTTTCTGCAGAAGAGGATTTAAATGAACCTGTTGTGGATAGTGTGAAGAAACGTCTTCCCTGGTTGATTATGCTTCTGTTCCTGGGACTTTTGGTTTCCACCGTTGTGGGACTTTTCGAGACTGTGGTGGCGCAGCTTACCATTGTCATGGCCTTCCAGTCCTTGATTTTGGATATGGCAGGAAATGTAGGAACCCAATCTCTTGCAGTAACCATCCGTGTCTTAATGGATGAACAGTTAAAGGCAGGGGATAAATTAAAGCTTATTGTCAAGGAAATGAGTATCGGCGGTATTAATGGCTTAGTTTTAGGATTTTTCTCCTTAGTGGGAATCGGGGCTTACATCTATTTCTTTAAACATATGCCCCTCCATATCTCCATTGGAATTGCCTTTTGTATCGGCATTTCCCTACTACTGGCTATGGTCATCTCCTCCTTTGTGGGAACCATCGTCCCTATCTTCTTTAAGAAAATCGGCGTGGACCCGGCGGCAGCCTCCGGCCCATTGATTACCACCATCAATGACCTGGTGGGAGTGGTAAGCTACTATGGACTAACATGGCTATTAATTTTAGAGATTATGCAGATTAAGGTTGCATAATAAAACAGCAATAAGCAAGTCTTATCAGATAAAATATACTATATTAAGCTGTCTGGCCTATAGTTTAAAAGGTCTATAGCTTAAAAGGCTTTTAGCACAAAACCTGTTGACGAAAACCGCTCTATGCCCTTATGAATCAAGGGCATAGAGCGGTTTAATGTTTTTACAGATGGAGAAGGATAGAATCTAAAACCAAAAATAATCTGTGGGCTTTTCCGCAGTATAGCTTTGTGATACGGGGTAATCTGAGCCCGTGGGTACTTGCGAAAAACGAAGG
>NZ_CAUTEG010000100.1:0-7919 GCF_963537195.1 Oribacterium sinus | reverse complement strand
CCGGCGCCAGAAAAGAAGAATTTTCTTTGCCTTTTCTTGTCTTTCGACTGATTTTGCCTTTTGGCTGTTAGGGTCCGAAGACCAATGTCCTCTTCCTAAGGAAGAGATGTTTTGTAGCAAGTTTTTTTGTTTTATTCTTGCTACAGTATATATATCGGAGGTAAAAATTAAATAATAAGTATTTTCCGAAAATTTTTTCAAGTTTTTTTAAAGCCATTTCAAGGCTCTTTAAACAACGAAAGATTGTATGCTTTAAGAAGATAGTCTTAAGCATAAAAAATGCGAAAAAAGAAAGCAATCATCGCATCTCTTTTTTCGCATTCTACTTCTTAGGGAATATCTCTCCCGTAGCATCTGCTATCTCGTTTATTTCTCATCCTTAGGGAAGGACCAGGATTTCACACTGACTTCCTTGCCATCCACCTCGGCTGTTTCTATTTTTTCTCCGCTTTGGGACGTCTCCTCTAAAGGAGCAGCTTCTTCCTCGGGAAGCATGGCGGAAAGCATAGCCAGTGCCAGTCTTTCCTGCTCTTCCGATAAAGCGGTTGCAGTTTTGCTACTTTGGTTATCCTCCGAATCCGCCTTAGCCTTCTCTTCCTCTTGGATAGCCTCCATTTTTGCAAAAGCCTCCTGCAGTAAAGCCTCCGTTGCAGGACTTAATATAGGCTCTGCCTTATTTCCTGTTCCGACTTCGGGGCGCTTTTCTTCCTTTGCAAGACGGGGAGGCGCTTTAAAGTCCCATAGACTTCCTTCTGTTTCCTGATTCTCATCCTGCTCCAAAGGAAGATCTTCTTCCTCCACCTCTTCCTGTAAAAAGGCGGTATCTTTATATAATGGAAGTTCTTCCTCTTCAGCCTCACTCTCTCCAACACTGTTAGTTGTAGATAGGGCCTCGGATTCGTTATTTCTTCTTCCTTTATAGAAGACTTTCTTTCTGCCGTTCTTTCGGAAAGGATCATCCTGATAGCTCATGGCCTCAATGGAGCCTACTCCGCCGGTGCTTTGTCCCCTGGTCTCCGAAGACTTCTCGCCACCGTTCTCTCCCTTTTGTTCCTCCAGCTTATCCGGCAACATCATAATACGGATCAGCTTGAAATCTCTCCTGATCCAGTAGAGAGGCAGCAAGAATGGCGCATTCTCCAGACCGGGGTAGAGACTCTTCATATAGGAGCTTTCCGGGAAAATCCAACGAAGCTGCTTCTTTATGCCGTCAAAGCGGTTCTTCCATTTTTCCTTCCACTTTCTCCACTTGGCTGCCCGTTCTTCTTTATTTTCCGCATCCTTAATAGCTTTACGAAGCTTGGCCGCCTCCGGAATACTGTCCGCACCCACCATACCGTTGGAAAGAATACGGCTTTCCATATCATCAAAAAGACTGATGCTGTCCTTCGGATAGGGGAACAAAGAGTCCTTACGACTGCTGAACCACATATCCGCCATATGCAACAAGGACTGGGACAATAAAGAAATATCCAGCTCCTTGATTCTGGCATCTAGAAATTTCTTATTCATATCCTTATGGAAAAGCTTATAAAACAGATAAAGATCCAAAAGCTCACGAATCTTTAAGTTATCTGTGCAGAAATGATAGCAAGCCTCCGCCATACGGAACATATAGCTGCTTTCCAAGGACAGAACCTTCAGTACCGGGTACTTCTTATCCGGGTAAGCTCTGTCCAGCAGAGACTTCATGTGTTTTTTGTAATTCTTGGTCAGGAAGGGCAAATGATGGTAGATTTCCACCTGAAATCCTCCTGCCCTCTTCATGTGCTCTCCAAAGCCGGTATAGAACTGATCCGTCTCATAGCCCAAGTCAAAAAGATAGCCTCTGGCCATATAATACCGTTCTTCCGGAATATAAAGGCGAAGGGGGGAATTGGCCGCTGTTTCCGGCAAATGATAGAGCCGCCGCACAGCTGCACTTTCCAAAACCACCGCCGGAACCTTTACCGCCTGAAAAGCCCCGAGAATTTCCAACTCGGAAGACTCATAAATCTCACCATAGCGAACCGCCTCCTGATAACGATGGAAAAATTTTTCACCGAATAAAGAGGGCACTCTGGCACCTGCGGAAAGCATCCCCAAGTAAATTCCCGAAGCAAGCTCATGGTAATCAGCGATACGGTAAAGTCTGCCCCAGTTCATTCTTCGCATCACAGGGAAGGAATCATCCTGTCGTAAAGTACTCCCCAATAAATTAATTAAAAACTTACCCTCATATACACTACGATTCATCGCCGTCCTTGCAATCCTTTCTCATCCTTGAACAACCTGCTGATATTTCAATTTTTACTTATCTTTTATTTCCTTCGTTAGAAAATAAAGCTACACCACTTCTTCCTTCAGCTCTTCGGGAATCTGCTCCCATAAAAACTTCTGGGTTTGTAATGCCTGGGCTGTGATCCTGGCATCTCTTTCTTTAATGAAACCTATGGATTCCTCAATCTTCCCTCTTAATTCCAGAATTCTTCTTTCCAGAAAGGGATAGCCGGCACTGTGTTTTGGATCTTCCTGTAAAAGTCGTTGAAAGCTTCTTCTTAACTCTTCTTCCTCTTCCACCAAAAGATTCATTTCCACCCAGTTATTTTCCAACTTATTTAAAGCTTCCTGCCGCAAATCCAATAATAAGTCCAGACTCACATTGTCCTGTCTTTGCATGGCTTCGGAAAGCTCATCAGTCTCTTTTTTTAATTCGCTGACGATATTATATCTTCTCTGAAATAGGCTAGCAAGCTTTTCCAGCTGCGGATTCTCTTTTCTCTCCATGATTCTTCCTTTCCGTGACACAGAAGAAAGGAG
Source organism: Oribacterium sinus (assembly GCF_963537195.1). Taxonomy (GTDB): domain Bacteria; phylum Bacillota; class Clostridia; order Lachnospirales; family Lachnospiraceae; genus Oribacterium; species Oribacterium sinus_A. Next base: position 5,120 of record NZ_CAUTEG010000100.1, on the reverse strand, counting down.
CTGCATAGGCAGCCCCTTTCTTATCCCACAACCTTCGCTTCTTTTGGGATATGAGTATCTCTGGCAATTTTACTTGCCCCCAGGAAGCCGTCACGCAAATCGGATAAAATATCAACCAGCTTGGGAAGCTCCTCCTGTCTTCTCTCTCTTCCGGCCTGTACCAGGCCTAAGTCAAAGGTAATAAAATCATATAGTCTTGCCAAATCACGGCTAATAGGCTGCTCCATATCCAAGGTCTGATGCAAATAGCGAATCACTTTATTGGTCTTCTGCAATGCCTCTTCAAACTTTACGTAGTTTTTGTCTTCCAAAGCAAGGTTGGCCTTCTTAAGACTCTTAATCGCTTCATCAAAGGTTAAAACCAACAGCTCGCCCTGACTCATCTGCATAATACTCTGCTCTAAATACTTCTTTTGATAATCGTTCATACAATCTCCATTTCCAAAGGTTTTTGTCCTACGGAACACATATTTTCAACTCCGAAGATTTCTTCTTATTGTCTTATAATATGTCGTCCGGTCTATGGAAATGTATAAAGGATTTTTAGAAAAAATAAAGGAAAGATACTTAGGCTTAAGACTTTGCTGCAAGCCTTGCCTGCTTTTTTGCTTCCAGATTGGAAACCACGATGGTACAAGCCGCATCTCCTGTAATATTTACGGTGGTTCTTCCCATATCAAAAATACGGTCTACACCGGCTACCAAGGCGATACCGTCCACCGGAAGGCCTACAGAGGTAAGCACCATAGCCAACATAATCATACCGGCACCGGGAACACCTGCAGTTCCGATAGAAGCCAGGGTTGCCGTCAAAATAATGGTCAGCATCTGTCCAAGAGTAAGATGAATACCGTAGCAGGAAGCAATAAAGATTGCGCAAATTCCCTGATAAATCGCTGTTCCGTCCATGTTAATGGTTGCTCCCAAGGGAAGTACAAAGGCTGCAATCTCCTTTTTAGCCCCCAATTTCTCCGTACACTCCATATTAATAGGAAGAGTACCAACGGAAGAAGCGGAGGAAAAAGCAAACATAATGGCAGGAAGCATTCCTTTAAAGAACTTTATGGGAGAAAGACCTCCCATAAGCTTTACTGTAAGTGAGTACACGACTACGGCATGAGCAACATAAGCAATATAGGCTGCCAAAAGCACCATGGCCAAAGAACCGAGAATCTTCGGTCCGTTTACCGCAATAACCGGGCAAAGCAAACAGAACACACCAATCGGGGAGAGGCTTAATACCATTTCCATACACTTCATAAAAATAGCATCAAAATCATTGAAGGCACTAACCACTCTATGGGTTTTCTCTCCTACCAGAATGATAGCGAAGCCCAAAATCAACGCCATCACAATAACCTGCAACATATTGGCTTCCACCATGGGCTGGACGAAGTTGGAGGGGAAGATATTGACAATGGTGTCCATTAAAGACAGACTCCCCTTAACCTCATAGCTTAAATCCGCAGTGGCTACCACCGGGAAAAGATTATGGAAAATGCTTCCGAAGAACAATCCGATACTTACCGCAAAAGCAGTGGTACATAAATAAAACGCCACTGTTTTCAAGCCTACGGAGCCCACCTGTTTAATATCACTCATGGAAATAATACCGCACATAATGGAAAACAGTACCACCGGCACTACGATGAACTTTACCAAATTCAAGAAAATCGTTCCAAAGGGCTTAATATAATTCTCAGCAATGGAGCTGTGTCCCTGTAATAATAAGCCAACGATGATTGCCAAAACCAAAGCAATAAAAATCTGCATCGCTAAAGATAATTTTTTCTTTTCTTTCATTTTTTCTCCTTTCTACAACTCTATTTTTCACAAAGCTAAGATTGTACTGGATTACCCTGTATTTTGTAAATGGAAACATTGCACAAAAACAGAGTTGCAAAAAATCAAAATAAAATTTCAGACCTATATTGCTTAGAAATTTTTTTGATTTTTTACAACTCTGTTTTTTGTCTTCAGTTTACGTTTTACAAACTACTTAGGTAAGAGGACTGGGTATTCATCTTACTGATTAACTTCTCCAGCTGGGAGAACTGCTTGATATAACGATCCTGCTGATTGCTGAGCATGGTCTTCAGCTTTTCAACCACTTCGGAGTTTTCCTTTAACTTTCCGTAAATTACGGAAGAGGTGTTGGAAAGGGTAACCTTGTTGGAGCCGGCTTCTTTAATCAACTCTCCGTAAGATCCGCCGTTTCTGGATGCATAACGGGTAGCGTAACGAGAAACCGTAGTCTCTACAATCTTTGCCATTCCCTTGGAACCGTTGTGTCCCATCATAACCTTGGCAACCTTCTCCGGTTCTGTTTCCATAGCCTGTTTGAACTTTGTCTCATCAAAGCTAAGCTTTCCGCCGTCAAAAGCATCTGTAGAAAGGGATAAGCCCATCTTTTCCATATCCTGATAATCCAGCCCTGCAACCTTTAAGTCGGACATCATCTGTGTCATAACACTCTGTAAAGAATCGCTGAAGTTTCTGATGGAGCTTTCTCCGTAAAGAATTCCTTCCTTCGCCTTCTTTTCCCAGTTCTCAACGGATTTTTCACTCATTTGGTTCTTCTGTGCTTCCGTCAAAGGATCATATCCGCTGGTACGTCTGGTTTTCACGTGAGTATTTACAGAGCTTACCAATTCATTGAACTTCTCTACAAACTTCTTCATGGTTTTAGTAGCCTTGTCCACGTCCGCCTTGGCAGTAAAGCTGACTTCCTTGGAGCTGTCAAACTTATAGGAACCATCCGGCTTGGTTACCGCATTTCCGGAAGCATCCAGCTCTACACCGAACTTACCGCTGGCAGTAATCTTTACACCGTCAATGTTAAAGGTGTTGCTGGAAGAAGTAACGGTTTCATTGATGCCGTTTCCGTAGTCAAAAACCATTTCCGCATCGGTACCGTGGTTAACCTGTCCTCCACCGCTTGCCGTTGCGCCAAAGAGCTTATCCTCAATGTCGTTGGCATTGTTTGCATCTCCCAAAGTAATGCTTCTTCCGGAACCGGTTTCGCTGTGAATCAACACGAAACGTCCGGAACCTTCCATATAGCTGGCTTTTACACCTGCATCGGAATCGTTGATTTTCTTCAACATATCCTGTACGGTGCTGTCTGAGGTAATTCCCTTAATTTCTTTACCGTTAATCTTGAACTTGGAAAGAGCCTCATCCAAGCCTGCTTTGTTTCCTACATAGTCGGAAAGTCCCAACTTGTCCAGATTATCCATGATAGAACTACTGGTGGTAACCTTATTGGAGGCATTCTTGCTGATTTGAAGGTTTGCTCTTACCTGCGCATCGGAGGAGCTTACGGAAACGGTATCCTTTCCGTTGGCACTGTTAAAGGTGATGCTTCCTGTAGAAGAATCCACTACAATCTTACCTGCACCGAAGGCATTGTTAAGATTTTGCTGAATAGCATCCTTTACCGCATCCAAACGATTCTGGTTATCACTGGCACTTGTACCGGTGTGAGCCGCCTCAATGCTTTGCTTTTGGGCATCTGTTAAAAGAGAAATCTCCTGACTTGTGCCACCGTAGCTGACAGTGAGCTTTTGATCCTTTAAGTAATCCAGCATACCGCCCTGCTTAACGGAAGAAGAAGTAAACTTTCCTTCTGTCTGGGCACTGCTGTTAAAGGCTGCAATCTTTACACCGTAGGCATCGGAACCTGTTCCGGTAGGAGCAGTTCCTGCTGCCGGAGCCTTATAACCCAAAGACTCTAACGCGGAAGATTCCGTCTTAATAACATACTGGGAGCTTCCACCGTTAATCTGGATATAGTCTTCGCCGGGATTGGAGCCCTGGTGATAGCTGAAGCTTAAAAACTCATTTTCCCCAAGCTTCACATTTCCCTGCTTAGCCGCCTTGTTCAAATCATCTACAAGCTTCTGCTTATCTCCGGTATAGTTGATTTCTACGGTCTTTCCGTCGTCATCCTTATAGCTTTCCGGAAATTTAAAGCTGGCCTTCTCCTGGAATACACCTGTGGTGGTGTAGTTACCAAGCTGTAAGGACTTTCCTACCAGGCTACTGGTTTTTACATTACCCACATTTGCCAAAGCATCTGCAGTAATTCCTGTCTTAATGGCGGAAGCGCTGCCCTTCACATCGGAAACAATGGACTCGGAGGTTGCCAGCTTGGTAACTGCCTTCACCTTCAAGTTCTTTGTCAAATCCGAATGTCCTGAAGCGGTAATAAACTTGGTTGCCGCAGCATCACCCTGTGGATTTACCACACTGGATTCATACAAATCCTGATTCTTGATGGAATCTGCAGAGGCGAAAGACAAAAAATCATCCTGTAATGCTATAGTCTTATCGGATAACTCACGAAAAGCATCTCTTTTCCATTCCATTCTTGTGGTCTCCTGTCTTGCTTTGGTAAGCTTAGACTGAGTACCCTTTGTTGCCTGTTCAATTAATGCGTCACGGTCAATTCCGGAGGACATTCCACCAAATCCACGGAGGGAGGTGTTCCCCAAACTGGATGTACCGGACGTTGAATTTGTTGATAAACCTGACATGATTCATCCTCTCTCTCTTTAGTTTATCGAGCTAGCAGGTCTTTTTGGAGAAAGTCCACGCCTTTAGAGAAAATGAAACTTTCCCTAAGAATCTTTCTCTCTCTGAAAAGCCATGGGAACGTCGGACTCCCTTCCACACCGTTCTTTCTGCTAACTTATCAATACCAATATCGGCGGTTTTCCGAGAGTTTATAAGGATAGAATAGCCAAGGGAAAGAGAAGAGAAATTTCTATACTTATCCACTGTATAGGTCTGAAATCAGGGCACGCTCCCGCTAACTTCGCCCACACAGCGGATACTAAGCTTCAAGCTTCGCTTTGCTCGCTTTCAGCAAGTACCGGCGGGGCTCAGATTGCCCTTCTTTCAGACCTATACAGTGGATAAGTTAACTGAACGCTACTTCTCTTACCTTCCTCTTGGATGTGAAAGGAGTAAGCAAGATTCCACATCTCATTCACCCTCTTTACTTATCCACGAGATATCGCAGACTTTGCAAATAGTAATCGTTAAAAATAAAAGGGGCTGTAAAAATCAAAATAATAAATAGATTTCGGCAATATAGGTCTAAATGAGGGGTAGTC
>NZ_CAUTEG010000099.1:0-7937 GCF_963537195.1 Oribacterium sinus | reverse complement strand
CACCGGGTCTCCAATTCTTTTTTCCACCTCGGAAAAGGGCACATCCAGAAAAATCACCAAAGAAATCTCCCGCAAATGCTCCATAGCCCTCTTGCCATAGCAAATAGATCCTCCGGGAGCAAGAACCGTATTGTTCATGGAGAGCTCTGCTCCCACTTCCTCTTCCAAAAGGAGAAAGCCCTCCCTTCCGCGCTCCGCAATGATTTCCCGAAGCAGCTGTCCGGTCTTTTCCTGAATCACCAAATCCATATCCAGAAAGGACATGCCTAATTTTTTCGCCAGCAATACCCCCAAAACGCTTTTTCCGCTGGAGGGCATTCCGATTAAACAAATATTCATAAGACTATCCTTTCCGCTTTCTGTTTCCTACTTTAAGTCCACTTTTTCTACTCCGGTCTTCTTCCATAAAGTCCGGCTTATCTCTCGCCTACTTTTCGTTCTGAAACTTATACTTTTTCTTTTCAGATTTTCGTTCTGAAAATCCGGATTTTCTCTTACATCTGCTCCCCATAGAGGCTAAGGGGCGGAATCAGCTGTTTCTTTCTGGAAACCACATTCTCCAGTACAGCGGTATAGCCCTCCACCTCTTCTCCGGAAAAATCAAAGCTTTCCTTTTTCGGCTCCAGCAAAAAGGCGTTTTGAATCAGGGTTTCTGCCCTATGTCCAACAGCCAGAAGCAGAGTATCCTGTTTTAAAATGTTGGTGAGCATCACAAAAGCCATGTCCAGATTTTCTTCTCCTAAAGCCTCCTTCGCAAAATGGAAGAGTCTGGGCTTTATGGAAAGAAGCTCTTCTTCATTTAAGGAGCTTACCTGACTGACGCCAAAATGAATATCCCCTGCAGTAAAAGTCTTAAAGTCCTGATAGAAAATCTCCCGATCCGTCTTCTGCTTTAAATCGGAGGCCGCGGAAAACATTTCCATAGCATACTTTTCAATATCCACTCCGGCAATCTCCGCCAACGCTCTGGCAGCCATCTCATCGGTCTTGGTGCAGGTAGGAGAACGGAAAAGGAGGGTATCGGAAATGATGGCGGACATCATCAGTCCCGCCGTCTGGGGATCGATTTCTACCTTATTTTCCTGATACATCAGGTACACAATCGTGCTGGTACAGCCCAGGGGCTGGTTTCTAAAATACACCGGTCCAAGTGTCTGAATGGTTCCCAGTCTGTGATGATCAATGATTTCCAGAATCTCCGCATTTTCCATGCCATCCAATGCCTGTCCCAGCTCATTATGATCCACCATAATGACCTGTTTTCCGCTGGCACCTAAAAGATTTCTACGGGAAAGCATGCCCAGATATCGGCCGTCCTTACTGATGACCGGGAAATCTCTGTGCCGCTTCTTCGCCATCACATCCTTAATTTCATCCACCGTATCCTCTTCTTCGAAGCTTAAAATGCCTTCCTTCGTCATAAAGAAGCTGATGGGGATGGACTGGTTAATCAGTCTTGCCGCTGTATAAGCATCATAGGAGGTTACCATGATAATCATGCCGTTTTGCTCCGCCAGGGCTTTAATCGTGGGGGAGGCATTGGCGCCTTCGCAAATGATGATACAATCCGCCCCATTGTCCAAGGCGGAAAGCTGGCTCTCTGCTCTATTTCCCAGGATGACAATGTCATGGGGCTCAATATAGTAGTTCATCATTTCCGGATTCGCTGCCGCAATCAACACCTTTCCGTCCTTACAATTTCGGTTGGTATCTCCGGTAATCAGAGTTGCTTCCAGGGTTTCCAGGATATTTTTAAAGGGAGTCTCTGCCGTGGAAATGATGGCAGAATCATATACATTCATATAGGACTTGGCAATATCGGACATGGTAATGAGACCTTCCAAAATGCCGTTTTGATTTACTGCGGGAAGGGTAACCACATGACCGTCTCTCATCATCTGATAGGCCTGCTTTAAGGACATATTTTTAGAAACTCCGGGAGTCTTCCGATAGGCAATATCGGAAACCTGGGTTTTTACATTGTCCAATAAAAGAGGAGCATCCACCTTAAAATAATCTAAAACAAAACTGGTTTCCGCATTGGGACTTCCGGCTCTGCAAGGGATGTACCGGTCTGTATTATTAATCTTATTCTTCAAGCGGGAATAAGAAATCGCTGCACAGATGGAATCCGTATCCGGATTCTTGTGGCCTGTAATCAGAACCGGCCTTTCTGTATTGTGTGGAATCTTTGATTTTTTCTCTGCCATTTGCTTTCCTCTTTCTTCTAACAACATAGGAAAATCTTAGTGCAATAGGGGGGCGCTGTCAAGAAGGGGGATGAGGTGAAGGTCTGGGAAAATGATAAGGATGCGCGACCATGCAGTATAGCATGAAATCGGGACACGCTCTCGCTAACTTCGCCTTCGTAGAAGTGAAGGACTGTATTCAATGAATAGATGCGCTCTGTGGTATAGGGGGATAATCGGGGCACGCTCCCGCTAACTTCGCCCTGCAGCGGTACTAAGCGAAAAACTGCAGTACCTTTGTTTTTCGCAAGTACCGGCGGGCTCAGATTACCCCTGTTATCCCCCCTATACCGCAATCGCTTCTTCCTATTGGCTTATACAGTCCTTCACTTCGATGAGCTCGATAGTTCTTGCAATCTCAGATTATCCTCTTTCATGCCCATACTGCTTCTGTCGCTTCCATTTAATATTTTCTCAGTCCTTCACACCGCTGAGCTCGCTAATTCCGACAGGCTCAAAGTAGCTCTCTTGCATACCTATACTGCGTCTGTCTCTTTCATTTATTATTTTCACAGTCCTTCTCTTCGCTAAGTAAAAATATAAAGAAAGCACAGCTGAATTCAAAAAACCGTAGTGGAACCGATATTTTATCTGCTCTACTACGGTAATCACTTATTGCTGTTTTATATATTTTTCAGCTTGATATTTACTGCTGCTCTTTCTTTTTCAGAACTACAAAGCCTGCTAAGGATGCTAGGGAGATTCCGAATAGGGATGCCCAAAGTCCTGTGAAGTTGTAATCTCCGGTGGCTACGGTTGCACGGTCGGACACGCCCTTTACGCTTGGGCGGGACTCTCCAAGTACCGCACCCTTCTTCTCTTCAGTAGCTTCTGCTACGGGAGCCACTCGATTCTCTCCTAAAACTTCACCTGCAGGAGTAGAAGCTGTCGGACGGCTTTCTCCCAGTACGATTCCGGGATTGGAAGGTGCATTGCTGACAGTGCTTACAGTCACTCTTGAACTGCTTCTTCCACCGCCGCCATTGCTTGATCCGCCAATACTAGGATTCGTAGGACTAGCCGGTACAGCAGGGGTTTCGGGAGTTACCGGTTGTGCAGGCTGCTCCGGGTTAACGGGATTTACCGGTTGTACAGGATTTACAGGCTGCACCGGATTGCTCTTCGGCTCTACAGTATTCATTTTTACGGTAAGAAGAACCTTGTCATTTCCTTGACCGGACACTTTGTCTCTGCCGGCATCATTTTGTACAGCACCCCAGACATAAGATGTATTTCCGGTAGCATAAACATACTTTAAATCAGACTTCATATATCCAACTAAAGTTCCTGCAATACTTCCCTCTGTACTAATGTTCTTTTCTGTCTCCGTTTCCGTTTCTACTCTATTGGAAGAGGTGGCATTGATTTTTAATCCTTTCATCACCAGCTGTATCTTTTGAGAGGACTTGTTAATGAGCTCCTGCAAATTTCCAAAAACGCTGGTACTTGCATGTCTTCCCGTAGCAGGAGAGGGATTAAAGTTTTCAATAGGATACGGTTTTCCGGTAACAGGATCTTTGCCGTAAATTCTTTCGTTAGCCGCATTTTCATCGGAACCTTGCTTTGCCAGCGGAGTCATCTGAGTTAAATCCAAATCCATAACAAGGCTTACCTTCTTCTTGGAAAAGGAAGATTTTCCATAATTAATGCGATAAATCATAGGATTTCCATCCGCAGAGCTTAGCTCATAATGCTTCTTGGCATCCTCTAAGTCCGTAGGAAGATGAAAACTTCCTTCCACGTCATTTCCCAAAGTAAAGGTGGAACGAAGACCTGTTTCTAAATTGTTTACAAAAATATCATTTGACCCCGGTATAATTCCGGCAGATGCATTTATAGCGTTGGTAACGGAAGACACATCCAAATCCGCCTTCAGAGAATAGCTATCTTCCTTATTCACCGGATGTGCTGCAGTATTGGTACTATCATAGGCTTCTGTACTTTCATCCTTTTTAATGGAGAGATCCCCTTGAAGAACCACATTCTTGTTCTTCAGACCGGTGATAACGTTATTTTCTACTCCCGGGTGACTTTCCGCAATGGTCTTCTCTCCCTTGGCCTCTTCTGCTGTCACAGTGGTATCTACGTGAATCACAGGTCTAGCTGGCCCTCCGCGGGTAATATCTACATGCGTGGAAATGTCCGTTCCCTGTTTTTGATCATCCGACACCACAGTATTCACATTGTTCGGTGCAGTAGTACCGGAATCCACTGCTGCTTCCTCTACTGTAACAACTGACTCTTCTCCCCCGCTGGCTGTTCCCGCTCCTGCGGCTGTGCCTGTCTCTGTTGCTGCTGTTGCAGTTTCTGTCGCTCCTGAGGCTGTGCTTGTTGCTGTTGTCGCTCCTGTTGCAGCTTCTGCCGCTGCTTCCATTGTTCCTGTCGTTGCTGCTGAAGCAGGATTTACCTCCTCAGCTCTGGCATTCATAGGAATCGCAACCATTGCTCCTGTCATAGCTAATGCAGCTACCTGTACTTTTAAGTTTTTCTTCTTCATTTTCATTCTCCCTGTGTTTAGAAAAGCTTTTTAAACTTTCCATCTGTCTTTTTAAAGCATTTACAGGACAAAACAGAAGAAATATATACAAAGCTGCTGATACTGTTGTTCTATTTCTCCTGTTTTTGCTTTAAAAAATTAAAATAACTATAAACACTATACTAAGGAAAAAAAGTTAATAAGTCAAATCTTAATTCACAAAAATAAACCGTTGCAGAACTATTTATTTTTCATGTTCTACAACGGTTTAGTATTCCTTTGATAATATTTTTGGTTTTCCGAATTAACAGTAATATATAGTAAATACAGAAAAAATGATTATCGGCACATTAATTTTCTTTTTTCTTCTGAAGAACTACAAAGCCTGCTAATGCCGCTAAGGAGATTCCAAAAAGGGAAGCCCAAAGGCCTGTAAAGTTATAATCTCCGGTTGCTACGGATGCTCGGTCGGATACGCCCTTTACGCTTGGACGGGATTCTCCCAATACAGCTCCCTGCTTTTTCTCAACGGTTTCCACTACGGGAGCCACACGGTTCTCTCCTAAAACTTCACCCGCAGGGGTAGAAGCAGTAGGACGATTCTCTCCCAGCACCTCTCCGGGAGTGGAAGAACCCGGTGTTACAATAGGAGTACTTGTTCTACTTCCTCCACCATTACTTGGTGCAATAGGATTACTTGGTCTAGCCGGATTGCTTGGTTCCTCCGGACTTATTGGAGTAGTTGGATTTGTAGGCTCAACAGGTTGTACCGGTTCAACGGGCTTTATCTTGTTCTCTACTGTGGTCATCTTTACGGTTAAATCAACCTTATTATTTCCGTTATCATTTCCGGCGATTCTGTCACGACCGGCTACAAAATCTCGGCCTTCCTCATTCTGGATAGCTCCCCAATTATAGGCAGCTTTACCGGTTACAGTAGTAGTAAAAATTAAAAACTTTACTTCCTTACTGACATCTGCCTTCATATAGCCTACTAAGGTTCCCCGAATGGTTCCCTCTGCAGTTGTGGTTTTCTCTGTGGCGGTTTCTGTTTCTTCTACATTGCCGTGTGCCGCTTTAAACTTAACACCCTTCATGATTAACTGAATCTTCTTTGCAGACTTGTTAATCAAATCATTTAAAGCTCCAAAGGTGCTGATCTCTACCTTTGGATTCTGATATTTACTTAAATCCAAGTCCATGGCAATGCTAACCTTATCCTTTGCAAAGGAGGAGTTGCCATAATTGATGCGATACATCATGGGACTACCGTCTGCAGAACTTAGCTCATAGTGCTTTTTAGCATCCTCTAAGTCTGTGGGCAGGTGGAAGCTTCCCTCCAAGTCTCTTCCCATCTCAAAGGTGGAACGAAGACCGGTTTCCATTTTATCAATGTTAACCTCCTTCATAAGACTGTTTAACCGTGCTGAAGCATTGATGGCATTGTTTACTGCATTAACATCTAAGTCAGCCTTTAAGCTATAGCTATCCTCTTTATTGACTTCATGTGCTGCATCACCGGTACTGTCAAAGTCTGTACTGTTATCCTTTGCAATAGAAAGGTCACCCTGCATTACCACGTCTTTATTTTTCACATTGCCCAATACAGCCGGTAAACCTTTAACTTTATCTCCAATAGTTCCTTCTCCCTTAGCCTCTTCCGGTGTAATCGTTGTATTAACCTTGAGGATAGGAGTATCAGCAACAATATCCGTTCCCTGCTTATTATCGTCCGGTACTACGGTATCCACATTGTTGGGAACAGTGGTGGCAGGGTCTGCCGGTGCCTCTACTACGGTAACCGGGGTAGCTGCCTCTGTCGGAGCTGACGCTTCCGTGGTAGCTGTTGCTGCTGTTCCGGTGCTTGCAGTTGCACCTGTTCCGGCGGTAGCTGCTGTACTGGTTCCGGTGGTCGCCGCTGTGCTTGTTGCAGGCGTTGTCGCTGTACTTGCTGTAGGAGCTGCGGCAGTGGCAGGTGCTTCTGTACTGCTTGTGCTCGCAGTCGCCGGTGCTGCCGTGCTTGCTTCTTCCGCTCTTACGGTCAATGGTGCAGCTGCAATGGCTCCTGTCATGGCGAGTGCAGCTACTTGTACTTTCAGTTTCTTTTTCTTCATTTTTCATTCTCCCTTACTAGGTAATTTTTTGTCCCATAGTAGCTACAACTCTCTTCCCTGATTTCTGCTATGGTACGAGTAGGCCGGACTAAATACAGGGAATCGTCTTCTCCCTCCGATTCCCATCCCGCCTACAGATGATTATTAAAATCCAAAGTAAATATACTCCATATCCTAAGAGAAAATCAATAAATGCTTAATTTTTAATTTATAAAAAATATATAAAAAAAGATTGACTGCCTCTTCCGAAGCAATCAATCTTTCAATTCATCCTTAAAACAATCTTTTACAGGCAAAGTTCACCTAATCAACCATGCCTTTTCAAAAGGACTTGCCTATTTCAAAGGCGAAACACTTTCAGCCATCACCCATTACTTTACGGTAGGCTCAGGAGTGGTGCCGCCCTTCTTCCCTCTAATGATTACAAGAACAAGGTAAATAGCAGCCACAATTACACCGCCCACATAAGCGATTGGCCAGCTTAAACCAAAGCCCAGCTTTGCATTTAAGATATAGCTTGCGCAGATGAAGGTGTAGAAGGTACCGGGAAGCAGTGGCATCCATGCCCATTTTGCTTTTCCGTTAATCATGAGATAAATACCTGCCGCAGCCAAGGGGAATAATGCCATAGTCTGGTTAGACCATGCGAAGTATCTCCAAAGAATCTGGAAGCCCTTAGGATCTACCTTTGCCCAAACTAAGATTCCTGCTACCAGGATAAAGATTGGAATGGCAAGGCTTAATCTTCTGAAATTGTTATCCTGCTTAATGTGGAAGGTATCTGCAATGGTAAGACGTAATGCACGAAGTGCAGTATCTCCGGAGGTAATAGGAAGAATAATAATACCGATAAGTGCTATTGCTCCGCCAATAGGTCCTAAAGCTCTTCTACAAACTACACCGACTACAGAGGTTGGAGAAATAGCAACCAACTCTCCCGCCTTCTGAATCATGTACTGGAAGGTTCCTGCCTTCTCATTAAATACCATGCTGATTCCGCCCTGGTCTGCAGTGAACTGAATCAATGCCATTGTTCCTGCCGCCCATACCATGGCGATGAAGCCTTCTACAGCCATCATGTTATAGAAGGTCATTCTT
>NZ_CAUTEG010000098.1:0-7984 GCF_963537195.1 Oribacterium sinus | reverse complement strand
GTAAATAACCTGTCATCTTTTTTCTCTCCACAAAAATTGAGATAATCGTGAAAAGTTGAATGCCCTTTTTCCACTTTACAAACTTTTTCCACTTTGCACACTATCTCAGGGAGGAATTCAAGATGACAGGTTATTTACCATTTATACTTCCTCATAAAAAGTATCCGGATGATTCGGATTGAAATTCTCATTACATATCATTACTGTAACCAAGTCTTCTGTCTCTGACAAATTTATAATATTATGTGTCCAGCCAGGAATCATATAAACAGCTTCAATCTTGTCTCCGCTTACATCAAATGCGACTTTTTCACCGGTATTAATATTTCTTTCTTCGATACGTCCATGACCGGAAACAACAATAAACTGTTCCCATTTACTGTTATGCCAGTGTTGCCCCTTAGTGATTCCGGGTTTGCTGATATTCACGGATACTTGCCCATGATTCTTCGTATGCAAGAGCTCCGTAAAGCTCCCTCTATTATCCACATTCATTTTCAATGCATAAGAAAAGTCTTTTTGAGGAAGGTAAGTAAGGTATAAGGAAAATAATTTTTTTGCAAAAGAACCTTCCGGAATCTCCGGCATCATTCCGGTCTTCGGTTGTGCCTTAAATTCTTCCAGCAAGTCTATAATTTCCCCTAAAGTAACTTTGTGTGTTATGGGAACAGTACAATATGTTCCATTGTCATCCAAGATAGTTTCTGTACCGGAGAATTCGCAATGCTGCTCTTTCCCTTCTAAGAGGTCAAACATTCCTTCTATCAAATCATCTATATAAAGAAGTTCCAATTCTGTATTTCTATCATTTACAGTAAATTCTTCATCATTGGCAATGGCCCAGCAAAACGTTGATACCGCAGAGTTATACTTTGGCCTACTATGCCCCATAAGATTCGGAAAACGGTAAACATACACCTTCGCACCGGTTTCTTTTCCATAGGAAAAAAACAGCTCCTCTCCGGCTTTTTTACTTCTTCCGTATTCTGAATCACCAAATCGTCCTGCCAATGTAGCCTGTATAGAAGAAGAAAGCATTACACCGGCCTTATTACCATACTTTTTCAAAGTGTCTAAAAGTTTAGAGGAGAAGCCAAAGTTCCCCTCCATAAACTCTTCTACCTTCTCCGGACGATTTACTCCGGCAAGATGAAAAACAAAGTCCGCTTTTTGACAATACTCCTCAAGCTCTGCTTCACCGGAATCCTGATCATACTCATATATTTCAGAAATAGAAATCTTCTCTCTCGTTCTATTTTTTCCATCCCTAAGATTTTTTAAATTATTGACAAGAGCGGTTCCTACCATCCCTTTAGCACCGGTGACTAATATGTTCATTTATCTATCTTCCTTCCGCCATACCATCTTATTTACTACATTCACATAACTTTGTATTATGCGAACCACCTTCATAGAAACTGTTTCATCGGTGTAATCCGGACATGGCTTACCCAAAATTCCTTGCCTCTTCATCTCGATTGCCATATCTGTTGCCTGTAAAAGCTCTTGTGTGCTTATTCCTGCAAGAATAAAATCTCCGGCCTCCAGTGCTTCCGGCCTCTCTGTAGAGGTTCGAATACAGACTGCTGCAATCGGATGACCGATAGACAAATAGAAGGATGATTCCTCAGGCAATGTTCCTGAATCAGATACAACCGCAAGAGCATTCATTTGTAAATGATTATAATCGTTAAACCCTAAAGGCTCGCTCACTCGAACACGCTTATCCAATATAAATCCACTTTCCTCTAAGCGTTTTTTAGAACGGGGATGACAGGAATACAGAATTGGCACATCATATTTTTCTGCCAAAGCATTGATAGCTGTAAACAGAGAAATAAAGTTCTTTTCCGTATCAATATTTTCTTCTCTATGGGCGGAGAGTAAAATATATTGATTTTCCTCCAGACCCAATCGACCTAAAACATCAGAGGCTTTAATTTTCTCTAAATTCCCTCTTAAAACTTCAGCCATTGGTGAGCCTGTACAATAAGTTCTCTCCTTAGGCATTCCCATTTCATGAAGATATTTTTTTGCAGCTTCACTATAGGGTAAATTCACATCGGATATCACGTCAACAATACGGCGATTGGTCTCTTCCGGTAAACACTCATCCTTACATCTGTTTCCGGCTTCCATGTGAAAGATTGGAATGTGAAGCCTCTTTGCTGAAATAGCGGAAAGACAGCTGTTGGTATCTCCTAAAACCAGTACGGCATCCGGCTTCATCTCCAACATTGCTTTATAGCTAGTGGAAATAATATTACCCATGGTTTCACCAAGATTTGAACCAACCGCATCCAAATATAACTCAGGATTTTCCAACCCTAGGTCCTTGAAAAAAACTCCATTTAGATTGTAATCATAGTTCTGTCCGGTATGTACCAATATAGTATCGAAATACTTTCTGCTTTTTTTGATAACAGCGGAAAGTCTGATAACCTCCGGTCTTGTCCCCACTATAATCATCAACTTTAGCTTGCCATTATTTTTCCACTTCGGATATACCATTTTACTATCGCTCCTCATAGACTCTAATTTATGCTTCCACAATATGAGGACGCCCTTCCAGCTCCTCTTTTACATAATCAGTAGTTAATATCTTCGCTACAACTCCATCCACATCCAAGCGACTGGTATTATGGGAAGTATACGCTTCATCTCCTTCAGTAATTACATCTCCTTCTACATAGAACTTATCATAGTTTAGACTTCTTCCGTCCGGCGCAATACGGAAATAATTACCCATATCTATTGCACGAAGTCTCTCTTCCCGTGTCATCAAGGTTTCATAGAGCTTCTCTCCATGACGAGTTCCAATAATTCTTTTTTCAGTATTACCAAAAACCTTCATCACTCCATCTGCCAAATCCCCAATGGTGCATGCGTCCGCCTTTTGAATAAATAAATCTCCAGGTTCTGCATTTTCAAATGCAAAAGCTACAAGGTCAACGGCCTCATCCAAATTCATCAAGAATCGTGTCATGTTTGGGTCAGTAATAGTGATTGGACGTTTATTTTTAATCTGATCAATAAATAGCGGGATTACAGATCCTCTTGAACACATTACATTACCATAACGTGTACATGCCAATACTGTGCCACTACGTTCAAATGCTTTTTGAGCTCTTGATTGCACAACCTTTTCTGCAACAGCCTTGGTCATCCCCATCGAATTAATTGGATAAGCAGCTTTATCTGTCGAAAGGAAAACTACTCTTTCAATTCGATTCTCAACAGCTGCCGTAATTACATTATCTGTACCTAGTATATTAGTTTTTACAGCTTCCATTGGAAAAAACTCACAAGAAGGAACTTCTTTAAGTGCTGCTGCATGGAACACATAATTAGCTCCATACATGACATCTCTAACCGAGTCAATATCTCTAACATCTCCAATACAAAATTGTACTTTTGTGGCAAATTTCGGATAAGTAGCTTGTAAAACATGTCTCATCATATCTTGTTTTTTTTCATCGCGAGATATGATTCGAATTTCACCGATATCTGTAGTTAAAAAATGTTTCAATACTGTACTACCAAAAGAGCCTGTACCTCCAGTAATAACAAGAATTTTATCTTGAAACTCTTCTCTTATTTGCATTATTCAGTTCCCTTTCCACCTTTAGAATTTAGAAGGCTTTTTGCCAGTGTCTTATAATTTCCATTATACAAAAACATCATTCTCTATCTTGTTGATATGTAGGCTATTTTAATTTCAAAAAACAAAAGAAGATACCATACTATTTGATTCTCTAATTACTGAGAAATATTTTTTATATTTCTGCCGGAATTAAACGTATTATATCCTTAAATGGCATTAATATTGTATCACATTCTTCTGCGCGGTGATTTTCTAAAATTATCTCAGCAGCTTTCTGCATAGCTGGAACCTGTGCCCTCATCAGCTGATTTGCATAAATTATAATATTAGCACCAATTTTCTTCCACTCTTCTTCTGTAACAGAATTAAAACTTGTAGGTACAAGAACAATAGGAGTATGCTCATCCTGTTTACGGAATCTTTCAATAAATTCCTTAATCTCTTTTGGATCTTTTTGGCGACTATGAATCATAATTGCATCTGCACCAGCTTGAGTAAAAGCAAATGCACGAGCTAATGCATCTTCCATTCCTTTTTCAAGAATTAAGCTTTCAATTCTTGCACATATCATAAACTCCCTCGTTCTCTGAGCTTTTTTACCTGCTGCAATTTTTTCACTAAAGTTTTCAATGCTATCTTGTGTTTGTTGTACTTCAGTGCCAAACAAGGAGTTCTTCTTTAAGCCTGTTTTGTCCTCAATAATGACCATTGATACTCCTAGGCGCTCTAACGTTCTAATAGTATATACAAAATGTTCTGTTCTCCCTCCAGTATCTCCATCAAAAATAATCGGCTTAGTTGTTACTTCTGTAATATCCTCAATAGTACGAAATCTTGAAGTCATATCAACAAGTTCTATATCCGGCTTTCCCTTTGCCGTACTATCACATAAGCTCGATACCCACATAGCATCAAACTGATGTGCACCTCCTCCTTGATGGATAACAGTATTCTCAACAATTAGACCCGTTAAGCCATCATGTGCTTCCATGGCTGTGATTAGTCCTTTCGCTTCCAAAACTTTTTTTAGTCTTCCACGACGAATATCGGGCATAGCCAAATCTGCTCTGGAACGAGCTTGAATCTCAGCATATTTAGGGTCAGAACTATATGGATATTCAATAAGCTTTCCACCATATGAAGCGAGTATAGATACAACCTCATCTCTTATTGGCTTTTGAAATCCTTGACACCAATCATCACCATGCACAACCATAGCCGGCTTATACTTTTCAAGATTTTCTTTATATGATAGAGTTTTTTGCTCAACAACACGATCAACCCCTGCAATATTTTCAAACATCACTCTACGTTCTGAAGCCGGCACGAGTGGTAATCTCTTATAAGAAGCAACCGCTTCATCGGATAACACCCCAATAATTAATTTCCCAAGCTTTTGTGCTCTTTTTATTATCGCAATATGTCCACCATGAATTATATCCGTTGAAAAACACATATATACCATTCTGGATTCAATCTCTTTTAGCCTCCTGCTCACTAAAGCTAAGTCTTCCGGGTTATCTATCTCAGAACAAAGAAAATTATTAACATCTATAGCCTCAATATTAACTGCACCATTTAGTGCATTTAGCGCATTCTCAGCGTATACTTTCGTATTTCCTTCTTCACAATATTCTATAATCTTATTAAGCCATAACTTCCAATCATTTCTTTTTAGCTTATATAAAGGCTGAGCTTCCATAGCGTCACAAAAAATATCCAGGGCAACCTTTATAACTCTTCCATCTTTAACTTGAGCCTTAAAATCTTTCTCCGGAAGTGGAAGTGTAGATGATACTGTCATACATGAAGAATTTGATTCCATAATTCTATCAAATACAGCTTTTTCAAACACCAAATCACCATGCATT
The DNA here is from genome assembly GCF_963537195.1 of Oribacterium sinus. GTDB lineage: Bacteria > Bacillota > Clostridia > Lachnospirales > Lachnospiraceae > Oribacterium > Oribacterium sinus_A. The sequence goes on along the minus strand of NZ_CAUTEG010000098.1, from coordinate 2,509 downwards.
AGAATAATATCATCAGCAAGATACTCTCTTGCACAATAAATAGAATAAATATAATTCGTCTGGTCATAAAGTGGATTCTTTATAAAATCAAAATGTATAGGCAATTGAAGAGATTCGCAATACTGTATAAGAATCTGATCATAATAGCCCGTAGTCATGACAACTTTTTTAATTCCAGCATCAACGATACACTTTAGTTGACGAGATAAAATTGTCTCTCGGTCACTAATTTTCGTCATACATTTCGGATGTTCTGAAGTGAGTTCTCCCATACGAGATCCCAACCCAGAATTAAGGATTAAAGCTAACATTTACAGTCCCTCTCCTTTATTGCAATACACTATACTAGCTGTAAACTCCGTATTTTTAGCATTAGGATTTTCCCAATATTTATATTTTGGATTAGGTTGTTTCCAATCCTCACCATATGTATCAGCAAGATATTGTTCCGTTTGTTTGGGAACGTTAATTTGAAAATCCGAAAAAGCATATTTTTCAATCTCATTAACACTTACAAACGGAAACAAAAGTACATTTTCTTTTTTTGATTCTTCTTCATACATAAGATAGCAATAATCGCAATTAGTAGACTGCTGAAGAAAAGCAATATCTATCTTTATTCCATGCTTTTCATAAGAATCTTGTATAACTCTTCCATCTTCCAAAAGATAGAAATGAATTAGACAAAAACCTTTACTTTCCATATACGTTCTAAAATCTTGCAGCGAATCTTCTCCCAAAAGGTATACCCCTACATCTACATCCATGTCATTTTTAATAAGTTTGTTATCCCTATATACCCCAAGTAGAGTTCCGAACATAAAGAAAAACATACTAATATCACAGCATTCAGAAAGAGATAGTTGAACTTCTCTCATAACTTTACAGCTATTCTTTTCAAAATTACCTTTTTGTTTAATTAATAAAAAATTATACTTTATTTTTGACAAGAATCGATAAAACCCTGATGTGATTTTACATTCTCTTATTATTTTTTTAATTATTTTCATTATTAGTTTTTCTCATCAATTATTTGATTATTTTTCTAAAAATTTCACCAAATTAAATCCCTCAGCGTATGCAACTTCATTTCCATAACCCCAAAGATGATTGCGTTCAATATTTGTTTCAAATAATCTATTAAATCTATCATGTTCTGAACTATATTGACTTAATGCAGTCCGTTTTAAATCAATAGTATCACTTACATCCACAAAAAAGGTTGGATAAAACACATTATCCAATATATATCCATTGCTCTGAAATTGTAAAATATTTGAACAATGTCGACCGGCAGTAACGCATATTCTGCTTGCTTCAACGTGATCTTGATTCATATCTGTTCCAAAATGCGTAAAAAGAGTATCAATGTTCAAATCATAAATTATTTTCTCTACTCTTTGCATAACTTCCTTACTATAGGACAAGCTAGAACATTCAATCGGTTCAAAATCTGTTAACTCAGTTATACCTAATATTTCTGCTGCTTTTTGACTTTGAACTCTAGATGAATCAAAATCCACATTGATATTTTTTTGCTTAAAAAGTGTAACATTGTCAGTGAGCGTAAGTTTATATACTTTTTTACCTTGTTTTACCAGTTTTGCCGCTGTTCCTCCTGCACCTAATTCTGCATCGTCAAAATGTGCACCAACGATTAAGATATTCTCCATAATTTAATCCTCTTTCCCTTCATTAAAAATTTTACCTCTGTTATCTTAAAGATAAATACCTGACCTTTTTATCATCAAGCACAAGCTTAATATGATTTATAGCTCTTTTTATTCCTCCTGGTTCTCGTAGCTTTTCCAATACACTCATGCAAGCCCTTCTTTGAAGTTCCTTTTTTTCTGCTACTACATCCGAAAATCCTCTTATTGAATAATCAATATTCAGATTATATAATTCAGCCATTGGCAACACTTGATCCTCTACCCACTTACCTTTTCTAACTATACATCCCTTAGTATTATCACCATAGTTAAAAACTAACGGAGCATCACTTTTCAAGGAATAAAATTTCTGTTGATATCTTTCAGCTCGTACAGATCCATACATTTCCCAATCCCATGCACTTTCATGAGATCTAATAAATCCCAGTAGTTCTTTAGTACGCCAAATTCCAACCTGACAATTTAGCTTATATTCACATTTCTGGGGTCTTCTTTCAAACCGCTCAAACTTCCCATCATCAATATTGGTTCCAGGCATACAGGGATAAAAAGAGAAATTGGCCACATCAGGATTCTGATTCATCCATTTAATTGTTTGTCTAAAAAAAGCATCATCAACTCGCTCTCTTAGCCAAAAATCTTCTAAAAATAAAAGTGTATATTCTGTATGAATTTTAGCAAGAGTACGCCTAAGCCTCTCACCCCATGGAATGTTTTTATTACCCGTTATATTACTCGAAATTATATTGTAATTCTGATAACTATATTGCTTTGTCTCTGTATTCATAACTATAGGAAGATCCATTTCAGGCCACTGAACAGAAAGTGCTTTAAAA
>NZ_CAUTEG010000097.1:0-8358 GCF_963537195.1 Oribacterium sinus | reverse complement strand
CTTAGCAGTATTATCCTCTTCATTTTTTATCACTTTATTTTCCAATATTGTTCAGAAAGAAGACGGTTTATCGCAAATCAGTGGTATGGAGAAATTTGATATTGTTTTAAAGCCCGGGGAAGAAGCAGATATTCAGAAGCTATATCAGAGAATATCCGATATGGATAACACCAAAGCAGTCATAAAATGCATAGGTCCCGGAGGGGGAGAAATCCTATGTGATAACAATGTAAGTGGAAGAATAACGGTTTATGATGACTATGAGAAATTGGAAAAAATAGGATTATACAAGGGAAGGTATCCTTTCTATGACAATGAAATTGCCATTTCGCTTAATCTCTCCAAGAGTTTAAAAAAAGGAATAGGAGATGTGATTTCAATTAGAAATGATTATCAAGAGCAAGCTCCGGAGGAAGAGTATGTAGTAACCGGACTGACACAAGGCAGCTATACCGGAGGACTGGATGTTTTCTTTAGCTATGAGGGTATCCTAAAAATAGAACCGGATGCCAGGTGGGAATCAATGTATGTATATTTAAAACATGATAGGGATATAGAAGGAGCAATATCGAATATTCAATCTCAAATAGGGGATGAAATTGTTTATATCGAAAATTTCAAAGGGCTGTTTAATAGCCAATTTGCTTCTGTTATAGCCAACGTAAAGGCAATACTCGTCTGGGTACTTTTGCTAAGTATGCTTATTACGCTAACTACAGTGATTTTACTGGTAAAGACTGTTGTATTGAATAATGAAAGTGATTTTGCGGTGATGAGAGCAATGGGCTTCACCACCTATCAGATAGCAAGGCAGATTTCTATGAGCATCCTGCCGATTTTGATGATGGCTTCCTTCATAGGATATGTATTGTCATTATTATTCACCAATAGAATTTTGATCCTTATGTTACAAGGAATGGGGGTTTATGACTTGCGATTTAGTCTTCCTAATGGATATATACTCTGTTATGCAATAGTCCTTATATTATTATCTTACTTCCTGTCCATACTCTATGTATGCAGACAGAGCAAGTACACTCCAAACTATATTATGAATAGAGGAGAGTGAAAGACTATAATAAAATCATATCTGTTCAATAGCCTTCTCAATAAAAAAAGGATGGGGGGTATTGCTCAAAATTTTAAATAGCGTCTATGCAGTATAGGTCTGAAAAAGGGGTAATCTGAGCCCGCCGGTACTTACTGAAAGCGAAGCTTGAAGTTAGTACCGCTGCGTGGCGAGGTTAGCGAGAGCGTGCCCCTGCTTCAGACCTGTACTGCATAGAAAATTATTTTATATAAGCCATCCTTTTTTATTCCGAAGGCCTATCTTTCCGCATTAAAATTGCCTCAGCCTCATTAATGGCCTTCTCCACCATTTCCGCTACGATGGGCTCCAGCTTTTCCTCCGACTTTCGAATCTTCTCAGGAATGGGCTTGGTAACAGGATGCTTTGCCACGAAGATGGTACAGCAATCCTCGTAGGGTTCAATGGAGGTTTCGTAGGTACCGATTTCCTGAGCCACATCCACGATTTCCTGCTTATCGAAGGCAATCAAGGGACGGTAAACCGGCAGGGTGCAGACTTCGTTGGTGCAGACCAGACTTTGCAGAGTCTGGGAAGCCACCTGTCCGATGGATTCACCTGTGATTAAACCGATACAGTTATTTTTGTATGCCAATGCCTCCGCAATCCGCATCATGTAGCGACGCATAATGATGGTCAGCTCCTCATGGGGGCAGTGCTCATAGATAGCCAGCTGGATATCCGTGAAATTTACCACATGCAGCAGTATGGGACCGGTATAGGTGGAAACCTGCTTGGCCAGATCCATAACCTTGATTTTTGCTCTTTCACTGGTATAGGGTGGAGCATGGAAGTAGGTGGCCTCCAGCAAAGCACCTCGCTTTGCCACCTTGTAGCCCGCAACGGGAGAGTCAATTCCTCCGGAAAGTAAAAGCATGGCCTTGCCGTTGGTACCAAGAGGCATTCCGCCCAGTCCGGGAATGATTTTTCCGTAAATATTCATATACTGACGGATTTCCACCCGAAGCTTCACATCCGGCTTATGCACGTCCACACGGGCGTTGGGGAAGGCCTCCAAAATGCTGTGCCCCAGCTCCTGATCCAGCTCCGGAGAGGTCATGGGATAGGACTTTTCCGCTCTTCGGCTTTCCACCTTGAAGGAAACGCTGCTGTTTCCATAGGCTTCTTTAAAGTAGGAAAGGACCGCATTTTCCAAAACGGAGAAGTCCGGGCTTAAAGGTACCTGGACCATGGGCGCAATGCCGGCAATACCGAACACATGGCGAAGGGCATCAATACACTCCTCATAATCGTAGTCCTCGGACTTCACATTCACATAGATTCTTCCCCGTTCCCGGCTAACGGAATAGCTTCCGGTAGCCCGCTTTAATTTCATCCGAATATCATGAACCAGGGCATCCTCAAAGACATAACGGTTTTTACCCTTGGTGCCGATTTCTGCATATTTAATCAAAAATGCTTGGTATTGCATAATTCTCCTTCTTTACATAAGAAAAGTGCATGAAACCATGCACTTTTGAAAAGCCTTGTATATCTTCTTTCTTTCCGTTAAGATACAACAGTTAAATGATGTAAGGAGCCAGGTGGGATAAAATATCCTCCATCTCTCCCTCATCAGCATGAATGTTTAAGTCGATAGGCTTGGAAAGATCCAAGGAGAAAATTCCCATAATAGACTTTGCATCAATCACGTAACGACCGGAAACCAAATCGAAGTCCACATCAGAGTAATGAACCAACTCGTTTACAAAGGACTTAACTTTATCAATAGAATTTAATGAAATACGAACCGTCTTCACAGCTTACCCTCCTTTAAAATTGATAACTTTATTGTAGTAATGAACGATTTTAAAGTCAAGCGAAAGCCGTGAAAGAACTGTAATTTTAGAAAGAGGATGAAAATGGATTTAGCAGGACTGCGCTTTGCCATGCACAACTTAGGCTGCAAAGTCAATTCATATGAGACAGAGGCCATGACCGAAGCGATTTTGCAGGAGGGGGCAAGGCTGGTGGACTTCACGGAGGAGGCGGACATTTACCTGATTAATACCTGCTCCGTCACCAATATTGCGGACCGAAAATCCCGGCAAATGATTCATCAAGCCAAGCAAAGGAATCCGGAGGCCATCGTCATTGCCACCGGCTGCTATGTGGAAGGAAAGCAGGAGGAGCTGAAAGAAGATAAGGGTATTGACATTCTTATCGGAAATACCGGAAAGGGTAGGGTGGTAGAGCTGATTAAGGCCTATCGGGAGGCTATGCTGGAAAATGATGCAAGTCCCATGGAGCCATTTTCCCCGGTACGGGAGGAGGGAGAGTACGAAAATCTCTTCCTTTCCAAGCCGAAGGATAAGAGCAGAGCCTTTGTAAAGGTGCAGGACGGCTGTAATCAGTTTTGCGCCTATTGTATCATCCCCTATGTTCGAGGAAGAATCAGAAGTCGTAAGGAAGAGGACTGTCTGGAGGAAATTCGCCATTTGGCAAAGGAAGGCTTTCAGGAGGTGGTCCTTACCGGTATTCACCTGTCCTCCTACGGATTGGATTTTGAAAATCTTTCCTATGAATATGCCAGTAGAAAGGCGGAAACGGGAGAGGCTTTACTGCATTTGATTTCCGAGGTGGGAAAGATTCCCGGTATTCAAAGAATTCGTTTGGGAAGTCTTGAACCCCGTATTATTACGGAGCGCTTTTTAGCAGGCTTAAAGGAAGTAGAGGCCATCTGTCCCCATTTCCATCTTTCCCTGCAAAGCGGTGCGGAAAAGACCCTGAAAGAAATGAATCGTCATTATACTAAGGAAGACTTTAAAAAGGCGGTGGAGGATATCCGAAGGGTTTATCCCATGGCGGCTATAACCACGGATGTGATTGTGGGCTTCCCCGGAGAGCGGGAGGAGGATTTTAAAGAGTCCCTTGCCTTCTTAAAGGAAATCTCTTTCTATGATCTCCATGTATTCAAGTTCTCCAGAAGAAAGGGAACCAAGGCAGACGAGATGAAGGAGCAGATTCCGGATAATATCAAAACAGCCCGCTCCAAAGAGTTTTTGGCATTGGCGCTGGAAGACTCCAAGAAATTCCGAGAGAAATTCTTAGGAAAAGAAAGCTCCATATTAATAGAAGAAATCCGGGAAATCGAAGGAAAGTACTATTACACCGGATTCAATAAAGAATATATCCGCTATATCCTGCCAGTTCAGGATAAGCAATTGGCAGAGTTTGAGGAAAATCAGGAAAAGAAAGACGAAAGACTTTCTCAATTAGGAAAAGAAGCTATCGGAAGTATTAGAGCCGTAATAGGCCTGGAGTTGAAGGGAGAGATGATTTTAGCAGAGTGAGGAGAATGAGTACGTTGTAAAAACCAAGACTTGCTTTCCGTCAGTATAGGTCTGAAATGGGGGCACGCTCCCGCTAAGCTCGCCCTGCAGGGGTTCTAAGCTTTTAAAAGACAAAAGCCAAGAACCCGCGGGCTCACATTACCCCCGCTTCCAGACCTATACTGCGAAAAGCTGGCAAGAATCATGTTTTTTACAGCATGCTTTTTGAAGAATGGATTTGGGGAGCTTAGTCTAATAATTAGAGACAACAAACCTATAAGTCTAAAATTCTATTATTCCAATATTCAATTCCCTTAAGGCTTCTATTCAACCATTCTTTCCCCGAACAGTGAGGGGCGAATTTTTCGGCTTCCGACTTTTGGCATTTGTCTCAGATTCAAAATTTTTTGATTTTTAGATTTTGTATTTTAACCTAATGCTTCTATCATTTCTCTATTATTTATTCGGCTCGCTTTCTCGGTATAGGGCTTATGACGGGGGCAATCTGAGCCCGTGGGTTCTTAGCTTTTGTTTTTTAAAAGCTTAGAACCCCTACGAGGCGAAGTTAGCGAGAGCGTGCCCCGGAGTAAGCCCTATACCGGAAAAGCGAAATCCATCTATTCTATAGAAAAAACAGTAAGAAAAATGCGGAAGTCGGAAGCAAAAACTCCGCCCAACTATGTTCATCAGAAATTCACAAAGTTCTTCTGAAAAATTCTTGACACATCCTTCCATTAGCGGTATATTATGACCATGTGTTAGCACTCAATACACACGAGTGCCAACAAAGCCAAGAAAGGAGGGAAAGAGTTCTGTGGATCAGAGAAAGGTGATTATTCTCACCACGATTATCAAAAACTATTTGGAAACCGGAGAGCCGGTAGGTTCTCGTACCATCAGTAAGTTTTCCGGTTTGAATCTAAGCTCGGCAACCATTCGTAATGAAATGAGCGACTTGGAAGAGTTAGGCTATATTATACAGCCTCATACATCTGCAGGAAGAATTCCCTCAGATAAGGGTTACCGCTTTTATGTAGACCAGCTTATGGAAAAGCAGGAGCGGGCCTTGTCCGATGTGAAGAGCTCTATGTTTGCCAGAATGGAACGACTGGAAAGTACCTTACAGGCTTTGGTAAGAAACATTGCCAGTGACACCCACTACGCGGCCTTAGTATCCGGCCCCAGTATGCAGAAGAATAAAATCAAGTTCTTGCAGCTTTCCTTAGTGGAGAAGCAGAAGGTCTTATTCCTTCTGATGTTTCAGGGCAATATTGTAAAGACCATTACCTTGGACATTCCGGAGGACTTGGAACAGGCTGCCGTCCTCTCCTTAAACCTTTTGCTAAATGATGTTTTAGCGGGGTTCTCCGTGGAGGAGCTGGGGGAAAAGGACATTCGCTCTTTAATGGATAGGACGCCTTATAAAGCGACCATGGAAACCGTACTTCGGGGAATGCAGGAGCTTTTGCATCCCGAGGAGGAAGAGATGGAGATTTATACTTCAGGCGCCACCAACATTTTCAAATATCCGGAGCTTACCGATTCGGAAAATGCCTCCAAGCTGATTTCCGCTTTAGAGCGGAAGGAGGAGTTGGCAGGTCTTCTGAAAGACAACGAGTCGGAAGAAAAGGATGGAAGCATTCAGGTTTATATCGGAAAGGAAAGTCCTTTGGAGGATGTGACGGATTGTGCAGTAGTTACCGCAAAGTATCACTTGGGTAACGGAATGCAGGGTACCCTTGGTGTCATTGGACCGAAGCGAATGGACTATGAGAAGGTTTTAAAAACTTTGACAAAACTGATTCAGGATATGGAACGGAGTTTTTAAATAGAGAAAGGAGAGACTTGTGGCAGAAAATACAGAGCAGCAAGGGAGGGAAGAGGAGCTGAAGCAGGCTCAGGAAGCATCTGTAGAAGTAGATGCGGAAGAGAATGGGGAGGCTACTTCCGAAGAAACTTCCGGAGAGGAATCCGTGGAGAGTTCTCAGGCTGTAGAGGAAGGAAGCTCCGAAGAGAATCCGGAACTTCTCCAATTAAAGGATAAGTACCTTAGAACCTTGGCGGAGTATGAGAACTTTAGAAAGCGCTCCGAGAAGGAAAAGGCACAGATGTTTGAACTGGGAGCCAAAAGCATTATCGAAGCTCTGCTTCCCGTGGTGGACAACTTTGAAAGAGCTTTAAGTCATGTGCAGGAAGAGGAAAAGGATTCCCCCTTCGTCAAAGGCATAGAAGGAATATACAAGCAGATTCAGAAGATGTTTGCCGATTGCAACATTCAGGAAATCGAGGCCCTCGGTAAGAAGTTTGATCCGGCTTTACACAATGCGGTGATGACGGAGGAAGAGGGAGATGCGGAGGAAGATACCATTACCCAGGATCTTCAGAAGGGATATACCTATCGGGGAAATGTGGTTCGACACTCCATGGTAAAAGTAAAGAAGTAGATAATAAAAGCAATACAACAGATAGTAAGGCAGTAATGCCTGAGACATGAGCATATCATGTAAGAGTTCTAAAATAACGTTAGTAAGAAAAAGTTTTGAAGAAAAACATTTTGTATATAGAGAAAAAGGAGAGTAAAGACTATGGGAAAGATTATTGGAATTGACTTAGGAACAACCAACAGCTGTGTAGCAGTTATGGAGGGCGGAAAGCCCGTTGTTATCCCCAATGCAGAGGGTATGAGAACAACCCCTTCTGTAGTGGCATTTACCAAGACCGGAGAGCGTCTTGTGGGAGAGCCTGCAAAGAGACAGGCGGTAACCAATGCGGAGAGAACCATTTCCTCCATCAAGAGACACATGGGTACAGATTACAAGGTATCCATTGACGGAAAGGATTATACTCCACAGGAAATTTCCGCTATGATTTTACAGAAGTTAAAGGCGGATGCGGAGAGCTATTTGGGAGAAAAGGTAACCGAGGCGGTTATTACCGTTCCTGCTTACTTTAACGATGCTCAGCGTCAGGCAACCAAGGATGCAGGTAAGATTGCAGGTCTTAAGGTAGAGCGTATCATCAACGAGCCTACAGCGGCAGCTCTTGCTTACGGTTTGGAGGATGAGTCCGAGCAGAAGGTTATGGTATACGACTTAGGTGGTGGTACCTTCGACGTATCCATCATCGACATCGGAGACGGCGTAATCGAAGTATTGTCCACCAATGGTGATACTCATCTAGGTGGTGATGACTATGACGATCGTATTACCAAGTGGTTGGTAGACGAGTTTAAGGCTGCAGAGGGGGTAGACCTTTCTCAGGATAAGATGGCTTTACAGCGTTTGAAGGAAGCGGCTGAGAAAGCAAAGAAGGAGCTTTCCTCCGCAACCACTACAGATATCAACCTGCCTTTCATTACAGCTACAGCAGAAGGTCCAAAGCACTTGGATATGAAGCTCAGCAGAGCAAAGTTTGAGGAGATTACTGCGGATTTGACAGAAAGAACTGCCCTTCCCGTACAGAACTCTATGAAGGATGCAGGACTTAGCAACGCTGATTTAGGAAAGGTACTCTTAGTCGGCGGTTCCACCAGAATGCCTGTAGTACAGGAAAAGGTAAAGCAGCTTACCGGAAAAGAGCCTTCCAAGAACTTGAACCCTGATGAGTGTGTTGCCCTTGGTGCAGCGGTACAGGGTGGTAAGATGAGCGGAGAAGCCGGAGCAAGCGATGTTCTTCTTCTGGACGTAACACCGTTAACTCTTTCTATCGAGACCTTAGGCGGAGTGGCTACTCCTCTTATTAAGAGAAATACCACCATTCCTACCAGAGCTTCTCAGGTATTTTCTACAGCGGCAGATAACCAGACTGCAGTAGACATCCATGTTGTACAGGGTGAAAGAGAGTTTGCAAGAGATAACAAGACCTTAGGACAGTTCAGACTGGACGGTATCTTACCGGCACAGCGTGGTGTTCCTCAGATCGAAGTTACCTTCGACATCGATGCCAACGGTATCGTAAATGTTTCCGCTAAGGATAAGGGAACCGGTAAGGAGCAGCACA
>NZ_CAUTEG010000096.1:0-8416 GCF_963537195.1 Oribacterium sinus | reverse complement strand
TCTCCTGCACCATACCGTTTACCCCGTAAGCGGTATTCAGAAGCTCTTTTTCCATGTAATGGAATCGATCTCCTTCAATGGAGTTTTTGATAAATAAGGCTACTCCTACTCCTGCTAAAAGAAAGAGGAAGAGCACACCGATACCGACTGCTTTTTCCTCGGAGAGGGGAATACGGGCACTTTCCTGAAGGGTAGTTAAAGCAATCAATAGGGTGGGGGAAAGGATACAAAGCAATACGCCCAAAGCAATCTGGGAAGCTGCTTGATTCTTGTGCTCCAGAAAAGCATTGGCCTCCTCCATGGAAACCGGCACTTCTTTAAAGGAAGAGTCCGTATCGACTTTCGGGGCATCCTCTATAGATTCCGGCCCTATTTCATCCTTTAAGAGATAATCTGTACTTACGGAAAAGACCTCGGACAACTTTAAAATCTTATTCATGTCCGGAATGGACTGGGCACCCTCCCACTTGGAAATGGACTGTCTGCTGACATCCATCTTCTCCGCCAGGTCCTCCTGAGACCAACCGTTTTTCTTTCTTAATTCTATAATCTTGTCTGCCAGTATCATACTCTGCTCCTTTTATCATACTCTGTGTTTACCGGGATTTCCCTTACCGGAAAATGTCTTGGCTCACTCCGTCTTTACGTCTCCCATACTAGTAAAAAATCCGGTTGCAGGGAAGAAAGAAGGCTTGTCAATTTGACAACCGGCGGTTGCAAAGCCTTGATTTTCCGTGGAAAAATGTCATTTTCGGAAAAGCAAGTTCTACATTTCCAAAACCGATTCAATGCTGAGACGCAAGGCGATTTCCCGGGAACCAATACCGAAGGAACGCATATCGTGTTCCTCTACATTTGCCAAAGAATCTCCGGTGTAGAGCAGACTACCCCATTGAATATCCCGCATCTTTGCCACGGCTGCCAGGGCGGAACACTCCATTTCCACAACGGTACAACCTTCCGACTTTCTATATTCCACCTTTTCTTTGGTTTCCCGGAAAAATCCGTCGGTGGACCAGGTAATTACCTCTTCATAGGACAAATGATGGGAGCGCAGAACTTTTTCGATAGCCTTTCTTGGGGCTTCCTCTATGTCCACGAAGCGGGAGGGAGGAAGATAATGGTAGGAAGTGCCTTCGTCCCGCAGTGCTTTTTTTGGAACCAGAAAAACGCCTTCCTCCTTATGAACCAATACACCGCAGGAACCACTGCTGATGACTTTTTTCACTCCATGGGCAATGAGCCAATCCAGAATCTGTGCGGCAGGGGCGGCACCTACAGGAGCCTGTACCAAGAGGAAGGGAATTCCATTTTCCTCCAATAAAAAAATGGGATATTGCATGGTGGCGGAGAGAAAATGGGTCAGTACCTTTCCGCCATACTGTAAGGCATATTTTTCAACCGTGTCCTGTAAAAAGGCAAAAACGGCCCTCTCCGGAAAATGCACATCCAGTGCTTCGTGACCCGGCTCTAAAACGGCACTGGGGTCGGAATCAAATTCCAAGATGGGGATTTCGTGTTTTTGAATACTCATTTTGGCCTCTATTTTTCTCTTTTTAAAAGGGTTTTATGGCAAAATAATAGCAATATTTTTTATAAAGTCTTAGTATACATGGGAAAATAAGAGATTCGCAAGAAGGAAAATAGTAAGGAAATTTAAATATTTAAATTGTATGAGGAGTAAGATAATATGAAAGTACTGGTCATACCGGATGTGCATTTAAAAAACTGGATATTCGATAAAGCGGAAAATGTCTTAAAGTCCGGTAAGGCAGAAAGGGCAGTCTGTCTTATGGATATGCCTGATGATTGGGATATGGAATTTCAGATTGATCGGTACAGAGCAATCTACGACAGGGCTATTGCATTTGCCAAGGAGTATCCGGATACCCTTTGGTGCTATGGAAATCATGACTTAAGCTATCCCTGGGGACGGCTGGAAAGCGGCTATTCTCCTTATGCGGAGCGGACGGTTATGGAAAAGCTGGAAGAACTGGAAAACAGCCTGAAAAATTCCTCTCAAATCAACATTATGCATAGGATAGGTCGAGTTTTGTTCTCCCATGCAGGCCTTAGCACGGAATTTGTAAAAAGTCTTAACAGGAAACTCTTGGATGCGGATATAGATGAAGTTCTGCGTTCGGTAAATACTGCTTCTCAGGATAAGCTGTGGAATGATGAATCGCCCCTTTGGCTAAGAGCATTGGATGTACGGAGAAAGGCATTCCGAGGGGAAAAGTACAAGCAGGTTGTGGGGCATACTCCGGTGGAAAAAATCATGGAGCAGGGGGGAATGATCTTTACAGATGTTTTCTCCACGGATAGGGAAGGTACGCAGATTGGGGAATCTGCCATGGTGGTGATAGATTCCGAGACGGGGGAGTATGAGGTGGTAGAGGTTTAAAAAAAGTACTATGAAAAATCAATACATGATGGGTTTTCGACGATATAGGCCTGAAAGGGAGGCAATCTGAGCCTGCGGGTACTTGCGAAAAACAAAGGTACTGCAGTTTTTCGCTTAGTACCCTACCCGTTGGGCGAGCTTAGCGAGAGCGTGCCTCAATTTCAGACCTATATTGTGAAGAAAATCAGTATGATTTTCATAGTACTTTCTTATCCGATGAGGACCTTGCCGGTTTGCTTTAAATACTTTTCCGGAATTGGTGTTTCCAACTGCCAGATAATGCTCATGGGCTTACTGCCGGTGTAGGATACATACCGGGCGGGGCCAAGAAAGGTATAGGCTTCTGCCCCAAGGGCAGTTTTTTTCCTTTCGCGAACAAATAAAAAGACATTTGTCCCCAGTTTTTTGTGCTGAATATAGCGTTTTCCGGTTTCAGAAGTATCGGAAGTGGCATTCTGGCTCTGCCAGTGAAATAGCCTTTCGTTAAGGGAGTAGTCTTGGTACATGGTACTGGGGGAATACTCTTTATCAGATTTATTCAAAGTCACAAAAAGAAGATCCAGCTTTTTCTCCGGAAGCCATTTCACGCCCTCTCGAACCGTATTGGGCATTTCAAAGTCTAAAGCCAATAAGATCTGATCTCTTGAATAGCTACAATGCACATCCAGTGGACAGTCTGGTATACATGACAGGCTTTGATCCACAAAATCTATGCTGTCCAAATTAAAGGAAAGTAAATCCAGTAATTCTCGAAGCATTGTAGGAGATTTCTGTAAATTGATTAAATTCTCTTTATCCTCCGGACTTTCCCAATCTATAAGTCTTTGAAACAAGGTGAAATAGAACATTCGGAAGAATCTGGCTTGCAGTTTAGGTAAAGATAAGAGGTAGTTAAAACAATTTTCCGGTGTATTTTCTAAAAACATGGACAGACATTCTTGTAAAAAATGAATCCAACGTCTTGAGTTTATGCTGCAAAGCTTTGGCAAGGCTTTCGTAATCAATTCTTCTAATGGTTCGGAAAAATTTTTCCATTGCTCTGCCTCTACGCAAAGTCTGGAAAAGGAGCTTTTTCGGAGATAAATGTCTTTAGGGCTTAGATGAAAATACTTTAAAAAATTGTCATAGCTTAAAGGAAGTCCCGTATCTTCACTGAAAGATTTTAGTCTAAAGAGAAAACCGTCTTTTCTATCAAAGTTTGCCCTTATATTCTCCAAGATAATTTTGCTGGCTACCTTTTCTAATTGGATATAGCAGTTTTGGGGAAGTGAAGTAAAGCCCTTCTGTATCTCTTGGCTAAGGTTATTCCTGTGATGAGACAGCAAGGCGGAAAACTTTTCTTCAAAATTATATTTTTTATTGGCTTGCCCAATAAAATCTAAAACAGTGAGACACTCTTTATCCGTAGAAAGACGTAGTCCGCGTCCTAACTGCTGTAAAAAGACTGTTAAGGATTCTGTAGGACGGAGAAATAGAATCGTATCCACCTCCGGAATATCAATTCCTTCATTATATAAATCCACAACAAAAATAAATTGAATTTCACCGGAAATCAGACGATTCTTTGCTGTGTTACGTTCTTCAACACCGGAATTTCCGGTTAAGGACAGACAGGCAATTCCATTCTTTTTAAAGTGACTTTCCATGAATTTCGCATGCTCTACTGAAACGCAAAAGCCAAGTCCATGAACCGCATGAATATCATTTACATAGCGATTAACACTGTTGATAATATGATTTGCTCTTTTTTCTGCACTACTACTTTGCAGAGAGAAAATGTTACTAAGCTCTGTTTTATCATAGCCACCTCTTACCCAATGCACATTGGATAAATCGATCTCATCAGAAATTCCGAAATACTGGAAGGGGCAGAGTAAGCCACGGTTAATTGCTTCAGGAAGACGGATTTCAGCCGTAATTTTATTGTTAAAGTACTTTAAAATATCCTTTCCGTCCATACGCTCCGGCGTGGCGGTAAGTCCTAGAAGAACTTTGGGTTGAAAATAACTTAATAAGTCCTGATAGCTGGGAGCTGCGGCATGGTGAAATTCATCTACGACAATATAATCATAATAATCAGGAGGCACTGCTTCTGTAAAGTTCTTCGAAGAAAAGGTCTGTATAGAGATAAAAAGATGATCTAAGGAATCCGGCGTGAATTGCCCTACAAATAATGCTCCGAAGTTGGAATCCTTTAATACGTGTCGAAAGACTGCTAAGCTTTGCTTTAGGATTTCTTCTCTATGCACGACAAATAAAAGTCTGGGTTTTCTTGCGCCATGCTTTTTCGAAAAACGTTTGTAGTCAAAGGCGGAAATTAAGGTTTTACCGGTACCTGTCGCAGAGACAATGAGGTTCTTATAATTTCCTCGAACTTCTCTTTCTGCATCAATTTGATCTAAGATTTCCAGTTGATGGGGATAAGGATTTAAGTCAAAAAGAAAGCTGTCATCGGAAAAGGAAGACTGTCCTGTTTTTCCTATTTGAAGCGCATCTTTCAACTTTTTCTTATCTTCCTCACTATTTGTATAGGAAATAAAACTTGCATTATTCCAATAACTGTCAAAAATTGTCTCCATTTTTTTGAGAATGAAAGGCATATCTTTGGCAGTCAGTTTGACGTTCCATTCTAAGCCACTATTAAGAGCGGCAGAGGAAAGATTGGAGGAACCGATATAGGCTGTGGTAAAGCCGCTTTCTCTGTAAAAGATATAAGACTTTGCATGTAGTCGTTGTCTTTCAATATCATAGGAAATTCTTATTTCCGTATTAGATAAGTTACAAAGCTGTTCAATAGCCTTAGCATCACTGGCTCCCATATAGGAAGTGGTGATAATGCGAAGCTTTCCCCCATTTTCAGTGAACTCTTTTAGTGTATCGCGAATCAGGTTCAAACCGCTCATTTTGATAAAAGAAACCAGGAAATCAATCCGATCTGCGGATGCGATTTCTTTTTTTAATTCGGAAAATAGGGAAGGCTCATTTTGTGAACCGGTAAAAAGACTACTCTGGGAAATCGGACTTTCTGGACGAAGTAGATCCTTTGCACTTTTCATACCAAGCTTTAGAAGCGGATTTTCGGAATGGGTAGCGGAAAGTACGGCAAGGAGCTGTTCTCCTTCCGTACCAACAGACAATGGAGAAATATCCTCCCCCTCCGAGGAAAGGAGCGCAATGATTTTATTAATCACTTGAATTTTGGCAGTAGTATCTTGATCAGACAGTTGCTCCAGATTGCTGCGAATAATATCGCTACAGTATTGAGCCAATACAGTGGAGGCTTCCGCTTCATCGATTTTCACAATACTCTTTTCTTCTTCTGAAAATGCAGACAGTTCCTCTTGAATTGCTAAGTTGATCAGCTGTTCATAAATTCCGGGCTTAAGCATAAGGTTATCCTCTTGAAATATGTGATTTTATTTTTTACAGAATGAAATCATTATGGCAGCTTCTTTAGAGGAAGTAAATAAGTTATGGGAGGATTTTGAGAAACTAAAGAATCATTCTAAATCCTTTAAAATATAAAGTATCTACTCTTAGCTTAAAAAGTTTAATACAGCCCGCGATTGTTATAAAAATCTACCTTAAAGGTAAATTTAAATTGACTAAGCTCTTTATTTATAGTAATATAAATTTACCTAAAAGGTTAATTGCAAGGAAGAGGTGATGCCTTGGAAGTTACGTACAAAACGAATAAAATAAAGAAAGTTTGTACGGATGCTAAAGTTTCAGATCGAACTTATGGAAATGAAATGTCTGAAAAAATACAGATGCGTATAGCGGAAATAGAAGCTGCAGACACTGTGGAAGAGATGATTAAATTCCATATCGGTAGATGCCATCCATTGACCAATAACCGCAAAGGGCAATATGCAGTTGATTTGGTTCATCCGTATAGAATGGTATTTGAAAAACACGGTAATAAGATACAGGTAGCCCATATTATGGAAATAGTGGATTACCATTAGAAAAGTGAAATGGGATAGGGGGTAGTACTATGGTGAGAAGTCGTAGCATTATTGCAACACCACCTGGAGCGACAATAAAGGAGCAACTCAATGACAGAGGAATGAGTCAGAAAGAATTTGCTGCAAGAATGGATATGTCTGAAAAGCATATCAGTAAGCTTATAAATGGAGAGGTACAATTAACTCCGGAGGTTGCTGTTAGATTGGAGCTGGTGCTCGGAGTACCTGCAAAGTTTTGGAATAATTTAGAAGCGATATACAGGGAAAAATTAATTAAAGCCGAAGCTGAAAATGCTGTGGATAAGGATGAAGAGATAGCTAAAAAATTGCCTTATAATGAGATGGCTAAATATGGATGGGTTCCTGAAACGAGAGTATTAAAGGAAAAAGTGGTAAATCTTAGAAAATATTTTGAGGTTGTAGAACTTTCGCTACTGGAGAATATTCAGATAACAAAAATTGCATGTAGAAGGTTGGCTGTGACAGAAAAGAGTGATCTAGCGTTACTGGCTTGGGCACAAGAAGCAAGGATAAAGGCCAGAGAGGTTGAAACGGCTCCCATTAATATTAAAGGCTTAGTGAATATTATTCCTAAAATCAGATTGATGACAGTTATGAAAGCGAAAGAGTTCTGTCCGAAGCTTAAAAGTATGCTTGCAGAGTGCGGGATTGCACTTGTTTTTTTGCCGCATTTGCAAGGCTCATTTTTACAAGGAGCTTCCTTTATGGACGGAAAGAAGATTGTTGTAGGATTAACTGCGAGAGGAAAAGATGCAGATAAGTTTTGGTTCAGTCTATTTCATGAATTAGCTCATATTGTATTAGGGCATATAGGTCAAATGAATGGAACTTCAGAGGATGATGAAAAAGCTGCAAATTCTTGGTCCAAAGACACATTAATCCCTGCTAAGGATTTTGATGAATTTGTTGTTAATAATAGCTTTTCTGCATCAAATGTACATGTGTTTGCTAAGAAGCAAGGAATTGCACCCGGGATTGTGGTTGGAAGATTACAAAACGAAGGGTTCATTAAGCATAGTATACTGAATGAATTAAAGGATCATTATAAAGTCGTTGTATAGTTCTTAGAGAACTTTAATTTGGGATTGTTTTCTATAATATACGGATTTTTCATTTTCTTACGTAATGACTAATCTATTTACTGAGGTGCTTGCTATGGAAACGACAAAACTCTGGAATCGAAATTTCAGCTTGGTGATTCTTGCGTCTACGATGGGGACTATCGGGGGAATTGCAGGAGGTTTTGCGCTGGCATTCCTGGTTTTCGATGAAACCGGGAGCACTTTGGCATCCGCTCTGATTCTCGCAATACAGCTTCTTCCCTTCCTGTTTATCCCTATCGTCATTGCGCCTATTATGGATCGACTTCCGAGAAAGACTTTTCTGGTCATGGGAGATGTTGCAAATTCCTTTTTGATTTTCGGCATGGGACTATGGCTCTTGTTTTTTCACTTTTCCTACATCGGGTATCTCGCGCTGTCTTTGCTTCTGGCCTGTCTCGGATCGGTAGACGAGTTGGCGTTTACCAGTATTTATCCGGAATTAATCCCGAAAGGCGCGGAGCAAAAGGGCTACGCGGTATCTTCCATGCTTTATCCGGTTTTAACGGTGATTATGACCCCGTTTGCCGCAGTGCTTTTGGACACATTCGGTGTGGCATGGATTCTGATTGCGCAGGGCGGACTATCGCTTCTTGCCGCTATCACGGAGAGCTTTATTCGTCTGGATGAAACGGAACGGCATCATTCCGAACCCTATTCTCTTCAGGCATGGGCCTCGGATATACGGGAGGCGGTACAGTATTTAAAGAAAGAACGCGGCCTTTTAGGTCTTTATGAATATATGGCGGTGAGCAATGGCGTTGACACCGGATATTCTCCCCTTCTCATCGCTTTTTTCCGTACTTTTCCGGGATTCACGGCGGCAATGTATGCCGCATTTTCCGTGGTGGAGTTTATAGGAAGGTCAATCGGCAGTGCATTACAATATCGAATTAAAATTCCGGATAAGAAGAAGTTCGGTT
>NZ_CAUTEG010000095.1:0-8630 GCF_963537195.1 Oribacterium sinus | reverse complement strand
AAAAAGGATATAATATAGCAAAATATTTCAAATCAAAAAGCTGCTCAGGAGTGTGCGGATTATGAATACGTCAAAATTAAAGCATTCTTATAAAGACATTTCATTGGAATTTAATCAAGAAACCCTACGATACTCTATTGAAGCCGGAAAGGCCAAATGGGAAACTAGGGCAGATTTTTCTCCTTATATTGTTTTGCAGGAAAAAAAGGATAATTTATCAAACGGTGAAAGGCAAGATAGCAAGATAGACAAGGCAGAAAAAGAGAAAGAGGAAAACGAAACAATAAAAGCCCCACTCTACTTTAAAGATGCCAAGAGCAAAAGCCATGAGCTGATTCATACCGGTGTAGGGGAAGGAATTCGTAGCATTTACAAAGATTTTCTTCTGCCCTCTTCCTTTACAGATAAAAAAGAAGAACTTCTCTCCTTCTCTTTTGAAACCTATGTCTGGATTGAGTACAGCACAAAACAGGTATATTTTGAATGGATTCCCCTAACAGAGGCTCCTATAGACTGTATTGATAAAATCCTCTTTCCGGGACCTTTCGCTTTTCATAAGGAAAGTTCTTCCTGGTACAGCATTATCCCTAAGGAGCAGGGCATCCTGATTCCCAACACCTGGGATGTAAGCTTTCATCAGGATGGCTTCAAGGGACGCTTCGGTACAGCCAGCGCCTACCTCCCCATTTTCGGACAAGTCAAGGAGGGAGAGGGCTATCTTGCAGAAAGCCTTACCCCTTGGAACATGGGCTATGAGGCGGTACATGAAGCAGGAAGCATGGAAACCAGCATAGAGTTTCGTATTGAACCCAGTCTTGGGCAAATGGAATATCGGCGGATTGTGCGCTATCTCTTCCTATCGGATTGCGACTACAACAGTCTTTTAAAGACGTATCGGAAGCTGGCAAGGGAGGAAGGCAAGTTAAAGACACTAAAGGAAAAGGAAGTTGCCAACCCTTCCGTAAGAAAACTTTTGGGCGCTTCCTTTGTACACAAGGGGATAAAGACCTGCGTCCAGCCGGATTCGGAGTTTTTCGATAAGGATGCTCCGGATAAAAATAACCACCTCACTACTTTCCGAAAGAGGGCAGAGGAAATGAGAGCCCTAAAGGCGGATGGTATAGAGAAGCTCTACTTCCATTTGGATGGCTGGGGAGATGCGGGCTATGATAATAAGCACCCGGATGTGGGGCCCGCCTGCATAGAAGCCGGTGGTTGGGAAGGTATGCGGGAATTGTCCGATACTATGAAAGAACTGGGCTTCCTCTTCGGTATTCATGACCAGTACAGAGATTTCTATAAAAAGGCGGAAAGCTATCATGATGATCTGGCTTGCAAAAGTCCCGATGGCAGCATTTTCACCCACGCCCGTTGGGCAGGAGGTCCCCAAGCCTATCTCTGTACCAGTCAGGCTCCCTATTATGTTCGAAGAAACTTTGAAAGACTCTTGGATGAGGGAATACATTTAGACGGAGCTTATCTGGATGTCTTTACCTGCAACGAGGGAGATGAATGTGATAATCCCAGGCATAGAATGCGCCGGAAAGATTCCTATGAATACCGATGCCAGTGCTTCCGTTATCTTCTGAGCAAAGACATTTTACCAAGCTCCGAAGAGGTAAATGATTGGGCTGTGCCCTGGCTGGTCTTCTGCCACTACGCCCCCTATGACTTTATGCTTCGGGAGCCGGGAAGCCCCAAGTACGGAATTCCCATCCCCATGTTTAATCTGGTTTACCATGACTGTCTGGTAATTCCCTGGATGATGGAAAAGCTTCCGGAGGAGGACTACATGCTTTATGCCCTGCTAAACGGCGGTGCCCCTTATCTTATTCGAGATCCTGCCTATCTGGGCATTGACGGAGCCTTTACTTTGGAAGAGGAAATGCCTTGGGAGAAGCATTTGGAAAGGGTTCGCATCGTTAGTGATTTCCATGAAAATGTGGGAGATGCGGAGCTTGTAAAACATGAAATTTTGGATGATAAGGGATTTCGGCAAAGATCTACATTTGCAAACGGATATGCTGTAGAGGTGGATTTACAGACAGGTAGTTATAGCATTTCCAAAGAATAATCCGAACTATTCCGCTAGGAAAGAAGCTTTGGATGACTCCATTTCGCTTCAAAAATGTATCTCGTTTCACACAGTACATTCCTTTTTATAAAGTATATGCCTCTTCATAAAGCATATACCCCTTCATAAACTGTAGTTCGTTTCAGAAAAATTGGTTCATCGCAAGTGCTTGCAAATCACTTTTGCAAGACTTGTAAAGAATAAAGCAAGAGCAAAGGAGAACATTATGAAAAAAAGAACAGAAAAACTCTTGGCATTGGCTACCCTATTGGCCATGGGAACTACTGCATTGGCTTCCTGCGGTAATAAGGCGGCAAGCGGAGAAAGTGCTTCCGGAGAAGCAAAGTCCGAAGGAAAAGTAGCCCTTTCCATGGCAATTTGGGATGAAAAGCAAAGAGCCATGACCGAGTCTTTAGTAGAAGCTTATACCAAGGCTCATCCGAATGTCAGCATTGAAGTTCAGCTCACCCCCTATAAGGGCGGAGAATACTGGACCAAGCTGGAGGCTGCTGCCACAGGCGGAAAGGCTCCTGATGTATTCTGGTTAAATGTACTCCATACAGACAGCTATGTGGATGGGGGAATCCTGGCTGATCTTACCGATGCCATTGCCAAGTCCGATATTAAGGATAATTTCCCTGAGTCTTTGGTAAACAACTATGTTCGTGACGGAAAGAACTACGCCGTTCCTAAGGATTTTGATACCAATGCCCTTTGGTACAACAAGGAAATCTTTGATGAGGCCGGTGTAAGCTACCCGACAAACGACATGAGCTATGAGGACTTGGTGGCTAAAGCTGAGGAATTGAAGCAAGCAGGTCTGGATGAGGGTGTTTATCCCTTTGCCTGCCCTGTAGACTTCCAAACCTGGTACTATCAGACCGTTTTTGCCAACGGTGGTTGGATTCTCAGTGAAGACAAAAAGACTTCCGGCTATGAGGATCCCAAGACCCAGGGCGGAATTCAGTGCTGGATTGATATGATTGATAAGGAACTCTCCCCCAGTTCTGCAGCTCTTTCCGAGACCTCTGCAGATGCTATGTTTGAAGGAGGACAGCTGGCAATGACCTTTGCCGGATCCTATATGGTTCCCGAGTATACTTCCAACGACAATATCAAGGATAAGATTGATTGCGTAGAGCTTCCCAGCTTCAATGGAGTAGACACAAACTGCATCAACGGTTTAGGCTTTGCGGTTTATGAAGGAAGCAAAAACAAAGAAGCAGCCACAGAATTTGCCATCTGGCTCAGCAGTAAGGAAGCAATGGACATTCAGGGAAATACCGGTGTGGTTATCTCCGCAAGAAATGAATCTCAGGAGCTCTTTGCCAAGTCCAGCGACAAGTATGCTTTAGCAGTCTATACCGCCCACACAGACAAGGCATATCCCCTTCCTGTATGTAAGAATGCGGCACAGCTCTATGATATGGAATCAAAGGCTTTGCAGAAGGCTTACAGCGGAGAAGAAAGTCTTGCAGAAGCTTGTAAGGCTTTAAAGGTAGAAGCTGATGCATTCCTTGCCAAGAATCAATAAGCTTTACTATCCCGGGAGAAAAAGCTTCCGGGATATTTTCTCTTTGGGCAGAAGGAGGATGTATGAAATCAAAGGAAAAAAAGGCCGGACTATCCTGGAAAGTGAAGGACTGGATTGCAGGCTATGTTTTTATTGCCCCGGTCACCATCGGACTTTTGGTCTTTTATATTTGGCCCTTCATCCAAAACTTTTGGTTCAGTTTTAACGATGTAAATAAGTTCAACGTGACCCATTTTATCGGCTTGGATAACTATCGCCAGATGCTTTCTGACAAAGAGGTTTTTCAAAGCTTTGGAAATACCCTGAAATATGTGGTGGTGACCGTGCCGGTAGGTCTCTTTCTTTCTCTGGTCATTGCCGCCTTGCTAAATGCCAAGATCAAAGGAAAGTCTATTTACCGCACCCTATACTTCCTTCCCTCTGTAACTATGGCAGCGGCTGTTGCCATGGTTTGGAAATGGGTTTTTAACGAGAAAATGGGCATTTTAAATGCTGTAATCACCTCCTTCGGCGGCCCTCGAATCGGCTGGCTGACCAATTCCAAAACCGCTATTTTCGTGGTGATGCTGGTAGGGCTTTGGATGACAGTGGGGTATAACATGATTATTCTACTGGCCGGTATGCAGGGAATCTCTAAAAGCTACTATGAGGCGGCAGCCATTGATGGTGCAGGCCCGCTAAGCCAGTTTTTTAAGATTACTATTCCCCTACTGACTCCTACCATCTTCTTCGTTATGATTACTTCCATCATCAGTGCCTTTCAGGTCTTTGATGTGGTGTATATGATGGTATTGAAATCAAACCCTGCCTATGAATCCACCCAGACTGTGGTGATGCTCTTCTACCGGCAGGCCTTCGATTACGGCTATAAGGGCTATGCGGCGGCCATTTCTATTTTGATTTTTGCCGTGATTATGCTGATTACCTTGATACAGTTCTCTGTGCAAAAGAAGTGGGTAAATTATTAGAAAGGAGGAGAAAAATGAATCAGAAATTTTCCTGGAAAAAGCTATTTGTTCATTTGATTTTATTTGCCGGTCTTGGCGTAACCATCTTCCCCTTTCTTTGGATGGTCCTGACCTCCTTTAAAACCAGCGGAGAGGCAATGCAGATACCTCCCACCATTTTCCCAAAGAAATTTATCACTGTGGCGTATACCCAAATTGTAAGTTCCCTGCCCTTTGCACGGATTTACTTCAATACGATTCTGTCCACAGTAATCACGGTAGTGGCACAGCTTCTCTTCTGCGCTATGGCGGGCTATGCCTTTGCCAGAATAAAGTTCCCCTTCAAGAATGCCATCTTTATTCTGTTACTTTCCGTCCTCATGGTACCGGGACAGATTTTCCTGATTCCTCAGTACCTGATTATTCAGAAAATGGGGCTTTTGGACAGTATTCCCGCCCTCTTTATTCCGAACCTTTTCAGCGCCTTCGGAACCTTCTTAATGCGGCAATTTTTCCTCTCCCTTCCGGAGGAACTGGAAGAAGCAGCCATAATTGACGGGTGCAACCGCTATCAGATTTTCGGGAAAATCATGTTGCCCTTAGTGAAGCCGGGACTGGTGACCCTAAGCATTTTCACCTTTAAATTTGCTTGGAATGACTTTATGTGGCCCCTCATCGTGAACACCTCTCCCAAAAATATGATTCTGGGACCTGCCCTCTCCACCTTACAGGGGCAGTACACCACCCAGTATCCCATGCAAATGGCAGGAGCGGTGATGGCGGTGATTCCCGTCATTTTGATTTTCTTCCTCTTCCAAAAGCAGTTTATCGAAGGGGTGGCACAATCAGGGATTAAAGGATAAATGAGGATGTAAGAAGATTTAATAGATTTTATTTTCATACAGTATGAGTCTGAATTTGGGGCACGCTCTCGCTAACTTCGCCACGCAGGGGTTCTAAGCTTTTATAAGACAAAAGCCATTAGCCTATTGTTGACATCCCTTTTGAATTGTGCTAGATTACTTCCAATGACAGAGGTTGCGGGTAGGACCAGGCTACGAGTGGCTGGGGTAGCGCCTCTGTTGTTTTTTTGTATCTTTTTTATTACGTTCCCTCTTTCCAATATCAGGTAAATGATTTAGATTATCCTCCTCATACTTTTCTATAACATCACAATCTGCTAAACATTTTTTCCCTTGACACCATCCTAATACAGTATTAGATTTAGATTAGAAATAGAGATGTCTGGTAGCTGTTGGTGAGTAGACCTAACTTTGGCCAGCTCTCTGTTTTTTTATTGCTAAGATAGTATTTCTTTTATCTCTAATTTTTCTTTTCACGACTTCTTTTCCACAAGTTCTTTTGCACCTTCCCCTTTCTTTCCTTCTCCGGCATTTTCCTGTATAATTTGGAAATACTGTATGTACTAAGGGGGATTTCGCTATGGAATGGAAGAATTTTACATTGATTGGCTTGGGTTTAATCGGGGGCTCTATTGCGAAAGCCATCAAAAAAGCCTATCCCCGGGCTAAGATTTCCGTACTGGAGAAGGATCAACATTCCGTAGAGATGGCTATTTCGGAAGGAGTCGTGGAGAAGGCTTTGCAAAGTATCGACGAATTAGATAGGAATACGGATCTTCTCTTTCTTTGTACCCCGGTAGAATATAATCTGCGTTTTTTACGAGACTTAACAGGAAAGCTTTCCTCCCATACCCTGCTGACTGACGTGGGTTCCACCAAACGCTCCATTATGGAAGAAGCGGAAGCTTTAGGCCTTTCTTCAAGATTCTGCGGTGGACACCCTATGGCAGGCTCGGATTCTTCCGGCTACAAAGCCTCCGACTCTCTTCTTTTGGAAAATGCTTATTATCTCCTGACTCCGGGGCAGGGCTTTCCTACAGAGTCTATCGAGAAAATGAAAAGTTTCCTCTCCTCCATTGGCAGCATTCCCTTTGTGATGAGTCCGGAGGAGCATGATAAATCTGTGGCCTGTGTGAGCCACCTGCCCCACCTGATTGCCGCAAGCCTTGTGAAGCTTTTGAAGGAAGAGGATGAGAAAGGAACTATGAAAAAGCTGGCCGCCGGCGGCTTTAAAGATATTAGCCGTATCGCCTCCTCTTCTCCGATTATGTGGCAGCAAATCTGCCTCAGTAATAAAGAGCCGATTATCCAAATGCTGGAGCATTACCAGAGCTTATTGGAGGAAATAAAAAGGTCTATACAAAAAGAAGAGCCCCAGGGTATTGCGGAGCTCTTCCGGGAATCCGGGGAATACCGGAATTCCATGGACAGCTCCGCCCAGGGACTGATTCATAGCGAATATGCAATTTCTCTTCATGTGCAGGATCATCCGGGCGCCATTTCCATTATTTCCACCATTCTGGCTTCCAACATGGTCAGCATCCGAAATCTCGGCATCAATCATAACCGGGAAAAAGGGGAAGGAGCTCTGCAAATCTCCTTCTATACCGGAGAGGATTGTGAAATGGCAAAGAAACTTCTCCATAAATATGGCTTTATCTTCTAAAGCTTGGGATTAGCTTCTTCGTCTTCTACAATTTCTGCCTTAAATACCATAATGGTATCTGCATCGGAACAGCAAAACTCTGCTGTTCCTTCTTCTTGTCCGGGAATCTTTCCGCCGTAACGTAATATATCAATATAAGGAAAGGCACAGTGCATGGCCATAGGGCAAATCTCTCCCCGCTCCGTATCAAAATCAAAGGTCTGTCCTACATGGTGTCCTCTATGGCAGCCCATCTTGCCTCTTCTGTCGGTAACCGTTAATTTGATTCTTGGTCTCTTTCCCATAGCGCCCTACTCTTTCTCAACAAAAATGTATATAAAACTGCATCTAAACAGCTTGGTTTATCTTCTTTATATTAAGACAAAGCAAGAAAAAAGGCTAGGAAAAAGCAAAAATTATGTTTATAATTTTATGCAGTGCATTTATCGAATATTCTTATACTATCCCTAATTTCCGGGAATCCATTAAAGCTAATGATAAAAAATCCGGAAATATTTTCTTCTTACAGTTCCATTTGCGCTCTAAGCTCTTCTTGCAAGGACTTCTTCTGATCCTGCAATAAAAGGTACTGGTTATACTGGGAATAGGTTTCATTTCCCACCTCGGACAAGAAGGCCAAGGCATACTTACTCTTACTAAGCTCCGATAAGAAAAGCAGCAACTCCTGTCCCTCTCCAAAGACTTCTCCAAGGAAATGGAGGGCGTTGCTGAGCATCTGCCCGGTTTCTTCCACATCCTTCTTTCTTGCCTCCTCTTTCTCTTGGAAAGCAGACTTCAGAAGCCCGAACTTTTCCTCTTCTGTGGCTTGGCTTTGTTCCTGTAATAGCTTCAAGTACTCCGAAAGGATAGTAAGCAAATGGGCATAGCGTTTTTCCTGGTCTTTGGAAAGCATTTTCGCTTCCTTCGCCCGCTTTCTCTGTTGTTCCAAAGTCTTTTCTTCCTGTCGAAGTACCTCCTCCAAGGGAAGCTCCTGCATTTTCTCCTTCGCCTTCTTTAAGAGACCGAAGATATGCTCCTGTTCTTTTTGTTCCTGCTTATAACGATAAAATCCATTCTGCAAAGCTTCCACCAAAAGGGATAGCAAGCTGATTTTTTCGTCAAAGGGAGCCTGTATAAAGAGACTGACATCCTTGATTTCTTTTCCTGCCAAAATATCCGGTACATGATAGATTTCTCTGTATTTGCAATACAGGTCATAATAAAGGGCAAAGTCCTTAGCCACCTCTTCATCCGCAAGATATTCCGCCATCAGCTTTTCTTCCAAAGGATAATGAAGCTCCTCGTAGACCTGCATAATTTTGGACAAATCCTCCCAGGCTCTGGCGGTAACAAAGCGTTTTCCGTCTAAATCCTGCTTTACAAAGTAGAAATTTTCCTTTTTGATTTCCAGGTAGGAAAGGATGGCGGAATGAAGCCCTGCATTATAGGCATAGTTTTTAAAGCTGGAAAAATCCTCCTGAATCTCGATTTTTCGCAGTCTGTCCAAGGTTACAATGTCAAAGTCCCGAACGGATTTGTTGTACTCCGTAGGGTTTCCTGCAGTCAC
>NZ_CAUTEG010000094.1:0-8817 GCF_963537195.1 Oribacterium sinus | reverse complement strand
GGTAAATGCTTTGCTGGAATCCAGTGTGAATGTTTATGATTATCTTACCGGATGGCAAAATATTGAGTACTTTTCCGGACTTCTGAACATTGATTCCGGGAATGAGAAAATCAAAACATATATTTCTCTATTCGAATTGGAAGAAGCAATCCATGAAGCTGTAGGGACTTATTCACGGGGAATGCGACAAAAGCTGGCTTTATTGATTGCCCTAATGTCTTCTCCGAAGCTCTTACTCTTGGATGAGCCTACGTTGGGGCTGGATATACAGAGTAAGTTATCCGTTATACAGATATTGAATACCATTATAAAAACAGAGAAAATTGCAGTCTTACTTACCTCACATCAAATGGATGTGGTACAAAAACTTCAAAGTAGAATACTGATTTTAAAGGATGGAGTCGTACATGAATTCGATAAAACGGATTACGAAGACAAGGATTTATATATTGTTTCCTATATAAAAGACAATAAACTGGAAAGTGATGCGGTTCGGGGAAGCTTTCAGGATATATATCAAAGCTATTATAAAAAATATGAAATTCTGGAAATAAGAAAAAAGGAAAGTGACTTGGAAGAAATATTGCTGGAGGTTTTCCATGAAACTGATTAAAGCGGAATGCAAAAAAAGTCTGATAGAGGCGGCCAGCTATTATCCGGATTATATTGTGGGCATATTAACAGATATTTTGTTACTTGTAATAGTCATGAATACTGAGGGGGAACAAGAGGAAAAGCTCTTTGCTTATGTTTTGTGGATTTTGGTAAATGGTGTTTTATCGGAAGCGTCTTTATGTATATCCACGGAAAAGCAGATGGGAACTTTGCAAAACCTGATGATTAAACCCTATTCCATTATGCAAATCATTAGCGTAAAAACCTTGGTTTGGTTTTTGCTAAATAGTGTTAAAGCTTGTATTTGCATAGGAATAGCCTCTTTGTTTATAAAGCTTAGCTTTCGATTTGAATACTTTTATATTGTTATGCCGGTGTGCTTTGGCTGTATGGGGATATCCTATATACTGTCTGCCTTAACCCTAATTTTTACGAAAATGGCCTCTTTTGTCAGCATTGTTGGCTACCTGTTTTTATTTCTTTCCGGCAGTATCCTTTCTTTACCGGGATATCTGAACTATACCAATCCGCTATCGGCAGGTTCCCATTTTTACGCTCTATTGATTTATCAAACAGCAGGGGTTAAGGAATTTTTTATTCTACTGATGCTATGTGTAGCATATTTCTTTGCAGGAAAAGGCATTTTTACCTTTGTATTTCAAAGGAGTAAACAATTTAAATGGACATATTAAGACTATGATGAAGCATGAGCTGACGATTAGAACCGCATTTCATTGCCTTTTCACATGCTAAGGGATATACTGACTAGGATTTATTGTGTATTTCTTTAGGAGAAAATTTTTGAATAATATAGAAATAAAAGATTGTACTTACGAATACGTACGAAGGGATGAAAATGATGAGGTAGTGGAGAAGCTTTCCGCTATTTCTCGTTTGAATTTCACAATCGAAGAGGGAAGCTTTGTCTGTGTGCTGGGCCATAACGGTTCCGGAAAATCCACACTGGCAAAGCTTTTTAATGCTTTACAGATTCCTACGGAGGGATGCGTGATTATTTCCGGTATGGACAGCCGGGAGGAGGCCAATGTTTTCCCTATCCGGGAAAAGGTTGGCATGGTTTTTCAAAATCCCGACAACCAGATTATTGCCTCTGTGGTGGAGGAGGATGTGGGATTCGGGCCGGAAAATATCGGTGTTCCTACGGAGGAAATCTGGAAGAGGGTGGCAGATGCTCTGGACGCAGTCAATATGGAGGCCTACCGCCTGAAATCTCCTAATCACTTATCCGGCGGACAGAAGCAAAGGGTAGCTATTGCAGGAACCCTGGCTATGGAGCCGAAAACCATTGTGCTGGATGAGCCCACTGCCATGCTGGATCCCAGCGGTAGAGCGGAGGTTATTCGGTCTATTCGGGAGCTGAACCAAAAGAAGGGTATCACTATCATTTTAATTACCCACTATATGGAAGAGACCGTGGATGCGGATCGCATTATTCTTATGGATCAGGGAAAGCTGGTGCTGGACGGTACACCGAAGGAAATCTTTTCCAAGGTGGAAGAGCTGAAGTCTTTACGAATGGATGTGCCTTTGATTACCGACCTGGCCCATGAGCTTCGTCTTTCCGGTATGCCGGTTTCGGATGGTATTTTAAAGGAAGAGGAGCTGGTGGAGGAATTGCTTTCCATCTTCGGAGAGGATTCTTTCGTGGAAGAGGGGCATAGAGAGAAAAATCAGAATCAGGAAGAAAATCAACTCTCTGCAGTGCAAAGCTCTGAAATGGACAGCCCTGCCGGGGCAAGTTTGGATGAATCGGATAGAGATATGCCGGATTCGGAAGATGAATCCGATGCGTTGCCAAGCTTCGAGACAGACAATTCTGGAGTAAAGAGTGCTGAGGGAGTAGATTCTCAAACTCCCACGCCCTCTTTGGAAGAAAAGGATTTTATTCTAAAGGTAGAAAATCTTTCCTGCATTTATCAGAAGGGCACTGCCATGGAAAGCTATGCCTTAAAGGACATCAATTTGTCGATTAAAAGGGGAAGCTTTTCTGCTCTGATTGGCCACACCGGTTCCGGAAAATCCACCCTTTTACAGCATTTTAACGGTCTGATTAAGCCGGAAGAAGGAGAGATTTCCGTACATTTTCGGAAGAATCCTGCTCTGATTTTACAGGACAAGGGCTTTTTGTTTTGGAAGGGAAAGAAAAGAAAAGTGGAAAAGGAAGGGGTACTTTCCTTCCGGGAAGAGGGCTTTGATTTTCAAGGACTTCGTTTCAAGGTAGGCTTGGTCTTCCAGTATCCGGAGTACCAGCTTTTTGAGGAAACAGTTTTCGAGGATGTGCTTTTCGGGCCGAAGAATCAGGGGCTATCTTTGGAGGAAGCTAAGAAAGAGGCGGAAGAGGCTTTAAGAAGCATGGGGGTGGAAGAAGCTCTATGGCAGAAGTCTCCTTTTGAACTTTCCGGTGGACAGAAGCGAAGGGTAGCTATTGCGGGCGTGCTGGCTATGGAACCGGAGCTTTTGATTTTGGATGAACCCACCGCAGGGTTGGATCCGGCAGGAAGGGAAGAGCTGTTTCAAGTGATTGCCCATTTGCAGGAGCGCTATGCCATGACCATTCTCTTGGTTTCTCATTCTATGGATGATGTGGCTTGCTATGCGGAGGAGGTTTTTGTTTTAAATCAGGGTGAATGTATTCGACAGGGTAGCCCCGAGGAGGTATTTTCTCATAAAAAGGAAATGGAGGAGCTGGGCTTGGGACTGCCTCAGATTCGGGCCTTTTTGTATAGCTTGGAGGAAAAGGGCTTGTCCTTCCCTAAGAAGAATACGGTGCAGGAAGCGAAGGAAATGATTCTTTCCGCCTATCAGAAGAGAAAGGGAGGGGAAAATGCTTAGAGAAATTACCTTAGGGCAGTACTACCCGGTAGACTCCCTTCTTCATAGACTGGATCCCAGAGTGAAGCTGGCAGGAACCTTTTTGTTTCTGATTGCCTTGTTCATTGTAAACAGCTGGACTGCCTATATTTTTCTGGCTCTGGTTTTGCTTTTATTGATTAAGCTTTCCAATGTTCCCTTCTCCTTTATGGTTCGGGGCTTGAAAAGTGTTTTGTTCCTCCTCTTACTGTCGGTGAGCTTTAACCTGTTTTTAACACCGGGAAAAGAGATTTTTCGCTTTTATATGTTTAAAATCAGTCAAGAGGGATTGCATATTGCGTCTATGATGGCAGTGCGACTGATTCTGTTGGTATTAAGCAGCTCCTTAATGACTCTTTGCACCACCCCCAATGAGCTGACGGACGGGATGGAGAAGGGGCTTTCTATCTTGAAAAAGCTGCATTTGCCCATCCATGAAATTGCCATGATGATGTCCATTGCGCTACGTTTTATTCCGATATTGGTGGAGGAAACGGATAAGATTATGAAGGCCCAGATGGCCAGGGGAGCGGATTTTGAAAGCGGAGGAATCATCCGGAAGGCTCAGGCTATGGTGCCCATTTTGGTGCCCCTCTTTGTTTCCGCTTTTCGAAGAGCCTATGACCTGGCTTTGGCCATGGAATCCCGTTGCTATCAGGGGGGAGAGGGGAGAACGAAGATGAAGCCTCTTCACTATGAAAGAAGAGACTATCTTTCTTACCTCTTCCTGCTTATGGTGTTGGCGCTTTCCATTGGAAGCCGATTTGTCTCTCTGCCATAAAATCAGAAAAATAGAGAGTATACCGGACAGGATTGCAAGGTCGGTATTACCGGATAAAATCACAAGGAGAGTACGACAAAGAGAGAATGCTTTTTTGGCATGGCAGATATTTTTCGGGAAGGTAAAGAAGATTTGTCTTCTGCCTGCTGGTTGAGCAACAGAAAGGAAGCGGATGGAACAACGGATTGTATTAAAACTGGCCTATGAGGGAACGGCCTACCATGGCTTCCAAAAGCAGGAGGGGCTTTCCACCATTGCCGGCACCGTAGAAGAGCAGCTCCGTAGTCTTTTTCCTTGGAAAATGGAGAACTTTATCGGAGCCAGTCGGACGGATCAGGGGGTGCATGCTCTGGGCAATCTTCTTTCCTTCGATACGGAGGGGAAGGTTTCCGGAGAACAGATTTTACGGGCCTTAAACAGCTATTTGCCGGAGGATATTCGGGTGATGGAAGCCCACTCCGTGCAGCAGGAGTTTCATCCCCGTTTTACCCCTCATAGGAAGGCTTACCGTTACAGCGTTTGCCGGAGTAAGGTGGAAAATCCCCTTCGCAGAAGGACGGCATACCATTATACCTTTCCTCTGGATTGCGGGAGAATTGCCAAGGGGATGGAGCTTTTAAAGGGAGAGCATGACTTTCGAAGCTTTGCCAATCCCAAGGCCCAAAGCCTTTTGCAGGGGGGAAGCTCTGTGCGGGAGATTTATTGTTTTTCCCTGGAAGAGGAGGGGGATTACCTTCATTTTTCTGTAGAGGGAAATGGCTTTTTGTACCACATGATTCGGATTCTGGCCGGGACTCTTTTGGAGCTGGGGAGGGGAAGGATAAGCCTAGCCCAATTAGAAGAAATTTTGGAAAAGAAGGATCGTACTCTGGCAGGTCCCACCGCTCCGGCAAAGGGGCTTTGCTTAATGAATTTAGACTATGGAGATTTTCAATCTTTTCTTTTATAGTATAGAAGAGTTTTCGAAAGCCCATGGAATTGCTTTTTTGAGAACAGTGCATTGTTGTTATAAAGCTATGATACGGTTTTTATATAGGCTATGGAACTGTATTTATAGAAAGTATAGAATAGAGCTTTAGAGTGGCTTGAGGGGATGAAGAGGAAAGAAGGGAGTAAGGCATGGAGAAAGAACAGATTTCCTTTTTTGATTTTCAAGGAAGATATGGAAGAGAAGAGTATCGTTCTCTTCGGGAAAATGGGATGTATTATCCGGAAAGCTTGGAACAGGGCTGTATGGGCTTTCGGAAAAGCCTTTTGGAAAAGGATATTTCTCCCTATGGATTGCATTTTTTTGACTGTGCTTCGATGCACTTTTTGACAAAGTTTTTCTTGGAAAGGCTTCGGGAGGATTTTATTCTTCTTCTTTTCGACCATCAGGCGGATGTGAAGAAGCCGGAGGTTCGGGGGCTTTGCCACCATTCCTGGCTTCGGGAGGTTATGGTAAGACTGCCCCACTGTAAGGGGATTTTGCTCTTAGGGGCTACCGAAGAGGAAAAAGCCACCATCAACGATGCTTTGATGACCTTGGGAGATGAGTATGTTCCCATGCAGGGAGGCAGGGAAAGTCTGGAGTCCAGAAGGGAGGTGGCTGCAAGGCACCCGGGGGTTCGGGACCCCTTGATGCATACCAGCCTTTATTGTTTTTCGGACCGGGATTTTCAGATTGGAAGAGCAAAGACGCATATTCCGTCTCTACTCCGTTTGGTACAGCTACCCCTGTACTGTTCCATGGATAAGGACATTTTCGGGAAGGGCTTTACGGAGCAGGAATACCGTATCGCCATGGACTGCGTTTTGGCTTCGGGACAGAAGATTTTGGGGATGAATATCTTCGAGGGAGATGGGGAAGCTGCTCCGGGAGAAGCGTTTAACCTATCTCTGATTAAGGAATATAAGGAAAATGCCTTAGGGCTATTCCAAAAGACAGAGCTATAAAAGCATGAAGATGCTGAAGATAGAGTTATAAAGCAGTAAGGACTACAGTAAACCGGTTGGGATTGCTTGTAAAGAAGATCCGGTTTACAAAGTGAAGTAAGGTTAAAAATGTAAACAAGAGCAGGAGGAAGCAGGAGATGAAGATTCGTGTAGCAGACTACATTGCCCAAAAGTGTTATTCCATGGGACTTAGCAGAAATTTCTCTGTGGTTGGAGGAGGGGCAATGCACCTGAATGATGCCTTAGGACACCATAAGGGAATCAAGACCTTATACCAGCACCATGAGCAGGCCT
Source organism: Oribacterium sinus (assembly GCF_963537195.1). Lineage (GTDB taxonomy): Bacteria > Bacillota > Clostridia > Lachnospirales > Lachnospiraceae > Oribacterium > Oribacterium sinus_A. The sequence goes on along the minus strand of NZ_CAUTEG010000094.1, from coordinate 2,321 downwards.
GTGCCATGGCGGCGGAAAGCTATGCCAGAATCCACAATGTGCCGGGTATTGTATGTGTGACATCCGGTCCAGGGGGAACCAATGCCATTACCGGTGTGGTAGGAGCGTATCTGGACTCCATCCCCATGCTGGTTCTATCCGGCCAGGTGCGTCACGACAATACCGCCCGCTGGTCCGGAAGAGCCCTTAGAGCCATGGGAGACCAGGAATTTGATATTCTGCAATCTGTATCCTGCATGTGTAAATACAGTGAGATGCTGATTGACCCTTATCGGGTACGCTACGCCATTGAAAAGGCAATTTACCTTAGCCAAACAGGTCGTCCCGGCCCCTGCTGGTTGGATGTTCCTGTGGATGTGCAGGGCTTTATGGTGGAGGAAGAGGATTTGCTGGGCTTCTCCCCGGAGAGCTATGAAGCAGGGGGAGATGGCTGGGAAACTGGCAGTGTAAAGAATAGCCATCCGGAAACCGCCACCGCCCTTAGAAGGTATTTTGCCAAGGAAGAGGAAAAGGAAGCTCTCTTAAAGGCCTTATCTTCTGAAAAGAATCCTCATATTTTGGAGGAAGACAGAAAGGAGCAGAAGGAAAAGACCGGGATTCAGAACTGGCAGGATTTCCTTCCTCTGGCTAAAGAAGTTTTAGAGAAGATTCGAAGCAGTGAGCATCCTATCTTCTATACCGGAAACGGTATTCGTATTGCGGGAGCGGAGGGCTTGTTCTTAGAATGTGCGGAAAAGCTGGGAATTCCGGTGGTTTTAGGCTGGAATGCTCCGGACATTTTCCCTACCAAGCATCCTTTAAATGCAGGTCGCCCCGGAGGAAGAGGTGACCGTCCGGGAAATCTGGCGGTGCAAAATGCGGATGTGATTTTAAGCATTGGCTCCCGCTTAAATATTCGTCAGGTGGGCTACAGCTTCTGGGAGTGGGCGCCCAAGGCCTATGTGATGCAAAACGATATTGATTTGGAAGAGATTGCAAAGCCCTCCGTGCACTGTGACCTGACGCTTCACGGAGATGCCAAGGCTCTCTTAGAGGCCTTACTGCATTTGCTGAATCAGGAAGAAAAGCTTCCACTTTTTGCCGGGGGAAAGGGTATCTCCAGAGAAAAGGCAAAGAGTTTTGTGCGGGAAGAGGCGGCAGGAAAGATTTTGGCGGAAAAGCAGGATGCCAACTTAAGCTGGCTTGATACCATCCGTTTTTATCAGGCAAACTACCCCACCGTGCTTCCGGAGTATCTTGAGCAGCGAGAGGGAGAACTTACCAATGTTTACGCTCTTGTGGAAAAGCTTTCCGAGAGAGCTTCGGAAGACCAGATTACCGTGGTGGGAAATGGTTCTCCCTGTGTTGCCGGCGGACAGAGCTATATCATTAAAAAGGGAACTCGTTTTATCAGTCAGGACGGCGTGGCTTCCATGGGTTACGGATTACCGGCGGCTATCGGTGCCTACTACGGAGTAGTGGATTTTACCGAGGATGAGAAAAAGCGTCTTTCGGAGAATCCCTATTGGAAGGGCAAGGGAGAAATTTACCCGCTTTATCAGGGTAAGGATATTCTCTTAATGACCGGAGACGGCTCTATCCAGATGAATTTGCAGGAATTGCAAACCATTATTCATCATCAGATGCCCATTAAGATTTTCGTGGTAAACAATGGAGGCTATCATTCCATCCGTCAAACCCAGAATAGCTTCTTCGGTAAGCCCTTGGTGGGAATCGGTGTGGACTCCGGCGTGGAGGGCTGTGACCTGTCCTTCCCGAACCTTGAGAAACTGGCCCATGCCTATGGCTATCCCTATGTTTCCATCAGGGAAAATGCAGAGCTTGAGCAGGGGATTGAAAAGACCTTAGGACAGAGCGGCCCCGTTATTTGTGAAGTGTTTGTAAGCATGGAGCAGCAGTTCCTGCCCAAGTCCAGTGCCAAGAGAGATGCGGAGGGGAACCTCTTCAGCCCGCCTCTTGAGGATATGGCGCCCTTCCTTCCGGAGGAGGAGATGGAAATGCTGATGCTCTATCCCAGAAAGAAATAAGGGAAAGCTTTTCAAAGGAAGATGCTTGGCAATACGGTAGGAAAGAGAGAATTTTCAAGGGGATATATTTAAGCAATAAGGGAGTTTTGTGAAGATATTAATCAGTGGGGTAAGCAGTTTTCTGGGAATTTATACCGCAAAGGAACTGCTTTCCCAAGGCCATCAGGTCTATGGCATTGTTCGAAAAGAGAGTAAAAATAGAGAGAAGCTGGAGTCCCTTAGGGGGCTTCAGCTCATTTCCGTTGATATGAAGGCGTTTTCCTCCTATGCAGAGGAAGGGGAAATTGCTTTGGC
>NZ_CAUTEG010000093.1:0-9181 GCF_963537195.1 Oribacterium sinus | reverse complement strand
AACATCCCTAAATGCCTCGAGCTAACTATCTTGGTAATTGTTTACAACCTAAAAAATATTCTGGTTATATGGCATAAAATGAAAATAATTTTGCTTTTTAACTTTGTACAATAGTGCTATAATCGCCAATTATTGAAAATAAAATATCAGCCATTGGAAGGGACGAAAGGAAGGTTCAGCATGGAAATGACAGTGGAACGATTAAAGGAAAGAGTGAAAGCCGGTAGAGGTCTGGTACCTGCTCACAAGGTAATCAAGGGCGGCCAGCTGGTTAATGTAATGTCTGCGGAAATCTATCCGGCGGATATAGCCATCTATAATGAGATGATTGCGGCGGTGGGAGATGTGAGCGCCTACATTGGAAAGGATACGGAAATCATTGATGCCAAAGGTCGTTTTCTTGTTCCCGGCATGATTGACGGTCATATCCATAGCGAGTGCAGCAAATTAAGCATTACCAGCTATGCCAAGGCTGTTGTACCAAGAGGAACCACCAGTATGGTTTCCGGTCTTGATGAGTATATCTCAGTTTCCGGCTTGGAAGGCCTGCGGGAAGTATTGGCGGAAGTGAAGAAGAGCCCCCTGAAGGTTTTCTGGGGAGCTCCTTTTAAGACTCCTTACACCATTCCGGAATCTACGGTGAGCTATAATTTTACAAAGGATACCCATAAGGAAGTACAGAAGTGGGAGGAGTGTTACGGAGTATGGGAAACCGTTCGTGAGTTTGTGCAGGAAGAGGATGAGAATACCTTAGGTGCTATTGCGACAGCCTACAATAATCGACTTCCTGTTTTTGGCTGTGCTCCTATGGCTCGTGGCAATGATTTAAACGGCTATCTTTGCGGCGGAGTACGTCTGGACCACGAAAGCTATGACCATGAGGAAGTGGTGGAGAAGATGCGTAAGGGCATGCATATGCTGATTCGTGAGTCCTCTGTAACCCATTTCCTTGCGGAAAATATCAAGGCGGTTACAGAGGTAAATCCCTATTTTGCCAGAAGAGTCAGCTTCTGTACGGATGATGTTACGGCTACGGATGTTTTAAATAAAGGACATTTGGACAATGTGGTAAGACTGGCTATGAAGGCCGGAGTTGCGCCTATGACTGCTATTCAGATGGCGACTATCAACAGTGCGGAGGCTTATCGAATCGACCATCTGGTAGGCTCCATTTGCCCGGGAAGAATTGCGGATATTCTTTTTGTGGATTCCTTGGAGAACTTTAATATCGAGGAAGTCATGACCAACGGTAAAATGGTGGCAAAGAACCACAAGCTAAGCTATGCGCTGAAGGCTCCGGAGAGAAGCCCGATCTTGAAGGGAAAATTAAAGTGCAAGCTGACCACTAAAGAAGACTTTGAATATAAGGCACCGATAGAATCCGGCAAAGTGAAGGTTCTTTCCATGGATGTTAAGGGACCCTTCGTCAGGAAAAGAAGAGATGTGGTGCTGGAGGTTAAGGAAGGCGTCGTTCAGCCGGATACCGTGCAGGATGTGCTTATGGTATCGGTTCTGGAACGTTTTGGAAAAAATGGCAACAAAGCCCTTGCCTTTGCTTCAGGCTGGAAACTAAAGAAAGGTGCTATGGCTTCCTCTGCGGCTCCCGATGACAATAATCTGGTGGTTATGGGGGCAAATGCCGAGGATATGTCTATTGCAGCAAACTACTTAATTGAGCAGGGAGGCGGACAGGTAGTGGTTTGTGATGGAGAAATCAAGGAGTTTCTTCCCCTTCCTGTGGGCGGAATTGTGACAGATCTTGAACCGGAGGAAGTGGCAGCCCGTGAAAAGCTTATCGATAAGGCGGTCAGAGATTTAGGCTCAGACCTGCCGGATCCCATGATGTATATGTTCTTCCTGCCCATTACAGCGATTCCGGATTATGCAATTACAGATGCGGGACCTGTGGATTATGTCAATCTAAAATGCTTTGATCCTATTTTGGAAGTGTTGAAATAGTCAGATAGAGGCACCTGAATGGGCTGAAATAGTCAGATGGAGGCACCGGAATAGGCTGAAATAGTCAGAGAGGTACCGAATAGACTGAAATATCCGGATAGATATGCTTGGAAAGGTTGGAAGTATGAAAAAACAACGCCTAAAGAATTTGATTGATGTTGCTGCCGGAAGAATACCGGCGGATCTTTTGATTAAAAACTGTAAGATTATCAATGTTTTTTCCGGAGAAATCACGGGAGGAAACATAGCCATTACTGATGGCATGATTGCGGGAGTAGGAGATTATGAAGCGCAGGAAGTAGTGGATGGAGCAGGAGCCTATGCGGCTCCCGGATTTATTGACAGCCATATCCATGTAGAGTCATCTTATCTTTCTCCGGAAGAGCTGGGGAGATTACTGGTTCCTCATGGGGGAACCACCATTATTGCAGACCCGCATGAGATTGTGAATGTATGTGGGCTAACCGGTCTTCAATATATGATTGATGCAGCCAAGAATACAAAGTTGGATATCCGGTATATGCTTCCCTCCTGTGTTCCGGCTACAGTATTTGAGCACTCCGGTGCAGTGATCGATGCGGAGAAAATGCGAGAATTCATTGATTCGGAGGATATTCTGGGTATCGGAGAATTCATGGATTTTCCGGGCGTGATAGCTGCTTCGGAAGGAGATCTGGATAAGCTTATGCTCTCCAAGGAAACGGGAAAACCTGTGGACGGTCATGCCCCCGGCGTTTCGGGAAAGGCTCTGAATGCTTATGCGGCAACGAGAATTGTGGCTGACCATGAGTGTGCTTCCGTAGAAGATATGCAGAATAAGATTGCCTGCGGTATGTATGTGATGCTGCGGGACGGTTCTGCCTGCAAGGACTTGGAAAGGCTGGTTAAGGGAGTTACTTCACAGAATACGAGACGTTGTATTCTTTGCTCCGATGATAGACAGCCTAAGACGATTTTACATGAGGGACATCTGGACAATCACCTCAGGATGTGTGTGGAAGCCGGGATTGATGCAGTGGAAGCTATACGAATGGCTACCATCAATGCCTGTGAATGCTTTGGAATCAAAGATAGAGGAGCCATTGCTCCCGGTTATAGAGCGGATATCGTGCTCTTTGACAATCTTAAGGATTTCCGGGTTCAAAAGGTATGGATTCAGGGTGAGCTTTGCGCAGAGCATGGAAAGTATCTTCCTGCAATGAAGAAGCATTCTATAGATACCGTAAAAGGCAGTGTACACATTGCCGACTTCTCCAAGGAGAAGCTGAAGTTAAAGCTGAAGAGCAAAAAGGTAAATCTTATTCAGGTTCTGCCCGGTGGCGTGGTTACGAAGAAGGCAACAGCCACTGTAGACCTTGATTCTGCCGGAAATTTCGTGAGAAATCCGGAAGTGGATATTGTGAAGGTAAGTGTTGCGGAAAGGCATCATGCTTTAGGAAATGTTGCCAACGGACTTCTTGCCGGATACGGTATTAAACAGGGGGCTATTGCGGTAAGTATTGCTCATGATTCTCACAATATTATTGCCGTGGGGGCAAATGATGAAGATATGGCATTTGCCATCAAAGCGCTGGAAGAACAGGAAGGCGGCATTATTCTTGTTAAGGACGGCAAAGTGATTGAAAGTATGCCTATGCCTATCGCAGGGCTTATGAGTGATCAAAGCGGAGAGTGGGTAGACAAAAAGCTCTCAGCTATTCATAAGCTTGCCCATGAGGAGCTTGGAGTAAATGACACGGTAGAGCCGGTGATGACCTTGACCTTTATGTCTCTTGCAGTAATTCCGGAGATTAAGCTTACCGATATGGGGCTCTTTGATGTGACAACATTTTCCTTTATTCCGATTGAAGCGGAGTAGATTCTTTTCCGTGTGTCTTTATAAGTCAAGTGAAATATTGGCAAATCTTGTGGAACTGAGTAAATTTAGATAATGGGAGAAAGAAATGGACAAAAATCAGGCTTTGGTACCATGGTTTAGAAGAGGGGATATTGGCGGAATTACTTACCTGGTTACCAATAATATCGTGAACTATCTCATTGTTATTGCAACACTGTCAGGCGTGTTGAAATGGCCGGATAAAATCGTATTCGGTGCAGTTATTCCGGGAATGTCTATAGGTCTTATGCTGGGATGCTTTTATTATGCCTTTATGGCAAGGAGATTATCTCAAAAGGAGGGGAGAGCGGATGTGACTGCCCTTCCCTCAGGAGTTTCCACTCCGGCCATGTTTGTTTTTCTTTATGGCGTAATTATGCCTTTGCACTATGCATTGGGAGACCCGGAAATGGCCTGGTCTGCAGGAGTGGCAGCTTGTTTTATCGGCGGATTTGTAGAGTTCTGCGGCGGCATTATCGGCCCTTGGTTAAAGAAGAGAATTCCAAGAGCGGCTCTTTTGGGTACGGTTGCGGGCATCGGCTTTATCTGGATGGCAACCCAGGGGGTATTTGACATTTTAGGAGATCCGATGATAGGTCTTCCTGTCCTCTTTGTGGCGGCGCTGGGCTTATTTGGGGGCTATATGTTCCCGAAGCAGATTCCTCCACTTGTGATAGCGATTGTGGGAGGAATCATCTATGCCCTTTGTCTTGGCAGAATTCAACCGGATTTTAGCGGAATAGGCTTCTATATTCCTAATCCAATCAACAGTATTGAGCACCTGATTAACGGCTTTGCCATTGTGGCGCCGTATTTAACCATTATTATTCCGGTGGAGATTTATAACTTTATTGAGACCTTGGATAATGTGGAGGCCTCTAATGCGGCAGGAGATAATTACAATGTGCGGGAAGCCCAGTTTGCAGACGGCATTTGCACCATGCTTTCCGCTCTTTGCGGAGGCGTGATTCCCAATACGGTTTGGCTGGGACATGCAGGACTTAAGAAGTCTGAGGCCGGTATAGGCTATTCTGTAATTTCCGGAGCGATTCTAGGGGCAGCAGGAATCTTCGGACTCTTTACCTTCCTCAACAGTGTGGTGCCTCCGGCAGTTTGTGCCATCACCTTCCTTTGGTGCGCAGTGGTCATGGTGGCTCAGGCCTTTAAGGACAATGATAAAAAGCATTATGCGGCGATTGCGGTAGCCATGGTGCCTCCCGTTGCCGACTATATGTATACCCAGATTACGGGAGCTCTAAGCCTTGCCAACCTGCAAACCGCGATGCAGGCCTCCGGATTTAACGAGTATGATGCGGGGATTACTCAAATGATTAAAGATGCCGGTGTGATGTGGAACGGCGTGCCGGCAACCAAGTCCGGAGCCATCATTATAGGAATTCTCTTGGGAACCATGGTAACCTTTGTCATCGACAAGAGACTGGATAAGGTGGCCATTACGGCTCTCGTAGGTTTTGTCCTTTCCTGCTTTGGATTTATTCACAGTGCCTCCCTTGGCTTTTATCCAAGCTCCCAATTCGCGATAGCATATCTGGTCATTGCCATCTTAGCCTTTATCTTCCATGGAGGAAGAAAGAGCTGGTTTAAGGCAGCAGAAGACTTTGAATATGTATAAAGAGGAAGTAAAGATATTATTCTAAAAAAAAAAATAGGTCTGAAATCAGGGATAATCTTCCTATGCCCCGATTTCAGACCTATTCTTAATGAATATTGTGTGCGAACTGCGCCATCATATCTTTAACAAGTATTATTCGCATGGCGTGCGCTATCTTATTTATCTTCCGTAATTTTTCGGACTGCTTACGGCCCAAAGTGGACCGCCGCCGTCATAGTTCTTCTTTAATTCCCTCATCAGCTGTGCCGGATCCCAATCCTGCTGGGTTTTTTTATAGCTGTTGGGATCTGCGATAGATACGGTGCCGTTTGGATTCTGCTTTGTAATAATAACAAAATGTCCGCCATTGGTTAATGCGCCCTTACCCATCAATGCGACCAGAATATGTCCGCTGTTTAAAAGTTCAGCTACCTTTGCCGGGGTTCTTTCCTGTACCGAATCCACCATTAAATCAAAGGCGGAGAGGGCAGAGGGGATATAATCATGATAAGAACCGCTTTGAGGCGCATAGAACTTATAATGAGAAGACCATTCCGCCATTTCCTTCGGGGTGATGCTTCCATTTACATTTCCGAAGGAAGAAACAATCATTGCTACGGTAGTTGGTCCACAGCCGTATTTACTGATAGAGTCCTGTCCGCCGTAAAGATATTTTGCCCAATGGCTGTCATGCTGGTTATAGTAGGTCATTGGACCCATAGCAGTATCTAAGAAAACATTGTAATCGTTAAAGGTGGAACTTCCGTAAAACTGGGAAAAAGAATCGGACTTTACGGGAAGTCCGCCAACATTGCTGACGTCCGCCGCAGATTCCTCCACGGTTTCCGGAGTGTTTAAATCTGCCACAGGCTTTGCGGCATTTGCTGCTTCAGAAGCATTTTCTACATTTTCAGAGCTTGCTTCCTGAGCAGGAGCAACACTTTCCTGCACATTGTTCTTTACCGTTTTTTTATTCTGTCCGTCAACAATTTCCGTAATGGTTTCTGTACTTTCTTCTGTTGCAGATTCAGCCTCTGTGGCGCCTGTGCTTTCTGCATTTGCCGTAGTTGCTTCTGCAGAACTGCTTTCGTCTGCATTGGCAGAAAATGCAGTAGAACCGGAACCGCCCTGACCGCCGGAGGTATTGGTATCGTCAGCGCTTCCTTCAGCGGGTAATGCTCTGTCTCCACTACCTTCTCTGTCACTTACTGTACCGGCAATTTCATTTTCTCCCAATACGGCAGGTGCCTGCTCATAATTTCCGTTATAAAAAACCTCTTGAAAACGGCTTTCAGCGGTAAGAGTGCTTTTCTTATGTGCCTGCTCCTGCTTTTTTTCCGTTACATAACCCTGATAGGCAATGGCGGAAAAGCTGACTGCCATTACGGAAAGAGAAGCGGCTGCTGCGATTCCAAGCTGCTGGGCACTGGCTGCCCCTAATTTACTTAATCCTGTTCCGATGAACCCCATGGTATCTCCCTAAATATATACAAATCATCCTAAAAATTTCCAAAAAAATCATGGCCTCCCGGTTCAGGAGGAACATTCTATACTTATGTATCGGCAAAAAAAGAACAGGCTATAAAGAGAAAGCCTGTTCTTTTATGATAGAAAATATTAATATTTAACAAACAAAATGGAGGGGAGATTGTGATTTGATTCCGCTGTAGAATTCTACAGAGAAATATCACCGTGAAATTCTGTAAGGCTGATGATAGAGCCATCTTATAAGGCTGATGCCAAAACTCTCTTGAAACGTCTACTAATCGGTATTAGTTGAAACGTAGTCTTTGTAATAGGTACTGTGGAATCTGTTCCAGATTTCCCTGCTGGCTTACAGCCCCCAGCTTGTAGGCTTCCATGGGCATTCCATAGACCACAGAACTTTTTTCATCCTGTCCCAGTGTATAAGCACCTTGTTCATGCATAGCCAAAAGTCCCTTGGCGCCATCCTTTCCCATGCCCGTCAGTAAAATGCCGATGGCGGAAGCCTCATATTGCTCTGCAACGGAATGGAAGAGTACATCTACGGAAGGACAATGCCCTGAAACCTTCTCTTCTTCGGTGCAGGAAACTCTGGCTCCTAAAATATCCTTATGAACCCGCATTTGCAGCCCTCCGGGAGCAATAAGACAAAGTCCCGAATAGAGCTCGTCGCCATCTTTTGCTTCCCGCACTTCCATGGCACAAAGACGATTCAAACGCTCTGCATACATTCCCGTAAAAACGGGGGGCATGTGCTGGGTAATGACGATGGGCGGCAGATTTCCCGGTAATTCCTTTAATACGGCAAGCAACGCCTCGGTTCCTCCTGTAGAAGCACCCATAGCAATTAATTCAATATGCTGTTTCTGATCCTGATACTCCATTTTCTTCCCCACAAAATAAATATTCTGTGGGTAGTATAGCACGAATTAACACTTTTATCAGCTAGGAAAGTACGCATTGATAAGCCATTGTTTAGCCATTGATTAAATGCCAGAAAGAAGGTTATAGATCAACGTCTTTTAAGATAATGTCAAGCATTTGACGCGGTGTAACAACATAGGATTTATTTGGGGAATTTTCTTGCCTCAGCAATTTCTGCGTTAATTTCTTCAAGAGTCATATCGGAGATACCGTATTCTTCAGCAATTTTGCTGGCTTTTTTCAGGGCATTAATGCCGGGATTGTTTTCAGGACTGATGTTCATACTGAAAGGAATTCCATTTTCTTGATTAAGTCTAGCCATACACATTCGAAGATATGCAGGTAGAGAAAGTCCTAACTTATCTAAGATTTGTATTGATTTTAGTTTTTCTGTATCCTCTGTTCGAAACTGCACTAATGTACTAGCCATGATTTTACCTCCATAGAAATTAGAATTTACTAATCTCTATATTATAGGATTTAAAATGCAAATGCAATCGAATGATTACATTGTAGAATTTTTGTTGCCTATTAATCAAAGCTAAAGATTTATATATCTTTTTCAAGTCACGTTTACAAACTTTATTCAACGAAAGTTTGTAAACGTTTAAAGCCCAAACTCTTTCAAAAGCTTTGCCCGATAATCTTCATCGTAAGAAACCCTCTTAAGATCATCCATCTGTCCTTCTTCCAGTAGACGTCCAACCAAGAGAGCCAGACGATTTTGTCCCTTCTCCATACCCTCCTCCACTGCTTTTTTTCTATACTTCTCTAATAAAACATTCATCTTCTTTTCTCCTTCCCTATCTAGTTTACCTTCCTTTAATGAGGCTACTCTATGAGACAAAATTTCAGATTGAATTTCCTTAGGATTGGCTTCTTTAAAGTCTTTAGCCAGCTTTCCTAATGCATTATCATCTTGCCTTACCGTATTGAAATAAAGGAAACGAAAAATCACCGATGTTTTTCGAGAATAAATTCATGAGAAGGTAGTTTAAAGCCCAAACTCCTTCAGAAGCTTTTCCCGATAATCTTCATCGTAAGAAACTCTCTTAAGATCATCCATCTGTCCTGCTTCCAGAAGTCGACCAACCAAGAGAGCCAGACGATTTTGTCCCTTCTCCATACCTTTCTCTATACCTTCCTCTACTGCTTTTTTTCTATACTTTTCTAATAAAACATTCATCTTCTTTTCTCCTTCCTTATCTAATTTACCTTCCTTTAATGAGGCTACTCTATGAGATAAAACATCAGACTGAATTTCTTGGGGATTGGCTTCTTTAAAGTCTTTAGCCAGCTTTCCTAATGCATTATCATCTTGCCTT
>NZ_CAUTEG010000092.1:0-9187 GCF_963537195.1 Oribacterium sinus | reverse complement strand
GCACACTAACGATTATTTCGATATTAATTATAAATATAATCAAGACGCTAATACAAAATATAACGGAAATTTCCGCAGTGGGATAAGTAAGATTGATAACTTGGGTTATATCATTGATGGGCAAAGATATGTTTGGTACACACTGAGAAAAGGAACAGGTCATTACGAAAAGAATTGCGCATATGAATTTTATTTTGTCTATGACTTAGAAAATAAAACGGGACAAACTATTCAGGATGAGCATGAAGAAAGTAATGAAAAGTACATTACCAACAATCTAGATGGAACCTATGACTTAACTTTAACGGCTAAGACAAGCTATAAAAACAAAGAAAAGTTGGATGTTGTATTCCTTGTAGATACTACAAGAAGTATGAATTTACCATTCGGCACAGAGAATGGCTTGGCTCGATATACAAGTAATGATTATGAGACCACAGGAAATAGCCGTAAAGCTAAAGTTAATGAGCAAATCAATAAGTTAGTAGATAGCCTCTCCCAAAATGAAAACTACGATCTGCAATATGCGCTTGTAGGATTCGGAGGAAATAGAACAGTAAATGTAGCGGATAACCGATTTGTATATAATAATGTTTCGGTTATGGATGCGAACGGAAATGAAATTAAGAAATACAGCGTTCCTATTATTGGAGAGAATGATCTTACAATTGAAGATACTCCTTATAACGATGCTGAAATTTATGGTTATACAAAAAATGCAGCGGAGTTTAAACAGAGACTGAAGAGCCTGCCGGAAAATCAAGGTGAGGTAGATGGAAGAAACTACTCAGCAGGAATCATTGGACTAAGATATGTTCTTGACGGATTTGGAAAAACAGCAATAGCAAACGACAAAATTCGAGATGGCAATGCGCCTAGATCTGATGCCAAGAAGATATACATTATGATATCTGATGGAGATCCTACTTATAGCTATACAGCTACAGACGGTCTTTATGATGATACAATCATGAGATTCAAGTTTGGAAATGATAGATTCCAATACGAAAAGAACTTAGCAAAAGGCTATACTTATGGAAATGGTAGAGATTTCAGTAGAGTGGGCCTAAATCAGGCAAGAGGATATTTGGCTCAAGTAGGAGGATATTCCGCCTTCTATACAATTGGAGTTGGTAACCAGCAAAACTGGAAGCATTTGAGAGAATTAACCGAAGAGCATGGTTATGACTTAGATCCAAAGTGGGCATCAATCGGAAATAGAAAGTATATTCGTTCCGGTACACCCCTTGCAAAAGGTGCAGACGGTCAGATTTTTGATGGATCCACTCCTGATAATTTGGCAAATAGCTTTAAGCAGTTATCTGATAAGATTGCACCAAAGAAAGCAACGAACATTACTATTAAGGATACATTTAGTGAAAATGTGGACTTAGTAGCCAACACAGAACTCGTTGCAGAAATCTATAAGCTTGCTGACAACAATGTGGAAACGGTTGGAAGCGCATTGACTCCAGATGAATATCATAAGTTAAATCTAAATAAACTGGTACCTGAAAAGTCCTGGAACAAGGTAAAAAACAGGCAAGAAATAGGGTTAAAAACAGATCCTGAGGACTTTGAATTACCGGCAGGCTATGAGATTCGACTTACAGCTAAGATTAAACCAAGTAAGATTGCTTATGAAAAGCTTAGAAAAGGCGAGGCAGAAAAAAATATCGGTGAGGCAAGAACGGATTTAAATGATATTTACAAGACATACTTAAACGGTCGAAAATTTGGCCCTGATGAACAGTATGGAGCTTCAACGGATATTAAAGGCCTTTTCACTAATGATGAAGCAAAGTTTAATTATAAGTGGAGAGGACAGCCTCAAGAAAAGCGCTATAATAAGCCAATCATAAAAGTACAACAGAGAGAAATTGTTATCGAAAAGCAGATTCTTGGACTTGAAGGAAAGGCATATTTAGAGGGGCAAACTTATAAGAGTAAAGAAGGAAGCTCAAAATCAGGATTTACAAATCTTGGAATTGCAGTTTTAAGAGATATTAATTTTACGGTATATGAAGTGCAAGATGATGGAACAGAAAAAGAGTATGTTAGCTTCAAGCTTTATCAAGATGGCAACAGCGAAGATCAAAGCAAAGAAGGAATCATCAAAGTAGGCGACATTACTGTAAAGAGACATCAAGTTGTATACAATGCAGCGTATGATAGATTATCCTTAGGCTATACAATATCCGGATTAAATCCGAATAAGAAGTACAGGGTTGTGGAAACAGCTCCAAATAAGTCCTACGGATATCAAAATCAGGAACATTTATATAAGTTCATCAGTAAAGAAAATAATACTGAAGAAAAGCCATTTAAGCTAACAGAGAAATCACAGGTGGTAGTTGTAAATAATTACAACAAAGAGAAGCCTAAAAAGAAAGTTACTATTGAAAAGTTAGTGGAAAATGCGCTTAAATCTGATGGCTATGTAAGCGAGGAAGATAAGAAGAGAGACTTTGATTTTTACCTAAGGGTATATCATCCGGACACAAAAAATGCTCAAAATAAGCCGATACCCGGAAAAGCATTTAGCATACAAGAGTTGGAAGAGTTAAAGAAAACATTCCCAACTAATGTACAAAATAAATTTACGGATATTGTTGAAGTACCCCCTCAGTCAGGAGTTTATGCTCTACATTTCAAGCTTAGGAACAAGGAAAGACTGGAATTCTCATTAGATGAAGATTTGAAGTACAGTTTTTCAGAGTTGAAAGTTGAAGGATTTACACAACCTGAAGTGTACAAGAATAAAACATCAGAAACTGATTTGGATTACTGCGACTTAGTACCGGATTCTGCAGCAAAGTACTGGTTTACATGTGACAGATTAAGTGTTAAAGATCATTATTTTGTACAATTTGTTAACAAAACGACCAAGGTTCCGGTTCCAACCGGTATTGTAAGAGATATTACACCATACCTCTTCGGAATCTTTGGATTTGTAGCAATGGCAGGGGCATACCTCACCATTAGCAAAAAAAGAAGAGAAGTATAAGACTCCTCTTCAGCACATTCTCAATTAAACATTCACCCGCTTCTGCTACAGATACATCTGTTGCAGGACAGAAGTTGGAAAAGAACTTCGTAACAGAAGACCGACGAAAGGAGTTGAAATGGCGACTCCTGCGTCACTACAACAGCTGCATCTGTAGCAGAAGCGGATTGAATATTTGCCTTTAGTAACACTATCGGCAAAGAAAAAACAAATATAAGTCTTTTTTCTTAGGAAAAAGAAAGGAGGTTCAGACATGGTACGGCATGGTAAATTGGCGAGGGAACGCCCACGAAGCCGAAGGATGTATCTCGATACAACGTGAGCTGAAACTCAACAAGTCACTTTAATAATTCGAAGGGTCGCGCCTTCTAATTATAAATCACACAACGTTTCTACTATTTTTTAAAAAGGAGAACAAGATGAGAAAGAATTTAAACAAGCTTGCAACTCTGGCATTATCCGGAATGATGGTAATGTCTATGGCTGTGCCTGCATTCGCACAGGATGTAAAGTTTGAGAAGAGAGTCCACACCGATGGTAAGACTCTCGCACCAAAGACAACATTCAATTTTGAGGTTACTCCGGCTAAGAATGCAGGATCTTATACCTACACTGGATCAGACAAAAAGTCTCACACTGAGGCTACTAAGCCGGGACCTGCTAACGGTGTTACCATTACAGGTGCTGAATTTGCTCCTAAAGCTAAAAAATTCGGAGATGAGACCGGCGCAGATTATGGAATCTTCAAGTCTAATGCTAACATCCACGTTGATGAAAGCAAGTTCACTGATTTAGGATTCTACGAGTATGACATGCACGAGGTAGATGCTAAATACGAAGGTATCTACTATACAAAGTCCGAGTTTAAGATTTTCGTTTTAAAGTATTTAGATGCGCAGAATAAGGCACAATTCACTACCACTGTGGTACGTGTAAAGAGGGGGGCTGACGGAAAAATTGACAATACCAAGGTTGAAGGTATTGACAACAACTATGGTAGAGAGTTGCCACCACCCGAGAATCCAGATATTCCTCCTGTAACACCTCCAGAAAATCCAGATAATCCTTATGATACAACTCATGAAGTGACTGTAAGAAAGAAGATTTTTGGATCCTATGCTAACCACAGTGAAAAGTTCCAGTTTTATGTAACAGTAACTCCAGCAGATACAAAAGGACAAACTGGAAGTGAGTTATACAACATTAATGCGGAAGGAAACATTAAATTAAACGGAGTAGAGGCATTAACTGCGGGTGTAGAATCTGGACCGTTTGAAGTTGGTGAAAACGACGGATTTACTATTACCGGTTTAACAAAGGGTGACAAGGTAACCGTTCGAGAGGGTAATAACACCTATACAATGACCGCTGGAGCAGTTGCAGGAAAAGAAGACTTTATTAAGAATCTTGCAGTTTCCGGATTTGAAGCTAGCTTCAATGCCGTTAAGGATGATGCTGCAGTAGATATCAAGAACACTAAGGATGTTGTTACTCCTACAGGTATCGTTATGAATGTTGCTCCTTACGCTATGATGCTTGCAGTTGCCGGCGGATTAGGTGTAGTATTCATGAACCGCAAGAAGGAAGAGGAATAAATCTTTCCAACTTATAATGTTTTCAGAATATGGCGTTAACTTACCGTAGAGCATAAATTCTTCTTCTCCAAAAATAGCACGAAAGTAAGAAAACAAGATATTTTGAATCAGTATCAAAAACTCCGGGTGGCTTTGCCACCCGGAAGGGATACTGAAAACGTATGTAGATTGGTTTTTTGAAGCTTTCAAGAAACCCATGTACACACGGTGTACAGCAGGAAAAGGAGTGGAAAGGACAAAGAATGGATGTAGCAGCAAAAGCCGCTAAAGCCGGTGATAGAGTTTTATCTATGCTGGCAATTGTCCTCATGGTTATCATGTTAGCATTTGGTGGATACTCCCTTTGGGACACTTACATCACAATGTCAGGTGCATTCTTAGGAAGAGATTTACTGAAGTACAAGCCTTCAGTGGAGAATCCGGAAGAAACCAGATTAAGTCTGGAAGAGTTACTAAAAATCAATCCGGATACAAGAGGCTGGATAACCATTGACGGAACCCACATTGACTACCCCATGGTTCAGGGAAGAGACGACATGGAGTATGTGAACAAGGAGGTAACAGGAGAGTTTTCCCTTTCAGGGTCAATTTTCTTAAGCGCCTATAATAAGGCGGATTTTTCGGATCCCTATATGCTGACCTATGGACACCATATGGATAACGGAGGGATGTACGGAGATGTCATGGAGTATATTGATAAAGATTACTTCGATAAACATCTCACAGGAAATCTTTTTATGCCGGACGGCAGAGCACGCAAGATGGAGGTTTTCGCCGCTATCGAATGTGATGCTTATGACCATAATATTTATCAAGTAGACGGCAAAAAAGGGCACATTATGGAACTGGTGGAATATTTGAAAAAGCATTCCACAAACTTTAGAGATATCGGGATGAAAGAAAGTGATCAAGTCATGGCACTCTCCACCTGTGTATCGCTGGAAACAAATGGTAGGGTTGTTGTATTAGCAAGAGTAAACCCATAAAGGGAGGAAAACGGAAATGAAAGCAAAAGACATTTTAATAAAGGCTGGTACAGTATTATCAGCGGTGCTATTCCTTTCCGCAGGATTGGGATTCTCATCCCAGGCAGCTGCGCAAAGTGCAAGCTTAAAGATTCCGGTAAAGATTAGCACATCAGGCGCTGCACCGGAGGAAACCTATACAGTTACGATTGAAAGAGATCCTTCCAATCCAAACGCTCCATTACCATCACCGAATCAGGTTAGCGTTACAGGAAACGGAGCAAAGGATTACATCCTGGAATTTCCGGAGATTGTATATACCACAGAAGGTGACTACAAGTATACAATCAAGCAGACTGTAGGAACACAGAGCAATTTCACCTACGACAGTAGAACCTATACACTTTTGGTAAAGACCACGGAAGTTACTAGAGATGCCAATGGAAATGCCGTATCTCCATATATTTTACCGGTATTCTGGGTAGGAACCGGAGAGAATTCTGCAAAGCACGGAGATATTTCTTTCTATAACCGTTATAACAGAGGCGGTGGTGGAAATCCTCCTAGCCCGAATCCAGGTCCTAATCCTGGCCCAAATCCTAATCCAAACCCGAACCCGAATCCGAATCCCAGTAATCCTTCCGTACTTGGTGCAACAAGACCTAGTAGCGTAGAACCCGGAGTTCTCGGCGTAGACAGGGAACCAAAGGTTCCTGAAGTATTGGGAGCATTGAGACAGGTAGCAACTGGAGATGCAAGCTTCATGGCATTATACGGACTCTTTGCAGCATTATCCCTCATGTCTCTTCTTTTCTGGGGACTTGGTTATAAAAAGCAGGGACAGAAGAAAGAGAATAGAGGCTAAATCTAAAGATTCAGCCATATACAATCAACTAAGGATTTGATTCGATGCGATTTTTTCAGAATCGCAAAAACCCAAGGATGGACAAGCCGAAAGGCACTTCAGGCTAAGCAACTTCATTGACGAATCATAGCTTAAGTTGAGCGAAAGAGGAAGAAGTGAAAAGCACCTAATGCTTATCCTAAAAAATATAAGTGCAAAAGTTGTAGAAGCAACTGGTGTGACACCGTGGGACATGGTGTTATATGTCCTAGATGAAAATCTATTTGTTCTAAAAAACTTCCAAGTTAACCTTGGAAGTTTTTTGTACTATAATAAATTTTAGGCTATAAATATTCACAGGCTGTATGCTTGAAAAGTTGAGTCATGCAAAGATAAGGCTTTTTAAAGCTACATCATACTTAGAGGACGAATAGTTTAATCACATAAGAGAAAGAATATAATGCAATAAATAGAAATATAGAGCAAAGGATAGCAATGGATAAAAAAACAACAGTATTTTTGGCAAAAAAATTATTTACAGAATTGGTATTTAATACTGCTTACATTGAAGGTGTGAACGTTACCTTCTCTCAGACGCAGACTATATTGGATGGCGGAATCGTGAATCAGGTACCGGTTTCCGATATACAGACAGTGCTGAACCTAAGAGATGCCTGGCGTTATTGTATCAACAATTTTGAAAGCGCAACGAACTATGACTTCCTTTGTAAATTAAACGAAATGGTCTCTCGCAATGAAAGCTTGGCTTGGGGAAGTTTGAGAACAGGTAAAGTCGGCATCAGCGGAACGGAGTACATGCCTGAAATACCCAAGGAAGAAGAAGTAAAGGAAGAGCTACATAAGATTCTTTCCATATCCGATACGGTGGAGAAAGCATTGGAAAGCTTTTGCTATATCGTCTATCATCAGCTCTTTTGGGATGGGAACAAAAGAACAGCAACAATATTTGCCAGCAAAATACTTATGGAAGCAGGGATAGGGATTCTTAGTATCGGAAAGTCTGAAGGAGAGAAGTTTAACGAGACTCTATTACAGTATTATGATAACGGAGACAGTAAGGAGCTAAAGGAATGCTTAAAGACTTGCATACTTTCGATGTGATACATAGAATATATAATTAGATTAATTCTATAGGAAGGAGGGATTACAATGTGTGATAAAACTCAGCTTAATAAAATTACCAGTCAAATCGTAGAAGCATACCGAGATATTTACGGACAATCTATTAAAAATATAGTCATGTATGGATCTTTCGCCAGAGGTGATTTTGATGATGAATCGGATATAGACTTTGCTGCGATAGTGGTAGGAGAAAGACAGGAATTGCAAAAGAAACTGGAAGAAGTATGGGATAAAGCTTCAGATATCGGCTTGGAGCATGATGCAGTAGTGTCGCCTGTTGTAATACCCTATGAAGAATTTCTTGAGTATAAAGATAAGCTACCTTATTACCGTAATATAGATAAGGAGGGCATTATCGTTGGATGACTTAATACAATACAGAATCGATGTAGCAAAAGAAAAATTGAAGTCTGCATATATACTTTTAGAAGCAGGACAATATAAAGATTCCATTGGTCGCTCATACTATGCTTTATTTTCAGCAGTTAGGGCTGTACTGGCTAAAGATCAAGTAGACTTTTCTAAACATGCCGGGGTAATCGCTTACTTTCAGAAAAGCTATATTAAAACAGAGATATTTGAAAGAAAATATTCTAAATATCTGAGTAGCGCATTTCAAATTAGAAATAGCTGCGATTATGATGATTTTTATATTGTCTCGAAAGCCAGCGCTGAGGAGCAGTACCGAAAAGTCAAAGAAATGATAGATGTGATTATAGACTATCTCTGTAAATCGGAAGAACTTTAAAACATTTTCCTCATTCTATGGTATAGTAGTTAAGAAATTGTCAATCTGCTTTGGAAGATAAATTCAAAAACTAGTTTAGAAGTTTGAAAAGTATTGAAACGAAAACCCGAACAATGAAAGAACATGGAGGAAAAGTCCAATGGCATTACAAGTAGAAAAAGGAAGACCGGCACAAAATGAAGGCAGAAGCAAGAAGGAGCTTGCGGTTTACGATTATCTGGACAAGCAGGGCATTGCCTATGAGAGAGTAGACCATCCGGAGGCACATACCATGGAGGATTGTATCCCCATTGAGGAGGCTCTGGGGGCAAAGGTTTTCAAGAATCTGTTTTTAACCAATAGTAAGCACAGCTATTACTATTTGCTCCTGATGCCGGGAGATAAGCCCTTTAAAACCAAGGAGCTTTCCGCACAGCTTGGGGTGTCCCGACTTTCCTTTGCTGAGCCGGAGGAGATGGAAGAGGTGCTGGGATGCACACCGGGCTCTTCCTCCATTTTCGGACTGATTCATGATAAAGAGGATCTGGTAGAGCTTTTGGTGGATAAGGATCTGATGAAGGAGGAATATCTCTGTGCCCATCCCTGCCATAACATTGCCACATTGAAGGTAAAAACCTCCGACCTTTTCGGGAAGTTCTTAAAGTCCACAAAGCACTACAAGACAGAAGTGCAATTAAAGGGCGAGGAATAGGACAATAGAAAAATAAAGCGCTTAGAACATCGAAACTCCTTGACATAGGGCGAGTCTCCATGCTATCCTATAGCAGAACTTGGGGCAACGCCCTATTTTTTATGCACTAATTTCGTAGTCATGCGAAGTTAAAAATCATTGGAGGTGAAAGCCGTGCGTACAAAGATTATATTAGCATGTACAGAATGTAAGCA
>NZ_CAUTEG010000091.1:0-9347 GCF_963537195.1 Oribacterium sinus | reverse complement strand
TTCCTTGCTTTCTTTCTGCTTTTTGCTGTCTTGTTTTTTGCGACAGCTTGTGTATATTAACACTTGAGCTTAAGCTTGTCAACAAAAATTGTAGATTTATTTTGAAAAAGATTTTTCTCTTTTTTAAGATACAAGATATGCCAGCTTGGCTTCCATATTTTGTAGTTTAGTTTTTTCCCTTGCTTAAATAATGATAGCTTTCTTTTTACCGAAGTATATAATGGATATACATTTACGGAAAAGGAGTACAAACGATGGAGTTTCCAATAGATTTCTTTTTGGATGAGGTTAGAGAAGGTTTTTTTATTCCCGCCATGATGAAACGGGCTTGGGCTGCGGAATTGGAAATCTTAGTTGAAATTGATAAAATTTGCGAAAAACATAAACTTCGTTATTTTATTGATTATGGAAATCTTTTGGGTGCCATCCGCCACAAAGGCTTTATTCCCTGGGATGATGACATTGACATTATGATGCTGCGAAAGGATTACGAAATCTTCGCAAAAGTGGCTAATGATGAGTTACCTAAAGAATTGGTTTTCCGCTCTCCGGAGGATAACAGCGGAAACTACGAGCTTTTCAGTTCCGTTCAGCATAGAGAAATGCTGATTTCCACTGATGCTATCGGAAAATATCACAACTACCTTTACGGTGCCGGTGTTGACATTTTCCCTTATGACTACCTTGCAAAAGATCCGAAGAAGGAAAAACAACGGGAGGAAATTTTGAAATCCTTGTGTATCCTGGCTTCTTTCCCTTCTATAGAAGGAGAGAATCAAGCGGTTCTGCAAGAAGAAGCGAAGAAGGTACAATATCATTATGGTATAGACCTTTTCCATTCATCGGATTATCGTAAAACTGTCCTTCATCTTTTAAATGACTGCTTTAAGGAATTTAATCAAGATGGCGGCACCAAGATTGCTTATTTGCTGGATTTAATTCTTTATAAAGAACAGGGTAACGGAATTTTTGAAGAACAATGGTACAGCGAACAAAGCTATTTGGATTTTGAATTTCTTGCTCTGCCGGTGCCAAAGGAATACAAGAAGGTTATCTCCGAAAAATACGATCATTATGAGCAAATAAAAAAAGCCGGCGGTGCGCACGACTATCCTTTATATCGAAAAATGGAATCAGCCTACAGGGATGGAATCGGAGGAAAGCTTTTCTACGAATATCCTATCGATAAAAATGATTTAAAGAAAAGATCAAATGTATTATCTATCTTTAAAGAAGAAAATAAGCCAGAATCCCAAAAGCCGCGCCTGTTTTTTCTTCCTTCCCTTTACTCTCGTTGGGAGTCCATGAGAGGGCTGTTTTTAGAGGCAAATAAAGATGACTCTGTGGATTGTTTCCTTATGCCCCTTCCTTATTATTACAAAGATGGGCTGGGAGGCTGTTCTCCGGCACAATGGGACTATGTTTTATATGAAGATGAGTTGGGAAAAGACAATCCTTCTCTTTTGGATTTTAGGACTATCGATTTAAAGGAGATTTCTCCGGATCTTATTTTCATAAATGATCCCTGTGACGAATATAACTTAAGCTTTATGCTTGATCCGGCCTTTTTTAGCAAAAAGCTAAAGTCCTGTACGAAACAGTTGATTTATATTCCTTGGTTTGTTACTTCCGAAATTGATTTAAAAGATAAGGAAGACGGAAAAGCCATTGTGAATGCGGAAAATTATGTGATTATGCCCGCTCCGGTGCATTCCGATTATGTGATTTTACAATCCGAAGGAATTGCAAAGCTGTATCAAAGCCTTTTAGAAAAAGAAAGCGGAGCGGAGTATGCAAACTATTGGAAAGAAAAGCTTCTTCCCTTCGGAAGCCCCCTCTTCGACAAGGAAAAAGATAAAGAAAAATATGCTTCTAAAGCCATATGGGAAAAGTTGAAAGCATTTCATTAAACGTAAATCCGGAGGCTACGCCGGCAATACTCGTTAAAAGCGGATATCATGGGCCTTCCGGAACATTTCCGAACATACTCAAAAGACCGACCAAGGCAACACTGCCCTATGGTCGGTCTTTTTTAGACTTTTTAAGTCCTTTATTACTATATATACTTCTATTTTCGATCAGAAATTTTTCTTTGTATAACTAGCCTGCGATTTCTCTAGCTACGAAGATTCCGGATGCGGAGGCATGGGAAAGGGAGTGGGTCACACCGGAACCGTCTCCAATCACATAGAGCCCCTTTACACAGGATTCCAAATGTTCATCAAGAGCCACTTCCATGTTGTAGAACTTAACCTCTACTCCATAAAGAAGGGTATCTTCATTGGCTGTACCGGGAGCAATCTTATCCAGCGCATAAATCATTTCCATAATGCCGTCTAAGATTCTCTTGGGAAGTACCAGGCTCAAGTCTCCGGGAGTAGCCTGAAGAGTAGGCTGAACCAGTCCCTCTTCAATTCTCTTATGGTTACTTCTTCTTCCTCGCACCAAATCACCGAAACGCTGAACGATTACACCGCCTCCCAGCATATTGGAAAGTCGGGCAATACTCTCACCGTATCCGTTACTGTCCTTGAAGGGCTCAGAAAAATGCTTAGCCACCAAAAGAGCGAAGTTGGTATTTTCCGTATGCTGCTCTTCTCCCTCGTAGCTGTGTCCGTTTACGGTAACAATGCCGTTGGTATTTTCATTAACCACGATACCGTTAGGATTCATGCAGAAGGTACGTACATTATCCTCAAAAAGCTCGGTACGATAAACAATCTTACTCTCATAAAGCTCATCGGTTAAATGAGAGAAGATTACGGCAGGAAGCTCCACACGAACACCGATATCTACACGGTTGGACTTGGTGGGAATGTTCATGTCTTTGCAAACCGTTTCCATCCACTTACTTCCGGAACGACCTACAGAGATAATGCATTTATCCGCATAGAAATCTTCTTTCTTGGTATGGAGATGGAAGCCATCATTCTCCAGCTTTTCCACCTTCTCCACCGGACAATCAAAATGGAATTCCACCTGATCCTTAAGCTTGGCATAAAGATTTTCCAATACCACGTAGTTGATGTCTGTTCCAAGGTGGCGAACGGAAGCATCCAAAAGCTTTAAACGATTCTGCATGCAAAGCTTCTTAAACTTTGTTCCTGCAGTGGAGAAAAGTCTTGTTCCTTCTCCACCATTTTCCATATTGATTTCATCTACATAACGCATCAGGGAAAGAGCTTCCTCTTTTCCGATATATTCGTAAAGCGTTCCCCCAAAGTCATTGGTAATATTGTATTTTCCGTCGGAGAAGGCTCCGGCTCCTCCAAAGCCGCTCATAATGGAACAGCTTTTACAGGAAATACAGCTTTTAATCTTCTTTCCGTCGATAGGACAATGTCTCTTTTCCAGGCTATGTCCCGCTTCCAAAACCACCACGGAAAGCTTACTGTTTTTTTTCATCAGCTCGTAAGCCGCGTAAATTCCTCCCGGTCCTGCACCAACAATCGCTACATCATATTTCTTCATCCAAGCCTCCTGTAACTCCCTTACTACCGCAAAGGACTAGACCCCGCTTTTTTGAAAAAAGCATTTTACGATTTAGTATAGCATAAATTTCCTCTCTTTAAAGTATTTAAAATATACAGAGGAAAAGGGATGTATAATAAGCACTCACATTCTTTTCTATAGAACAGGTCCGGAAAGAGGGCACGCTCCCGCTAAGCTCGCCACGCATCGGTACTAAGCTTCAAGCTTCGCTTTCAGCAAGTACCGGCGGGCTCAGATTACCCCTTTTCCGGACCTATTCATAGAAAAGTGGATTTTCTCCATATTTCCAATGCATTAAAAACAGAAAAAGGAACGGGAGCTACTCTCCCATCCCTTTTCCTCTGTATATTATAAAACTATGATTTTGTTACATTCCATGTCATGACATAAATCATAAACCATTCCGGTCTGCAGCTCTACCACCTTGGGTCTTGTGGGATAACGCTTGTTATTCTCTACCACCTTGGCCATCTGTCCTGTGGACAGTTCCACTATGGTATCTACCGGATAGAGAATCACGCTTTCAATAAAGCTTTGAATGATAGCGTTGTCCAACTCGGAGCCCATAGCCAAGACCATTTCCATGGCTTCTCTTCCGGTAATCGGTCCTTTGTAGGGGCGCTTGGTTACCAGTGCATCAAAGACATCCGCCACGGAAATAATTCTGGAAAACAGGGAAATCTGGCTGCTGCCCAAGTTGTCCGGATAGCCCATTCCGTTCATCTTCTCGTGATGATGCAGCACACCGTCCAAAATAATGGGGGAAAAGCTGTTCTTTTCCTTCAAGATTTCATAGCCGAATAGGCTGTGATTCTGAATCACCTTGAATTCTTCATCCGTCAATTTTCCGGGCTTATTTAAAATTTCATTGGGGATTCTGGCTTTTCCCACATCGTGCAGTAAGCCTGCAATCCCAAGCTGGTGAAGCTCTTCCTTAGGCAGACCGTATTCTCTTCCAATCATCATGGAAATGGCCGCCACATCCACACTATGCTTAAAGGTGTACTCATCACTGATTTTAATGAGGTTCACATCAATCGCCACCGCATCATTTTTGAAGATGGCTGATTCCAGCTCACCGAAAATATCTAAAGAGTTGGTGGCAAAATCCTTATCCTCCGTGTGGTCGAAGATATGGTTCATTCTTTCTTCCAGCTGTTTCTTCATTTCCACGGAAAGCTGAATTTTAGCACGATCCGGTTTTCTATGCTGGCGAATAATCTGCTTGGTTTTCTCCGGAATTTTGATGTCTTTATCATCTCGCACCCGGTAAATATAGATTCCCGGCAGCTTTTTTTCTTTGATATAGCGCACCTGATAGGCATCCAGATAAACGCCGTTTTCAATCATGGCTCTTCCACGAATGTCTTTTACCGACTCACCCAGCTGCATGCCAATCTGTATATCATCTCTTCGTACAAATAGCTTTTCTTCCATTCCTTCCTTTCCTTTTCTGCCTCTATATCAGCCGAACACACTTTTCCCTTTTCGGCCTTTCCCTCTATCTCTATCTAATGCAAAGGAGAATGCAAAATGCCTCCTTCTAACACAAAAGCGGTTACTTCGATTTTCGTCAAAGTAACCGCTTTTTATAAGATTTTCTATAGATTTCAGAAAGAATTAATAATGCCTATTAAATTATTCTATGGAATAAAAAAGCATATTTTTCCGGATAAACGGAAATGCGATTTCCATCATTTTTACAGATCATCTTCAATGGCTGTACTCTTGGCATAGGCTGTGGAACGAGCCTCAAAAAAGTCTGTCTTTACCATGTTGGCATCCGCATATTGAGATACCCATTTCATGGATTCCGGCTCCTTCTCATAACCCTCATAAAGATTAGCTAAGCCCAGAGAGCGATAACGAAGGTTTCCTAAATAACGGATGTAGTCCTCCACCATTTTTCCGTTAAGACCGGGAATGGAGTCTCCAATTACATATTGTCCCCAGGCAATCTCCTGCTCCACACCCTTCTTCACCATCTCGGTAATTTCCGCAATATGAGCCTCATCAAAAAGCTCCGGTTCTTCCTTCTTTAACTCCAAAAGCATATTTCTGAAGAGCCAAAGGTGGGTATTTTCATCTCGGTTAATGTAGCGAATTTCCTGTACGGAACCGGGCATTTTTCCGTTTCTTCCTAAGTTATAGAAGAACATAAAGCCGGAATAGAAGTAGATTCCCTCCAAAATAAAGTTGGCAATGCAGACTCTTAGGAAGCTATCCTTACTTTGCTGCTCCACAAATTCATTGTAAAGGTTTCCGATGAACTCATTTCTCCGTAAGAGATGCTCATCCGTCTTCCATTGGTAGAGAATATCATTTCTTTCCGTAGGGTTACAAATGGTATCCAGCATATAGCTGTAGCTTTGGCTATGGATACACTCCTGGAAGGTCTGAATGGAAAGGCAAAGGTTCACCTCATTTGCCGTAACATACTGGGAAATATTGGGCAGGTTTGCGGATTGCAAAGAATCCAAATACACCAGAAAGCTCAGGATTTTATCATAGGCTCTTCTTTCCGCCTCGGAAAGCTTGGGATAATCACTCTTGTCCTGATTTAAATTAATCTCTTCAGGAACCCAGAAGTTGTTCATGGCCTGACGATACCAGTCCGACACCCACTCATATCTCATGTTGTTAAAATCATTGATATTGGTCGTATTGAAATTAATCATCCTACGATTTCGAACATCAATATCCCCTTCCGGGTTAAATAAGGGCTTACGCTTAATCTCTTCCATACTCTATTTCCTTTCCTACTGCATTGAAACAGTAGAGTAATCCATTCTTTTTGTTTAAAAGCCGAAGCTCAATTTTTATAAATAAATGCTTCCACGCATAAGGGAGAATTTTACAAGGCTTCCTCTGTATACGCCGTGATATGGCCATTACGAAGCTTCCTCTGTATATGCCGTGATAAGGCCATTGCGAGGCTTCCGTTAGGAGCCCCATGCTAGCAACGAGTGCGGTGCGTGTCTGAGCGAAGCGAGTTCGCAAGGAGCACGAGTGCATCGGCGCATGGGGCGAGTAGGAAACGCAGCAGGCCTTTAGCGGCATATACAGGGGAAGCGATTAATCCCTTATGCAGAGCAGGACTCGCAATCCTCCGGATCCAATGCCTTAGACCTTACATAGTAAATGGTCTTGACCCCGCACTCCCATGCCAATGTATAAAGGTTCAAAAGCTCACTCATCTTATACTCATTGGTAATCCAGAAGTTAAAGCTCTGGGCCTGGTCAATATGTCTCTGGCGAAGTCCCGCCGCCCGTACGGACCAGGTCTGATCCATTTGATGGGCAGACTTATAGTACCAGTAGGTATCCATAGAAAGTTCCGGTGCCACTCTGGGTAAAATTGCCCCCTTCTTCTCTTCTAAGAAGAAGCGATTCATAATGGGGTCTAAGCCGGCGGAGGTTCCGATCAAGATAGAGGTGGAGCTGGTGGGGGCAGTAGCCAAAATCCAGGCATTGCGGATGCCCTCATGAACTTCCTGCTTTAAACTCTCCCAACGGGGACTGTTATAATTTCTTCTGCTAAAGTATTCTCCGGACTCCCATTCAGAGCCTGCAAAAGCACTGTAGGCACCTCTTTCCTTGGCCAATTCACTGCTGGCCTTAATCGCCGCATAGTTAATATTTTCAAAAACCTTATCCACAAAGTCCAGATGTTCCTGAGACTCCCAGGCAATATGGTGCTTTGCCAGCATGTGGTGATAGCCGGAAACCCCTAGACCGATGGCTCTGTAACGCTTGTTGGTAATCTCCGCCTCTGCTACCGGATAGAAATTTAAGTCAATAACATTGTCCAAAGCCCGGACAACAGTCTTCGTGATTCTCTCAAGCTCTCCCTGATTTTCCACCGGAATATTGCCAAGACAGAGGGAAGCCAGATTACAAACTACAAAGTCCCCCGGCTTTACGGTGCTGACAATCACTTCATCCCCGTCCTTGGTCACTACCTTCCGCTCGCAAATCTCCGCTTCCTTCATGTTCTGGGCGATTTCCGTACAAAGGTTGGAGCAGTAGATAATTCCCTTATGCTTGTTGGGATTCATCCGGTTCACGGTATCTCTGTAGAAGGCAAAGGGAGTTCCGGTTTCCACAGCGGATTTCAGAATCAAACGCACCAAATCCTTTAAGACATAGACTCTTTTGCTGATTCGGTTGTCCCGTACGCAGTCCTCATAGCGAGTTTCCCACTCTTCTCCGTAGAAGTCCTCCAGGCAATAGCCCTTTACCAGGAAGATGTCGTGGGGATCCATTAAGTACCATTCCTGGTTTAAGTCTTCCTTCACCTTTTTCCAGAAAAGGTCAGGATAACATACTGCCGGGAAAACATCATGGGCCTTCATTCTGTCATCCCCGTTATTGGTCTTTAACTGTAAAAATTCCGGCAAATCCTTATGCCAAGCATCCAGATATACAGCTACCGCGCCCTGGCGCATTCCCAACTGGTCCACAGCCACCGCAGTATCGTTTACCACACGAATCCAACGGATGACACCGCCGCTGGCTCCCTCGAAGCCGCGAATCTTTCCCCCTCTGGAACGCACCTTTCCGAAATACATTCCCATACCACCGCCATATTTGGAAACATCCGCAAACTTGGAAATGCTCTGATAAATGCCGTCCAAGGAATCCGGAACCGTATCAATAAAGCAGGAGCTTAGCTGGTGGTAGGGCTTTCTGGCATTGGACTGGGTAGGGGTGGCCATGGTTACCTGATGAAGGCTCATCATATCGTAGAACTCCTTTACATACTGTAAACGGTTCTCCTTTTCCTTCATGGCAAGGTGCATGGAAATGCCCAGATACATTTCCTGGGGACTTTCCAGAACCACATGCTGATGATCCCGAATCAGGTATCGAGACAGAAGAAGGTCCAGGCCGGAATAACCGAAAAGGTCATTTCTGCTCTGGTCGATAAACTTGGCAAGCTCCTCCACCTCTTCCTTGGAATAGTGCTCTAAAATATAAGCGCCGTAAAGTCCCTGCTCTGTAAGATAAACCAACTTATCATAAAAGCTGTGGAGATTTCTGCTCTCCTCCGCCTTCTTTAATTCCTTATGGAAATGATAGGAACGAAGTCTTCCCGCAATTCTTTCCCAGCCCGGTTCCTCCTGGGTGGTAAGCTCTGCCGCCGCTCTGGTGAGGAGAGCCAAACGCTTGCTAAGCTCCTGTTCTCCCTTACTTAAGGACAGATACTTTGCAGAAAGTCTTGCCAAATCATAATCCGGAAAATCCTTTTGACAACGGCGAAGTACATCATCAATCTCATTATCTCCGATTTCCTCTTTGATTCGCTGGCGAAGATGTCTTAAAAGAGTTCTCTTCTCTCTGTACAGGATATAGGCTCTGGCTACCTTGTAATCCCCGTTATGCATCAGGGCTTCTTCCACGGCATTTTGAATTTCCTCTACGGAAACTCTATGCTTCTCTGCCAGACTCTCCTCTACCTTTCCCAAAAGAAAATGCAGTTTTTCCTGCTCTACAGAAATCCCCTCAGAGAGAAAGGCCTTTTCCATCGCTCTTTCAATCTTCTCTCCCTGATAGTCCTCTTCCAAAAGGCCTCTTTTAATAATTGTTTGCATAGCACCCATCTTTCTCTACTACCGTATCAGCTCTATTTTTTCGCATAAAAAAAGGCTTTAAGCCACTTTTTCTTGGAAAAACCTTGCCCCTTCAATTTTCTCATAAAACACAAATTCTTGTGTTGCAATAGACATGCCAACACAATATAGCAAGAAATCCTTCCTCTAGCAAGAGCTTTTTCGGAATCTTTAGAATTGATTTTCCCCAATCACTACCACCCGTCAAACGGGTGGTTTGCTCGGGGCTATAAGCCCCTGCTA
>NZ_CAUTEG010000090.1:0-9407 GCF_963537195.1 Oribacterium sinus | reverse complement strand
ATCTGGGTAAACGTTGTATTACCGCCTGGGATATTCCTTTTTTTTCCATAGTCCCCTCATAAATTGTCATCTTTCACAGCATTTTTTACTATACTGTGCTGTGAAAAAGATGTCAATTCTTTATTTATAACGAGTGTCGCTCGCAAGCGTGCGATATCTCGTTGGAAATGCCTTCGCATAATCTGCCTTAAATTTTTCAATTCCCTGATCTGTCAGAGGATGAGAAATCATTTGCAACAAAACCTTGAAGGGCACAGTAGCGATATCCGCCCCGGTCTTTGCACATTCCAAAACATGAATCGGGTGTCTTACAGAAGCACAAATCACTTCGGTTTCCAAGTCCGGATACTGGCTGAAAACGTCCATAATATCCTGAATCAGGATAAGGCCGTCGGAGGAAATGTCATCCATTCTTCCCAAGAAAGGAGAAACGTAGCTTGCTCCCGCTCTGGCTGCCAAAAGCGCCTGGTTTGCAGAGAAAATCAAGGTGACATTGGTCTTGATACCCTCCTTGGAAAGCACCTTTACCGCCTTTAAACCTTCTGCGGTCATAGGAATCTTTACTACCATGTTTTTGGATAAAGCGGCAATCTCACGTCCCTCCGCAATCATCTTCTCTGCGGTGTCACTGTCCGCCCGTACTTCACCGGAAATGGGGCCGTCCATAAAGGAGGCGATTTCCTTCAGGGTTTCCTGATAGTCCCGACCTTCCTTGGCAATGAGAGAAGGATTGGTGGTTACACCGGCAATGATTCCCATATCATAGGCTTCTCGAATTTCCGCCACATTCGCTGTATCAATATAAAATTTCATCTCTTTCCCTCCTTGAACAGAAAATTTATAAGCTCTTTGCCTCTTCCACAACTCTTTCTACCGTGAATCCAAATTCCTTAAAGAGGGACTTGGCAGGGCCGGAGGCACCGAAGCGATCCAGACCGATACTCTTTCCTTCAAAGCCTACATATTTGCCCCAGCCGAAGGTGGAAAGGGCCTCAATGGAAATGCGCTTTTTGCAGGACTTCGGTAATACCTTCTCCTGATATTCCGGACTTTGCAGAGCAAATACTTCCAAGGAAGGCATGGAAACCACGCGAACCGCTCTTCCTTCTCCTCTAAGCACCTTAGCCGCCTCTTCTGCCAGCTCCACTTCGGAACCGGTGGCCATGAGGATTAATTCAGGCTCCTGCTCTCCTCCGGAAAGAATATAGGCACCCTTCAAAGCATCTCTTCCATCCTTACAATACTGGGGAAGATTCTGTCTGCTTAGTACAATGGCTGTGGGACAATCCGTGCTGGACAATGCGGAGAACCAGGCCGCTGCGGTCTCCTGCCTGTCACAGGGACGGAACACCCGGAAATTCGGGGTGGAACGAAGCATAGCCAGCTGTTCAATAGGCTCATGGGTAGGTCCATCCTCTCCTACACCGATACTGTCATGAGTCAATACATAAATCTGTGGCAATCCCATAAGGGCTGCCAGTCTTGCCATAGGCTTTACATAATCACTGAACACGAAGAAGGTCGCTACATAGGAACGAAGTCCTCCATGCAGGAGAATTCCGTTGGCAATGCCTGCCATGGCCAGCTCTCTTACTCCGAAATGGATATTTTTTCCAAGGGGATTTTCCGGGGAATAAAATCCCTCTCCCTTCATTTCCGTCTTGTTGGAAGGGGCAAGGTCTGCAGAACCGCCGAAAAGATTCGGCACCAAATCCTTTAAAATCTGAATCACTTCTCCGGAGGAAGAACGGGTTGCTTCCGGCTTCTCCACAGCTGTCCAGAGCTTTTCTTCCTGCAACAGAGAAGCTGCACTTCCGGGATTATGATAAGCACAGTACTTGGCATAACACTCGGGATATGCCTTCTCGTACTTTGCTCTTAAATCCTCCCAGGCACTGTAGGAAGTCTTCTTTTCCTCTACCAAAGCATCATAGTGGGCATAAACCTCCTTCGGTACAAGGAAAGGCTCCTCCTCTTCCCAGTTTAGGAACTGCCGCATTTCTTTAATATTTTCCTCTCCCAAGGGCTCTCCGTGGGCGGAAGCACTGCCCATCTTCTTGGGAACGCCATAGCCGATTTGAGTCTTAATCGTAATAAAATAGGGGGCAGAACAGTCTTCCTTAGCGGTTTCAATAGCCTGGGAAATCGCTTCGATATCATTACCATCCTCAACCGTCAAGGTCTTGAAACCGAAGGCCTGCATACGCTGTTCCACATTTTCCGTAAAAGCAATGTCTGTATTGCCCTCAATAGAAATCTTGTTGGAATCGTACAAGATGGTCAATTTATCCAGCTTCAAGGTTCCGGCAAGAGAAAGGGCCTCGGAAGAAATTCCTTCCATCAGACAACCGTCTCCGCAGAGAGCATAGGTTCGGTGGTCTACCAGCTTTAAATCTTCTTTATTAAACTCTGCCGCCAAATGACTTTCCGCCATAGCCATACCTACCGCCATAGCAAGACCTGCGCCCAAGGGGCCAGTGGTGGCATCAATGCCCTTGGTATGACCATATTCCGGATGTCCGGGAGTAAGGGACCCCAGCTGACGAAACTGCATCAAGTCTTCCTTGCTCAGCCCAAAGGAAAAAAGATGTAATAAAGAATAGAGCATCATGGAACCATGCCCTGCAGATAACACGAAGCGATCTCTGTTATCCCATTCCGGATGCTCAGGATGAAAATGAAGGTGTTTCGCCCAAAGGGTATATGCCATGGGTGCCGCTCCCAAGGGTAATCCGGGGTGTCCTGAATTCGCCTTTTGGATTCCATCTGCAGAAAGAATACGGATACTGTTTATTGCCTTCGTTTCAATCTCTTTATTCATTTTTTCCTCCTAAGCTCTTGACCGATTCTTTATAAAATTACGTTTTCTATCTTACCATAGGGAAAAAAAATGTCTATGAATTTTGGACTTTAAAAATACAAAAAAGCCTCTATGGAATTCAGGGCTGAAATCGGGTTCGGATTTCCCTTTTTCAGGCCTATATCCATAAAGGCTTTTTCTTAATGTTCAAGCTGTTATTTAGCTGTTATCTTAGCTTTTGTTTTAGCTTTTATCTTAGCTTTTATTTCTTACTCTTCCTTCAACTGGAAGCGCTCCACCAATTCATTCATCTTATTGGCCTGACCGGTAAGCTCTTCGGAGGCTGCCGCACTCTGTTCTGCTGTTGCGGAATTTGCCTGTACTACGGAAGAAATCTGCTGTAAGCCCTGATTTAAGGAAGTGATACCTTCCAAATCCTTGCTGGATGCAGAAGAAATCTTCTCGATCAAGGTGTTTACTTCTTCCGTACTCTTGGAAACGGAATTTAAGGATTCTGCAGTTTCTTCGGTGATTTTTGCACCCTTTTCCACAGCTTCAATGGTTTCTTCAATGAGTAAACCGGTATTCTGTGCCGCCTTGGCAGATTTCTGGGCAAGGTTTCCCACCTCATCCGCCACCACGGCAAAGCCCTTTCCGGCTGCTCCTGCTCTTGCCGCCTCGATAGCCGCATTTAAAGAAAGGATATTGGTCTGGAAGGCAATGTCATCAATGGTCTTGATGATTTTACTGATTTCATTGGACTTTGAGGTAATATCGTCCATAGCCTTACGCATCTCTTCCATCTTCTCATTGGACTGAAGCACGGCAACTCCTGCCTCTCCCTGTAGCTTATAGGCCTCTCCTGCAGTCTTTGTAGAAGCCTGAATAGAGTGAGAAATATCCTGCATATTGGCAGACAGCTCCTCGATGGAGGAAGCCTGCTCCGTAGCACCCTGAGACAGGCTCTGTGCTCCGGTATTTACCTGCTCTGCACTGCTTAATACCTGTACGGAAGAAGCGTGAACCTCCTGTAAGGTTCTGTTCATATCCTCTTGAATATGCTTTAAGCTTTCCAGAAGGGGTGCATAATCTCCTACATACTCTTCGCTTTCCAGATTTTCGGTAAAGTTTCCGCCTGCCATAGCATCCAAACGGTCTCTAAGGTCAAATACAATCTTCTTACTTCTTCCGATTACTTCGGAAATACTGCGAGAAAGCTCTCCGATTTCATCCTGCTGGGGATAATGAATTTCCACATCGAAGTTTCCGCCTGCCACTTCTTTTCCGGCCTCACTGATCTTCTTTAATGGCTTTAAGGCATTGGAAATCCGCACAAAGTTAATAATCTGAACCAGAATGAAAATGATGACCTCGGACAAAATCAAAGCAAATAAAAGCTGATTTTTCTCCTGATCAAAATGAGGAATCGTCATAGCGGTCTGCACCCACCAATCTACACCCTCGATTTGCAAAGGTACATAGTAACGAACCTGGCCATCTCTTTGGAAAAATGCTTCTTTACTCTGCATCTTTTCCACCAGCATATCGTTATATTTCTGACCGATTAAGTCTCCTAAGTTCTTTCCCTTGGCATCCGGATTATTACTGTAAACGAAGTTGTTTTGGTTATCTAAAACATCAAAGAACACATTTTCATAACCAAGTGTACTCATATCCAACTCGTTGAAAACCTCTGTGGAAATCTCTGTGGTTACGATGCCCAAAAAACGATCTCCGTCCAGAATGGGAACGGTCATATAGAAGCTTCCCTTACCGGTATCCGGATTTTCCGTAGGAAGAGTTGCGGAAGCTGTCTTGCTCTCCTGTGCCTGCTTATAAAAATCCTGTGTACCATAAACCTCGTAAGGCACCATGGAGAACTTGTCTCCGTCGGTATCATAACGAAGAGAGTAATTGCTGTTTTCCTTGGAAAATGCATCCGGCTCCAAGAGCAATGCCTGGCTCACAATTCCCAAATTGTTTTTTGCAAAGCTCTGCATGGTTTTCATCAAGTAATACTCTTCCTCAGCCTCCGAAACCGTCAATGCTCCGGTAGCTTCTTCCAGCTTGCTCTTTCCGCTAAGAGCTGAATCTTCGCCATCTTCTTTATGAAAATTTACGAAGCTCTCTGCCAAAGACTTCATGGTATTGCTGGTATTGACCGTGATTTTATTTACTCTACTCGCATTTAAGTTGGAAAGAGCATTCATATTTTGCTCGTTTTTCTTGTTAAATGCTGCGCTGGCCACTGCCAAGATAAAAGCGGTCATCAATGCAAATAAGAAAAGCATGATAATACCTAAGCTCAAAGAAATTCTTCCGCTTAAGGAATGGCTTCGCTTTGGCCCCTGCATTTGTCTGCCCTTTGTTGTACTCAAATCGTGTTTTTTCATTGTTCCTTCACTCCTTCTGTAGAAAATTCCATTTTTCTCGATTTTTTACGACCTAATCATTATCGGCAAAACTAAAATTCTTATAATAAATTGAATTTATTCAACACACTGTTCGTAATTTAGAAATATATTTTTTAAGAATATAATCAACTTTGCCTTTGTATTTTCTTCTATGCTGTTGCTTAATTTTCTCAATACAAAAATGAATTATAAGTAAATTATTTTGTCTTACACACAAAATACTTGAAAATTTTTCTCTCATTCGAGTAAACTGTAGAGGAAATCAACAAGATTATCTTATTCACCGGTTGTAATATTAAAATTGCCTTACAGAAGATTTGACGGATTTCTTTGCAAAAAAAGGAAAGGAGCCTTTATGAATAACGAAAACATCGGGGGAAATTTAGACGCTTTAGCAGAACATCCTCTTACGGAAATCAGCCCCAAGGAGCTGGAAACACAAAGCTACTCTCTATGTAAAGAATTGATAGAGAAGGCTAAGCTGCAGAAGGGGCAGATTCTTGTAGTGGGTTGCTCTTCCTCTGAAGTTATCGGAGAAAGAATCGGCAGCTGCTCCAGTTTGGAAGCGGCAGAATGCTTGTTTCAGGGCATCTATCGGGCCTGTTCAGAAGCCGGAGTATTTTTGGCCACCCAATGTTGTGAACATTTAAACAGAGCCCTTGTGGTGGAACGAGCAGCCCTTCCCTTTCCGGAGCCTGTAAATGTAGTTCCGAAACCAAAGGCAGGAGGATCCTTTTCCACAAAAGCTTATGAGAATTTCCGGGATCCTATTCTTGTAGAGAGAATCCAAGCTGATGCAGGTCTGGATATCGGGGATACCTTTATCGGAATGCACTTAAAATCCGTTGCGGTTCCTCTCAGACTTTCTCAAAAGGAACTTCTCCACGCCCATGTTACTGCAGCCAGAGTACGACCGAAGTTTATTGGCGGTATTCGTGCTTCCTATGATGAGCGCCTGCTTTAAAAATTAAATTTTATATTATTGTGTAAATGAGTCGAAATTATTTCGAAAAGGAAACAGGATGTTTCCGAAGAATACGCCTATGATTTACGGGAGGGATTCCATGTTAAAATACCGTTTTGCTGAAGAAAAAGATTTGACTGCCTGCGTAGACTTATTAACCGATTCTTTTTTTGACTATCCTTATTTTTCTAATTTTATTGAGGAAGATGAAAAGCGCAGAGAATTTGTGCACTCAATCCAAACCATTGCCGTGGAGATTTACTACGGAAAACAGAGAATGTTGCTGGCCGAAGAAGACGGAGAAATTCTTGCCGTAGCAGCAATCCAAAGCCCAATGGACAAGGGTGTGGAATTTAAAGACTACGTTTCCAAAAAGGCACTGCAAACCTTTATGATTGGCGGTATTTTCAAGACTTTGGCATGGATTTCCATGACAGAAAAAGCGGAAAAAGTAATTCACAGCCAAAAATGCCCCTTCTGGTATTTAAGCTCTTTAGCGGTAAAAAACAACCGTAGAGGGGAAGGCATCGGCGCACAATTCCTGGAAGAAGGAGTAATTCCCTATGTATCCTCTGAAGGCGGGGGACAATTCACCCTGATTACCAACACGGAAAATAATGCCCGTTTTTATGAAAAAGCAGGTTTCTCCTTAATGTCCTACGAAGAAATCCATACCCCGAAAACCCAAATGGGGAATTGGAGCTTCTCCATGGATGTGCAAAATGAAAAGACTGTTGTCGCATAAACGACAACAGTCTTTTCATTTTGCATAATAAACAGAGCCACTCCTATCCTTCACTCTTACGATATTCCGAAATACACTGTAATACCTTAGGACAAAGTAGGAAAAGAGCAATCAAGTTAGGGATTACCATAAGACCGTTAAAGGTGTCCGCCACGGCCCAAACCAGGGATAAATCTACGGTAGCTCCCAGAATAGACACTAAAGCATAAAGACTTAAAAAAATCTTTACCGCTATGGGGGAGGCAAAAACAAACTCTGTAAATCGAGCTCCATATAAGCCCCATCCCAATATAGTGGAAAAAGCAAAACAACACAGAGCCACTGCAGTAAAAATACTGGACCAGGCACCATAGGTGCTGGTAAAGCCTGAAATTGTAAGCTCAGCGCCGGCTTCTCTTCCGAAAGGAATATCTACCCCGCTGCATAAGATCACAAGCGCTGTCAGCGTACAGATCACAATGGTGTCCGCAAACACCTCAAAAATTCCAAAATATCCCTGTTTAACCGGTTTTCTGGTATCCGCTGTCGCATGGGCAATGGATCCGGTTCCCAGACCTGCTTCATTAGAGAAGATCCCTCTGGAAATTCCCTTCTTCATGGAAAGAATAAAGCTTCCTACTGCACCTCCCGTAAATGCTCTGGGAGAGAAGGCCGAAGCAAAAATCGTAGTAAAAACAGAGGGAACTCTATCAAAATGAAGGAAAACAACCCCTAAGGACAATACGACATAAAACAAAGCCATAAAAGGAACCAACTTTTCCGTCACCTGTCCAATTCTCTTGATTCCCCCCAACAAAATCAAAGCAACCAGCACAGCAATCACTATCCCGATAAAAAGGTTTACCCTTCCATTCCCTTCCGTAGGCAATAGGGAAAAATGGAACAAGGCTTCATTAATTGCCGCTGTAATCGTATTCACCTGGGTCGCGTTTCCGGTACCAAACACCGTAAGAATACCAAAAATTGCATAAAGGTAAGCCAGAAAAAGCCACTGCCTGCCTAAACCGTTCTTGATATAGTACATGGGTCCGCCCAGCAACTCCCCTTTTTTATTGCTTTCCCGATAATAAACTGCCAAGGTAACTTCGCAGAACTTGGTGCACATCCCTAAAATCGCGGACATCCACATCCAAAAGACAGCTCCGGGGCCGCCAATACTGATGGCTCCCGCCACACCGGCAATATTTCCTGTTCCGATGGTGGCCGCCAAGGCGGTGCAAACCGCCTGAAAGGGGGTCAAAGCACCGTCCTTCGCCTCTCTTTTTCGGAAAATCCTTCCAATTGTTACCTGCATAGCCTCAGGAAAATTCCGTAGCTGTAAAAATCCGGTGCGGATACTCAAATACAATCCCACTCCAAGAATACAGGCCATAGCCGGCACTCCCCAAATAAACCGGTTCACCAGCCGGTTGACCTCAATCAATGTATTCATCTCTTTACCCTATCTATTCTATACTAATTGCTCTTTACTCTAATGCGCTT
Source organism: Oribacterium sinus (assembly GCF_963537195.1). Lineage (GTDB taxonomy): Bacteria > Bacillota > Clostridia > Lachnospirales > Lachnospiraceae > Oribacterium > Oribacterium sinus_A. The sequence continues at coordinate 1,002 of NZ_CAUTEG010000090.1, read as the reverse complement.
TACTCTAAATACTCTTTATTCTAATTGCTCTTTACTCTAATAATTTACTAACCTATCAAGCTGTTGACCTCTACACGAATAGGATAATCCTCCTGTTCCTCCAAAGATCGTTGCCGCATCACTCTATCAATAGCCACATGACTGGATTCCGCACTTGCGCCAACCAATAAAATCATATATTGTTTGTTACCGCAGCGAACCACCACATCTCCCCTTCGAATCGTCTTACTCAAAAGACCTCCGAAATTCCGCATTCGATTCTCCGTTCCTCTGCGATCCGCATCCGAACTCTCCTCTACCGTAAATAAAACCATCTGTACGGGAAGCTGCGCTCTCTCTCCCGTCCGCTTTAAGAAATGATAGATACTGCAAAAGTCTTCATAATCCACCATATAAGCACCGGGAAAATAATCTCTGCCCTCAATTCTTTTCTGAATCTCCGGCAAGGAAACCACGTTGCTGATTTCCTCTTCTTCCTCCTTTTCTTCCGAAAAAACGAAATATCCCCCATGGCCTGCGGACTTTACATGATACATGGCTTCATCCGCCTTTTGGTAAAGACTTAAAAAGTCGGAGCCCTGTTGAGGTGCCATAGCAACACCGATGGAAATTCCGAATTGACCGGAAACGGAGGAGCCTAATACATGTTCCAGGCAAGATTTCACCTTGAGGCAAATCTCCTCGCAACGATCCCGTAGGGCATCCTCATTCCAGAAGCCTCGATAAAAAATTATGAACTCATCACCGCCAATACGTCCCAAAACATCATCGGAACGCACCAATCCCTGTAGCACCTTCGCCACTTCCATCAAAACCTGATCTCCCATCTCATGACCGAAACGATCATTTACCATCTTAAAATGGTCCAGGTCCAGCATGAGCAAAAGACCGTTGTCTTTTTTCATTTGTAAATACTCGTTAATTTGTTGTACACAGGCACTTCTATTAAAAAGTCCCGTTAAAACATCGATATCCGCCTTTTTCTCCAGATGCTTCAGCATC
>NZ_CAUTEG010000089.1:0-9586 GCF_963537195.1 Oribacterium sinus | reverse complement strand
ACAGAACAAGGCTTCTATGCTATTATTCCTATTGTTTTACTAGGAATTAAAAAACTTCTTAGTTTAATTTTTAGAATATTTATTTATCGGTTTTCGATATAAAAGTGACGAAAAAAACATGAAAATTCTTTAAAAAGGAGTCAATATGTGGTTTATTTTATCATTAATTTCTATATTTTTCTGGTCCGGTTCGGATTTCTTTTCCAAGCTGGGATCCCCTGCCAAGGATAAGGATAGTCATTTGAAAATGCTTATGGTGGTGGGACTGGTTATGGGTGCCCATGCCACCGTTCAAGTTTTATTTCATGGCGTAAGCTTTACCAAGGAAATCCTCATTGCCTATCTGCCGGTTTCCTTTCTTTATATTTCCTCCATGCTTTTAGGCTATATCGGATTGCGCTATATTGAGCTTTCCGTCTCCTCCCCCATTTGCAATACCTCCGGTGCAGTGGCTGCTCTACTTTCCTTTATTTTTCTAAAGCAGGTCCTGGCACTACCCCAGCTTTTTGCCATTCTTTTGATTCTTTTTGCCATTTACCTGCTTTCCTATCTGCAAAAAAAGCGTGAGGATGCGGAACGAAAAAAGATGCAGGAAAAGGTGGAGGATAAATATGTAAACAGCTTTATCGCCATTTTCTTCCCCATCTTTTACTGCATCATTGACGGACTGGGCACATTTTTAGACGCGGTGGTTCTGGAAAAAATTCCGGAAGCCTCTGCAAATGTAGCCTATGAATACACCTTCTGTACTCTGGCAGTCTGCCTCTTCTTCTATTTGGTTTTTGTAAAAAAGACCAAGTTCAGCCTTCCTACGGAAGGACCGAAATTTTTAGCTGCCGTCTGCGAAACAATAGGCCAGTTCACCTATATCTATGCCATTGGAGCAAATGCTGTTGCCTCCGCACCCTTAATTTCCAGCTACTGCCTCTTCTCCGTAATCTGGGCCAGAATCTTCTTAAAAGAAAAGCTTAGCAAAGCCCAGTACCTTGCCGTTGGACTGGCGGTTTTGGGAATCCTGATATTGGGATTCTTTGAAGAAGGCTAGTTTCGATTACCCTAAGAGAGTTTTTCTCCGGTGCAGAAATGTGCCTCACCGTCCGGCAATAAAGTTTCTTTCTGAAGACAATCTAGTCCCAGCCGAACATAGAAGATTTTTCTCCAACCCGTAAATGTGCCCCACCGTTCGGCAATGAGTTTTCTTTCTGAAGACAATCTAGTCCCAGCCGAACATAGAAGATTTTTCTCCAGCCCGTAAATATGCCCCACCGTCCGGCAATGAGTTTCTTTCTGAAGACAATCTGAGCCCGTCAGTACTTGCTGAAAGCGAGTGAACGAAGCTTTCAGCTTAGTACTGCTACGAGGCGAGGTTAGTGAGAACGTGTCTGAAGAAAGAAATTCATTGCAAAGGACGGTGATATTATTCCTGAAGAAAGAAACTCATTACCGGACGGTGGCACTATAGCACCGACTTCATCGAAGCCACATACTCCCCCAGTACGGCTTCTTCCTTCCCCGGATTTTCGTGGATTTTCTTCATAATAGCGGAACCTACAATCACGCCGTCCGCATACCGGGCCACTTCCTTTGCCTGCTCCTTAGTGGAGATACCAAAACCGACGGCGCAGGGAATGTCCGTGTGACTCTTCACCATTTTCAAAAGAGAAGACAGGTCCGTGGTGATTTCCTTTCGTTCTCCCGTAACCCCAAGGGATGACACGATATATAAAAATCCTTCCGCATCTTTCGCAATCTTTGCGATACGATCCTCGGAGGTGGGGGCTACCATGGAAATGAGGGCAATACCGAAATCCCTGCAATCCTGCAAAAACTCTTCCCGCTCTTCGTAGGGTACATCGGGAAGAATCAGGCCGGAAACCCCTGCTTCTTTAGCCTTTTCCATGAACTTTCTGCTGCCGTAGGAGAAAACCACATTGGCATAGGTCATATACACAAAGGGCACATCCACTTCCTGCCGAAGTTCCTTAGTCATTTGAAAAACCTTTTCTGTGGTGCATCCCCCCTGTAAGGCCCGAAGATCCGCCTCCATAATCACCGGCCCCTCTGCGGTGGGGTCGGAGAAGGGAATGCCCAATTCAATCAGGTCTGCTCCCTTTTCCACCATAGTCTTCACCATTTTCTTGGTCCTTTCCAAATCCGGATCTCCACAGGTGATAAAGGGAATAAATGCCTTTCCCTTTGCAAATGCTTCTTTTATGCTTCTCATTCTACCAGGTCCTCCCCTCTAAAACGTGCTACGGAAACACAGTCCTTATCCCCTCTTCCGGAGATGCAGATGACAATGCTTTCCTCCTTACTCTTCTCCTTCGCTACCTTCATGCCGTAGGAAATGGCATGGGCGGATTCAATGGCGGGGATAATTCCCTCCATTTTCGAAAGATACTCAAAGGCCTCCACCGCCTCCAAATCCGTTACCGGCACATACTTTGCCCGTCCGCTGTCATGGAGTGCTGCGTGCTCCGGTCCGATTCCGGGATAATCCAGTCCCGCGGAAATGGAGTATACCGGGGCAATCTGTCCGAATTCATCCTGACAGAAGTAGGACTTCATGCCGTGGAAAATGCCCAGCTTTCCTACCGCAATGGTGGCCGCAGTTTCCTCCGTATCCACCCCTCTTCCTGCCGCCTCACAGCCAATCAGCTCTACACTCTCATCCGGGATAAAATGGTAGAAGGTTCCGATAGCATTGGAGCCGCCTCCCACGCAGGCCAATACTGCTGCAGGAAGCTTTCCTTCCTTTTCCAAAATCTCTTCTCGAATCTCCTTGGAAATCACCGCCTGAAAATCCCTGACCATGGTGGGGAAGGGGTGAGGTCCCATAACGGAACCGAGGCAGTAGTGGGTATCGGAAATTCTCTTGGTCCACTCTCTCATGGCCTCGGACACCGCATCCTTTAAGGTGGCAGTTCCGGTCTTTACGGAAACCACCTCCGCTCCCAAAAGACGCATCTTGTAAACATTTAAGGCCTGACGCTCAATGTCCTCCTGCCCCATAAAAACCACACATTCCATGCCGAAAAGGGCTGCTGCCGTTGCCGTTGCCACACCGTGCTGTCCTGCTCCGGTTTCCGCAATCAGTCTGGTCTTTCCCATGCGCTTTGCCAGCAAGGCCTGTCCCAAAACATTGTTGATTTTATGGGCTCCGGTATGGTTTAAGTCCTCTCTCTTTAAGTAAATCTTGGCCCCTCCAAGATCCTTCGTCATCTTTTCCGCATAATACAGGCGGGAAGGCCGTCCCGCATAGTCATTTAGGTAACGGCTTAACTCCTTCTGAAATGCAGGATCCGCCTTAGCCTCTGTATAGGCCTTGTCCAATTCTTCTATTGCCTGCATCAGGGTTTCCGGAATGTACTGTCCTCCGTAAATCCCAAAACGTCCGATTTTCTCTGCCATACTACTCCTTTCCGGATTTATCTTTCTTTTCATCTTCATTGCATCAACATTGCTCTTCTTTGCAACTTTATTGCTTCTTCATCTGACTTTAGTTACTTTGCTTTCATTTCTTTACAAGCTCTCGCTCTCATAGCCTCTTACTAAGCGAATAAAACTCTCCATTTTCTCCGGACTTTTCCGGCTTCCCTCATCTCCCTGCTCCTCGATTCCGGAGCTGACATCCAAGCCATAGGGGGAAAATGCTTTGATTTTCTTTACTACATTTTCCGGGGAAAGTCCTCCTGCCAAGATATAGGGGCGATGAATCTTTTGTAAAAGCTCTGCCTCTGCCTCTTTGCCTTCCCCCTTACCTCCGTCCAGAAGAATCAAATCCGCCGGGGAGGCATTTGCCCGTTCTATATCCTTTTCTTCCTTTAAAATAAAGGCCTGCCAGAGAAAGGGCTTTGTGCCAAGCTGTCCCATCTCCTGCTTAAGTTTCAAGACGTATGCTTCCTCTTCTTCCCCATGGAGCTGAACCCCTTGGATGATGCCCTCCTTCAAAAGATTCAAAATCTTTGGAATCTCTTCTTCTACAAAGACTCCCACCGCAGGAATGGAGGGTTTTAACTTTGCCCGTAGGCGCCTTGCCTGCTCCTTGTCCACATAGCGTTTGCTTTTCTTATAGAAGACAAAGCCTACATATTCTATGGGAAGCTGCTGCAAATGCTGAATTTCCTCTTCCTTTGTGATACCGCAGTACTTGACGACCATGCCAACTCCTTTCAGTACTTGACCTTCACGCCAACTCCTTTCAGCCCTCGATGCTTTATGATGCTCCTCACAGGCTTTGGCACTTGTCCCGGCTTAATTTTGGGAAGCTTTTCTGTACTCTTCCAAGAAGGCCAATGCCTTTCCGCTGCTGATGGCTTCCTCTGCCAGACGAATGCCTTCTTCAATGCTTTCCGCCTTTCCGGCAATAAAGAGGGCTGCTCCCGCATTCAACAAAAGAGCCGTTTTCTTACTGCCCTGAATTTCATTGGCCAAAAGTCCCTTGGTAATTGCCGCATTTTCCGCCGCATCTCCTCCTACGAGCTCCTCTTTTTTTCCTCTTTCCAAATGGAAGTCCTCCGGAGCAATCTCAAAGATTCGGCTTTGTCCATCCCTTAATTCACACACCAAGGTCTTGTCAGAAACGGAAATTTCATCCATGCCGTCTTCTCCGTAAACCACCAAGGCACGCTTTACCCCTAAGTGATGAAGCACCGCCGCCATAGGCTCTAAAAGTCTTTCCTGATAAACTCCCAGAAGCATGGCATCCGGCTTTGCAGGGTTGGTCAGGGGCCCAAGGATATTGAAAATGGTCCGAAAGCCCAATTCCTTACGGATAGCGCCCACATACTTCATGGCAGTGTGGTAGTGCTGGGCAAAGAGGAAGCAAAGACCGGTGCTCTTCAGCATTTCCTCCGCCTTTTCCTTGCCCTGTACAATGTTAATGCCCAAGGCTTCCTGACAATCGGCGGTGCCGGACTTGGAGGAGGCTGCCCGGTTTCCGTGCTTTGCCACCTTTACCCCTAAAGAGGCTACCACCAAGGCGGAGGTGGTGGAAATGTTGTAGCTGTTGCTGTGGTCTCCACCGGTTCCTACGATTTCCAAAACCTCCATCCCCTCATGCTTTACCTCTATGGCGTGTTCCCGCATCGCCTTGGCAAATGCTGTTATCTCCGTGATGTTTTCTTCCTCCCGCTTTCTGCAGGCCAGAGCCGTAAGAAAGGCGGTATTTTGCACCGGAGAGCTTTTTCCGTCCAGAATTTCATTCATGCTTTCGTAGCTTTCCTGAAAGCTTAAATCCTCTCCCAACACCAGTTTTTTGATACATTCTTGCAGCATACTCGCTCCTTTCTTTCCCTTACCCTCAGTTCCTTTGAAATCCTCTTTTTGACAAAAACCGTCTGTTCTATGCAGGCTGGCGATTCTACTTCTCTACACAAGATTCCTTTTTTGGTAGATCATTTCTTATTTCAATAGGCTCCGTAGTTCCTGAAGTTTTTCCTTCTTACTCTCTGCCCGCATCAGGCTTTCTCCGATTAACACCGCATTCACCCCGGCTTCCTCCAAAAGCCTTAGCTCTTCCGGCTTGGACATTCCGCTTTCCGCTACGAAGAGCTGTCCCTTCGGCACCAGATTTCTTAGGGATAGACTGTTTTCCATGTTTACGGAAAAGGTCTTTAGATTTCTGTTGTTTACCCCGATAATCTCCGCCCCCACAGAAAGAGCACAGCGGATTTCCTCCTCATCATGGCATTCCACCAAGGCATCCAGTCCCAGCTTTCCGGCAATTCCCAGATATTCCTTCAATTCCTTTTCACCAAGAAGAGAGACAATCAGGAGAATAGCTTTCGCCCCCAGAAGCTTTGCCTGATAGATTTGGTAGGGATCAATCAAAAAGTCCTTCCGAAGCACCGGCACCGTAACCGCCTCTGCGATTTCTTTTAAATATTGATTCTTCCCCAGAAAATACTTAGGCTCCGTCAAACAGGAGATGGCGTCAATGCCGGCAGCCTCATAGTCCTTTGCAATCTGTAAATAAGGAAAGTCCTCTGCGATAATGCCTTTGGAGGGGGAAGCCTTCTTCACTTCTCCGATAATGGATAAGCCCTCCTTGGCTAAGGCTTGGTAAAAGCTTTTGCCTTCTTTTTTTGGCGTGTTGTGACTTGATTCTTCCCGCTCCTCCAAAAGCCTTTCCAGCTCCAAAAGAGAAAGCAGCTTTTTCTCCTCTTCCACAGCCTTTCTTCTTTCCCTTGCGATTTCCTCTAAAATGCTCATTTGCTTCTACCCTTATACTCCCTTACAAATCCTTGCAAAGTTTTCCAAAATCTTCGCTCCATCCTTGGTCATGATGCTTTCCGGATGGAACTGTACGCCGTAAACCTTCCGTTCCCTATCTTCCACCGCCATCACTTCCTCTTGCTTGGTTTTTCCGGTAATCCGAAGCTCTGTGCCCTCCAGACTTTCCTCCTCGGCAATGAGACTATGGTAGCGAGCCACCTTCATTTTCCGGCCAAGACCTTTAAAAAGCTCCGAATCTTCCACAATATCCACCTCGGACTGTCTGCCGTGCATGGGCTTTATGGCGTGGCTTACAGTGCCGCCATAGACCTGACAGATGGCCTGTTCTCCAAGACAAACTCCAAGGATAGGGATTTTCCCCCGAAGAGAACGAATCACCTGGGGGCAAATGCCGGAATTTTCCGGTCTGCCCGGTCCGGGAGAAAGGACAATTCCTGCCGGATTCATGGCCTCAATTTCTTCCACCGTTTTCCCGTCATTTCGAATCACTTCCACCGTCTCGTATTGGGACAGCATCTGATACAGGTTAAAGGTAAAGCTGTCGTAGTTATCAATTAAAAGAATCATTCTTCCTCCTCCCCTCTTCGAATGGCTTCCACCATGGCTCTTGCCTTATTCTGGCACTCCTCAAACTCCTTTTCCTCGGAGGAGTCCACCACAATGCCTGCTCCGGAGCGAATGGCCACCTTTCCGTTTTTCTTATAGGCAAAGCGGATTGCAATACAGAGATCCAGATTTCCGTTGAAATCAATGTATCCGATTCCTCCCCCGTAGATGCCTCGGCGATTTTGCTCTATATCGTCAATCAGCTCCATGGCCCGAATCTTCGGTGCTCCGCTTAGGGTTCCTGCGGGAAGCACGGCGGAAACGCAGTCCAGCGCATCATAACCTTCCTTAAGCTCTCCCGTTACGGTGGAGCCGATATGCATTACATGAGAATAGCGCTGAATTTCATGGTACTTTTCCACCTTCACGGTGCCTACCTTGGCGATTTTCCCGATATCGTTTCTGCCTAAATCCACCAGCATATCGTGCTCGGAAACTTCCTTTTCATCCTGTAAAAGCTCCATGGCGATGCGCTTATCCTCTTCCTCTGTGGCTCCCCTCTTTCTGGTACCTGCCAGAGGGAAGGTCTGCAAAATGCCATCCTCAAGCTTCACCAGAGTTTCCGGACTGGCTCCTGCCAGCTCCAAATCCTTACTGGAAAAGTAGAAAAGGTAGGGAGAAGGATTTAAGCAACGAAGGTGTCTATAGCTTTCCAGAAGGCTTCCCTCATAATCCGCTTCCAGCCTGTTGGAAAGGACGATTTGGAAAATGTCTCCATCCTTCAGATGTCTCTTGGCCTTCTTCACCATTTGCATATATTCTTCCTTGCTGTGGAGGAGGCGGAAGTCGCTTAGGCATCTGCCGGGCTCTTCCTTCTTCTGCTCCCCGCTCTTTAAGAGCCTATGCATATTTTCCAATTCCAAAACTGCTCTCTTATAGCCCGCCTCGCCCTCGGAAAGGGACATATTCACAATCAGGAAAATCTTTTGCAGGAAGTGGTCAAAACATATTACCTTGTCAAAGAGCATCAGATCCAAATCCTGGAAGTCCTCCTCATCCTTTCCGGAAAAATGAAGGCTGTTCTCCTCATACTGGATAAAGTCATAGGCGAAGTATCCAACCAGTCCTCCGGTAAAGGAAGGGGCCCCGGGTACCTTGGGAGCCTTGTGCTCTTGAAGGATTTGCCGGATTAGAGTCTTAGGGTCCTTGGTGGGAAGCTTTAAGCCGGAGCTTTCTACGATTCCGTTTTTGCAGGAAATGCTTTGCTTCGGGTCATAGCCCAGAAAGGTATATCTCCCCCATTTTTCTCTGTCCTCCATGGACTCCAGTAAAAAGACATTTTGAGAAATATTTTTCAAAATGGATAATGCGGTGATGGGGGTAATGAAGTCCGAAAAAATCTCCTTCATGACGGGAAGCAGGCGAAGGCTTTCGTCCTTCCGGTAGGCTTCCATTTCCATAAGACTTGGTCTAATCATCATTTTCTTCCTTTCTCTATGCTCTGCATGGGATTGGCTTCTTCCTTTTAGAAAAAACACTTTGACATACTTTTGGCTTTTGCTTAAAAACTGTCTTTAGCATCTCCAAAATCATTTTTGAAAATAAAAAAACCCCAGCAGAATAAAAATTCTGCTAGGGACGAAAATTAAAGTTCGCGGTGCCACCCTAGTTCACGATTCACTCGTGCTCTTAGCAAGGTACTAACATACCTCCGGAAACTAACGCATTCCTACGCGTCATGGAATACTCGGATTACTCCTTTGACCATGCCCTCAGTGGTCCATTTGCTAAGCTGTGTTCTGCCCGGCTCTCACCTTCCCGGACTCTCTGTGAGCTCATACTTAACGTTATCTCCACCTCAACGGTTTTATAGTTCTAATATTTAACACAACTTGACTTTTCTCGTCAAGAACTTTTTATAAATTTATTTAAGCGACGTTTTTATAAATTTATTTAACTGATATCTTTCTAAATTTATTTAACTGACATCTTTAGGAATCTTTAACCGACTGCTCTGTTATAGGTTTCCGTCATCTTGGAAGCGGCCTCGCTGATTTTTTGGAAGCTTCCATCGGTAGCCCATAAAATTTGCAATTCATTCTCGGAAAATCCCTTTCCGCTTTCTTTCCGGTCAATCATCTCCTGAAGCTGCTTCTTGAAATCTCCGGCAGCATCCGCAAAGGTAGTAACGTAATAGTTATTATCAAAGCCTTCCTTCTCCGCAGCATCTTTATCCTTGGAAAGGGGCACAAATTCCAAAAGCAGGGTAGCCAGCTCGTCATACGCAGGACGTATCTTTGTCAAATCAAGGTCGGCAATATTGGCTTCCGCTACATTGGGCTGCTCAGAAAAGGCATCAATAATTTGATTTTTCAGATCCATGATTCTCAGCATATCATAGCGGATCGTAAGGCCGTTATCCTTCATTCTCTGCATTTCTTCTTGCTGTCTTTCCACAGAAAGGCTATGAATGGCTGCGGTATAAGTATCTGCCGGATCGATATAGCTTTGTACCAAAGGGAAAAGTCTGCTATGAATTTCCTGTGCCTTGGCATACTGATCATCCTTATAGGCCTGCAAATCTCCATAGCTGGCCGCCTCGTTATAAACCTTCATGGTTTCCAAGACAATAGGAGCCAAAGTTTTTACCTGCTCATCCAAGTCGGGGAAATTGGTTCCTGCATTGGCCTGATCCAGATAGTTCTGTACCTGCTCCATGTCATAGTCGCTAAAGCTGACCGTAGTATATATTTTTAGTAGAGACAGGGTTTCACCGTGTTAGCCAGGATGGTCTCAATCTCCT
>NZ_CAUTEG010000088.1:0-9683 GCF_963537195.1 Oribacterium sinus | reverse complement strand
TCCCTGATTTTTATTTACATTTGTGGGGATGTAAAAACGTCCGTGACTTTTCGCATAAGCCAGAATATCCTGCATTTTCCCCTGCAAACTAATCTTTTCCCGCTTAATCTTTCCAAAGTTTGCCCGAAGCTGATCCTTTCTGGCCTCCTTCCGCCTTAAAATCTCCTTCATGGTTTCCCGAAGCCTAAGAATATCCAGCCCCTTCAACAAATCCTCTAAATCCAATGGCGGCTTATACTTTTCCACTTCCTTAGGAATACTGGGTTCCTTTTCGATAATATTGGGGGCGGTTTTTTCCTTTGCTCGTAACATTCCGCTGATTCTTTTATATTTTTTGTATTCTAAAAGTCTCTGTACCAGCTCTTCTCTGGGGTCTACTTCCTCCCCTTCCTCTTCTTCCTTCTTCGGCAGCAGCATTCTGGCCTTCATTTCCAGAAGCGTCACCGCCATCAAGAGGAAGGCGGAAACGATTTCCAGATCCTCTTCCTCCAGCGCCTTCATATATTCCAGATACTGCTCTGTGATTTCCGAAATCGGAATATCATAGATATCGATTTTATTTTTTTCAATAAGGTGGAGCAATAAGTCCAGCGGCCCCTCAAAGGCATCCAGCTTATAAAAAATCACCTTTTCTTCCATCATTTTCTCCTTAAGCTTCTCCCATCGGAAGAATATCAAAGCAAGCCAGCTCCGGGAAGTTTGCCAGGCGCACATTGATACTGTGGGTGCCCAGTCCCCTTCCGGTAAAATGCCATTGTCCCCCTACTTTTCGTAAACCTCTTGGGTTTCGCACAAAAAACTTATACTGTGGGGTCATCAAAGCAAAGCCCGGGAAGCCGATGGCTCCTCCGTGAAAATGTCCGGACAGCACCAAATCCACCGGCAAGGCCTCCATTTCCTCCTGGTAAAAGGGGCTGTGCATTAAGGCAATGCGAAAAATATTTTTAGGCTGTTCCTCCCGGGTAGCTCCTATAGCCTTTTCCCAATTTTTCTTATCCTCTTCCCCTAAGGGCTTTTTCTTCTTCCAAAGCAGAGGCCGGTAATAAGATAAATCCAAGGACAAGCCGCTAAGCTCTAAATCCTGAGCTAAAAGCACTGAACGATTCTCTAAAAGCTCCACCTTTTCCAAAGCCTTCCGAAAAGCCTGCTGCTTTCCCTGAAACTCCTCCTTACTAAACAGCTTTTCCTCATGGTTTCCAAAGGCATAGTAAAGAGGGTATTTTTCTGCTAAAGCATACAGCAAACGGCAGGAATTTTCCACCTCATCTCTCTCCGCCGTTTTTTCTCCGGAATAGCTGATGGGAAAGTCTCCCCCAATGAAAATCCACCGGGGCTTTAATTCCTCGATTTTTTTCAGTAAAATCCCATTATCCTTTCCAAAGCTCTTGTCATGGAGGTCTGTCAGAAAGAGAAAACGATAGGCCTTCTTTACCTTATCGGTAGAAATCCTATACTTCTCCACTCTGAGTTGATTTCTTTCCCACTGGGAATAGATAAGCAGGAGTAGGGGAAGGATTAAGAGGAAAAGAAAAGTCATTTTGTCTATTCCTTTCTATACGAATCCGCATAATAATGTTAAAATTATACAAGATAGAAGAATTCTTTATATTTTGTCTTCCTTTTTTCTCATTTTAAAAGGAGTATATGTGATTAGTTATGCCCCATTTTGGCGACTGATTGAACGAGAACAAGTGAGCCAATATCGTCTTATTCAAGACCACAAAGTTTCTGCCGCACAGCTGCATCGTTTGAAGAAAAACCTACCGGTCTCTACAGAAACCATACGACAGCTTTGCCTTTTGTTTTCCTGTACTGTTTCAGACATTATGGAAGTACGTCCTTAGAGACCGGGCATAGTCATATATGGTATTTTATCATAGGGAAAAGGTCTGCCAGAGAAGGAACTCTGACAGACCTTTTTCGTACATTTCTTTCAGAAAATGCGGCTTTTCTATAGAAGCGTCTGCCTCTTAGGCTTCGGAGTGTCCTTCCTCTTTGCCCTCATTTTCCTCTGTTCCCTCTTTCCCCTCTGAAGGATTTTCCGGATGATCTCCTTTTCCTTCCTTTTCCTTTACCTCGGCAAAAATCTTCATAAACTCTTTACCGGTAATGGTTTCCTTCTCAATCAGGAACTTTGCGATTTCATCCAGAGCAAAACGATTTTCCAACAAAATCTTCTTGGATTCTTCGTAGCACTCCTTCAAAATGCGTGCCACTTCCTGGTCTACCTCTGTGGCGGTATCGTCTCCGCACTCTAAGACAGCCCGACCTCCAAGGTACATATTTTCCTGTCTTGCCAGTCCCATTAAACCGAACTTCTCGGACATACCGTACTGAGTCACCATGGCTCTGGCAATCTTTGTCGCCTTCTCGATATCATTGCTGGCTCCGGTGGTTACGGTTTCAAAAACGATTTCCTCCGCCGCTCTACCTGCCAGACATTCCACCATCATGGAATGAAGCTCTGCCTTGGTATTCAGATATTTTTCTTCCTCCGGCACCTGCATGACATAGCCTAAGGCTCCCATGGTTCTCGGGACAATGGTGATTTTCTGTACCGGCTCGGAGTCCTTCTGCACCGCAGCCAGAAGGGCGTGTCCTACCTCATGGTAAGAAACAATCTTTCTCTCCTGCTGGGAAAGGATACGGTCCTTCTTTTCCTTACCCACCAAAACCACTTCCACCGCCTCAAACAAATCCTTCTGGCTAACCTTTTCTCTGCCGTTCTTTACCGCAGTGATGGCGGACTCGTTCATCATATTGGCAAGATCCGCTCCTACCGCTCCGCTGGTGGCTAAGGCGATTTCGTCAAAGTCTACGCTGTCATCCAGCCTGATATCCTTGGCATGTACCTTTAAGATATTGACTCTTCCCTTTAAATCAGGCTTTTCTACAATTACTCGACGGTCAAAACGTCCCGGACGGAGCAGAGCCGGATCCAGGATTTCCGGACGGTTGGTAGCTCCCATGACCATGATTCCCTTCCCCGCATCAAAGCCGTCCATTTCGGAAAGGAGCTGATTCAGAGTCTGTTCTCTTTCGTCATTGCCCCCGTAACGGGTATCTCTGGTCTTACCGATGGCATCAATCTCATCAATGAAAATGATGCAAGGCGCAGTCTGGTTTGCCTGCCGGAACAAATCTCTTACACGACTTGCTCCCACACCTACGAACATCTCCACAAAGTCCGAACCGGAAAGAGAATAGAAGGGCACATTGGCCTCTCCTGCCACAGCCTTGGCAAGCAAAGTTTTTCCGGTTCCCGGAGGTCCTACCAAAAGGGCTCCCTTAGGAAGCTTCGCACCGATAGAAGTATATTTTGTGGGATTATGCAGGAAGTCTACGATTTCCACAAGGCTTTCCTTCGCCTCATCCTCACCTGCCACATCCTTAAAGCTAATGCCGGTGTCCTTCTGCATATACATCTTCGCCTTGGACTTTCCTACTCCGGAGAATCCTCCCCCGGAGGTTCCCATCTTCTTCACCATGGCGTTCATCAGAATAATCAGGAAAACAAAGGGCAGTACAATGCTGACAATAATCTGCATCAAAAAGGCGGAATTATCCGGTCTCTTTCTGTAAATCTCCACATTGTGTCTATAGAGCCGCTCCACTAAAGATGCGGCATCCGCATTGACCGGCACCACATAGTAGACTCTGCTTTCTCCCTGAGTCAGCCCGGAAGAGCCGTCGGATCCTGCATTATTTCTCCTCTTCAAATGATTCTTTAAAATCATCCCCAGGATAGTTTCCCAAGAGGTTCTCTCGGAAATATCTTCCTTAAAATAAACCTCTTCCGTTTTTACACCGCCCTCTTGGAGACCTTCCTCATTATTCTTAGAGGAATCTTGCGCCAGTGAGGAATTCTGTTCAGAGAAAGAATTTTCTTCCTTTGACGTATCAAAGTTTAAGGACTTTCCTTCATCATCATCCCTGGCAATGCCTTCCTTCTCCTCTTTACTTGGATTTTCCTTCGGCTGCTCTGTCTTCACTCTGCTCTTGGGATAAACCGTAATCTGTCCGTCTCCCCACTCTACCTTGGCCACCAAATCCTGATCCACCATAGAAAGAAAACGACTATAGCTTAATTCCTGAGACATGCCCTTGGTCATAAAACGCTGGGCTACCGTATATATAAAGAAGGTTACTGTTGCCGCTATTAAAACGATGAGAACCGTCTGCCCCCAGTTAGAGAAGCCTCCATTCTCACCGCCTTTAAAATCATTATTATTATCCATTCCACTCTCCTTATTCTCATGGCTTACGCCGTTCTACCATTATACGGAGAGCCCCCACATAAAGCAAGGCAAATCGGAGTCGCTACAAGCTTTTTCCGTTTTGCCTATTTTTTTAAGATTTTCTATTATTTTTTTTGACAAACAAGGTTCCTAGAACTTTACAGCTGAGCCACTACGAAATCCCCCATTTCCGAACAGGACAAAAGCTTTTCTCCTTCTTTTCCGGAGAAGATATCCTTGGTTCTGCCCCCCAGTGCCAATACCTTTTCCACGGCATTTTCCACTCTTTTTGCCGCCTTCTTCTCCCCCAGAGAAATTTCCAGCAGCATTGCTGCGGATAGAATGGTAGCTAAGGGATTGGCGATATTCTGTCCTGCAATATCCGGAGCAGAGCCGCCGCTGGGCTCGTAAAGCCCAAAGGCATTTTCCCCTAAGGAAGCAGAGGGAAGCATGCCCAAAGAGCCGGCAATCTCCGCCATCTCATCGGAAAGGATGTCTCCGAACATATTTTCGGTAACAATCACGGAAAAATTTCTCGGATTTCTAACAAGCTCCATGGCAGTGGAATCCACTAAGGCATGGCGAAGCTCCACCTCCTTCTCTTCCTCTCCCAGCTTTGTGAAAATCTTTCTCCAAAGTCTGGAGCTATCCAAAACATTGGCCTTATCCACGGAGCAAAGCTTGCCGCCCCTTGCCTTTGCCAGGGAAAATGCAATACGTCCGATTCTTTCGATTTCATGGGCCCGATAAATCAGCTCGTCTCTGGCCACCTCTTCTCCATTTTCCTCGGTAATGGAGCGCTTTCCGAAGTACAAGCCCCCGGTAAGCTCTCGAATCATCATAATGTCAAAGCCATCCCCAATGATTTCTTCCTTCAAAGGACAGGCATCCCGAAGCTCCTTGTAAAGCTTAGCAGGGCGCAAGTTACAGAAAAGGCCCAGCTGCTTCCGAAGAGAAAGAAGACCTGCCTCAGGGCGTTTTTCCACCGGCAAAGAATACCAGGGGGATACGCCTACCTTTCCCCCAATGCTTCCCATCAGCACCGCTTCAGAAGCTTTGCAAGCCTCTAAAGTATCCTCCGGCAAAGGCTCTCCATACAAGTCAATGGCTGCACCGCCAAAGGCTTTTTCGGTGAACTTAAGGCTAAAGTCCTCCAGCTCCGCTATTTTTTCCAATACCTTTCTGGCCTCTCTTACAATCTCCGGTCCGATTCCGTCCCCCGGCAACGTACAAATGGAATACTGCATCTTCGCTCCTTTCTCTTCTAACACTTTTTCACTGTTGAATGCTTGTCCTCCAAAGACGCAAGACTCTATAGCTACTAAATGCTTGCTCTCCTAGGGCGCAAGACTCTCCCGCCGATAAACCCTGCATTATATTCCCCTCTATTCTACTGTAAATTTCTTTTTTAACGTATATGAATTTGCTATACTAGAAATAACGTGCTTTTTTAGCTTTAGAAATCTGTATCAACTACACATTTTTTAAAAGAGGAATTTTATGGATAGATCACAACTTACAGGAGAATTTAAACTGCATTCGGATTACGCCCCCATGGGGGACCAGCCTGCTGCCATTGAAAAACTGGTGAAGGGCTTACAGGAGGGAAACCAGTTTGAAACCCTGCTGGGTGTCACCGGCTCCGGAAAAACCTTTACCATGGCCAATGTGATTCAACAAATCCAAAAGCCCACCCTCATCATTTCCCATAACAAGACTCTGGCGGCACAGCTTTACTCCGAGATGAAGGAATTTTTCCCGGAAAATGCAGTGGAATACTTCGTTTCCTACTACGATTACTACCAGCCGGAGGCCTATGTTCCCAGCACCGACACCTATATTGAGAAGGATTCGGACATCAACGAGGAAATCGACAAATTACGAAACTCTGCCATGGCAGCCCTTTCCGAGCGTAAGGACGTGGTGGTGGTGGCTTCCGTTTCCTGCATCTACGGTTTGGGAGCCCCCACGGAATATTTAAACATGGCCATTTCCCTCCGTCCCGGACAGATGCGGGATAGGGATGAATTGATTAAAAACCTGGTGGAAATCCAGTACAACCGAAACGATATGGATTTTCGCCGTGGAACCTTCCGAGTAAAGGGGGATATTGTAGACATTTTCCCCGCATCCGAAGGTGAGCAGGCCTATCGCATCCAGTTTTTCGGAGACGAAATCGAGGAAATTCAGCTGATTGATGCCCTCACCGGAAAGGGCAAGGCAAAGCTTGAGCACTGCATGGTCTTCCCTGCCACCCCCTACGTTATTCCTATGGAAAAAATGAAGATTGCCTGCAAAAACATTTTGGAAGAGCTGGATGAGCGGGTAGCCTATTTTAAGAGTGAAGAAAAGCTTTTGGAAGCCCAGCGTATTTCCGAGCGAACCAACTTTGATGTGGAAATGATTCGGGAAACCGGGGTTTGTTCCGGTATTGAGAACTACACCAGACACTTAAACTTTGCCCAGCCCGGAGAGCCTCCCTACACCCTAATGGACTACTTTCCGGAGGATTACCTGATTATTGTGGACGAGAGCCATATCAGTCTGCCCCAGATTCGGGGAATGTATAACGGAAATCTATCCCGAAAAACCACTCTGGTGGACTTCGGATTCCGTCTTCCCTCTGCTCTGGATAATAGACCTTTAAATTTCAGCGAATTTGAAGGAAAAATCAACCAAATGCTCTTCGTTTCCGCAACTCCCGGAGAGTACGAGGCGGAGCATGAAATCCTAAGGGCTGAGCAGATTATCCGTCCTACAGGACTTTTGGATCCGGAAATCGTGGTACGCCCCACCAAGGGACAGATTGACGACTTGCTTTCCGAAATCCATAAGGAAACCGACAAGGGCAATAAGATTCTGGTCACCACCCTTACCAAGAAAATGGCAGAGGACCTTACCAAATATTTGCAGGAAGCAAAGGTAAGAGTTAAGTATCTCCACTCCGATATTGATACTTTGGAAAGAGCCGCCATTATCCGAGATATGCGTTTGGATAAGTTTGATGTTTTGGTGGGCATTAACCTGCTTCGAGAAGGACTGGATATTCCGGAGATTACGCTGGTAGCCATTTTGGATGCGGATAAGGAAGGCTTCCTTCGTTCCGAAACCTCTTTGATTCAGACCGTTGGTCGTGCCGCTCGAAATTCCGAAGGCCACGTTATCATGTATGCGGATACCATTACCGACTCCATGAGGCGTACCATTGACGAAACCAAGAGAAGACGTTCGATTCAGGAAGAATACAACAAAGCCCACAGCATCACCCCCACCACCATCAAGAAGGCGGTTCGAGATTTGATTGCCATCTCCAAGGTACTTCGGGATGATGAGAAGGGCTTCCAAAAGGATGTGGAATCCATGTCTAAGGCAGAGATTGAAAAGATGATTCGTGAGTTTAGTAAGAAAATGCGGGCAGCCGCTGCAGAGTTAAACTTCGAAGATGCCGCACTATATCGTGACAAGATTCAAGAGCTTCGGGACAGTTTAGAGAAAAACGGATAAGATAGTTTCAAAGGATAATAGGTCTGAAATCGGAGTATTCTCTCCCCTATTTCAGACCTATTTTTTATAAAGACATGAATCATATCAAACTATTATGATTATGGGAACTATAGCTTTGACAGTCTATTCCTCTGACCGCTTCCTTTAATTTCTATCTTTGATAGCCACAGTGGTTTTTTCCAGAATCTGATTACAATACTCGTAATGTCTCCGATAATACTCGGTGTACATTATGTCTACCAAAAAGAGCTGACTGATTTCTGCGGAGGTGGAGCCCTTCTGCAGAGAACCCACATTGGCTCCGCAAAGCAATAAAATATCCGTATAATCCGTAAGCTCTGACTTCTGGAAACGGGTGATGGATACCACAGTGGCTCCGGACTCCTTCGCCAGCTTTGCGATCTCCACGATGTCTCTGGTCGCACCGGAATAGGAGAAAATCACGGCCACATCTCCTCTTTCCATGGTTGCTGCACTCATCAGCTGCTGACTTACCATCTCCGAACAATAAACCTTCGGCTCAATACGATGGAACTTATTCATCGCCTTCATCGCGGTCAGCATGGAAGCGCCAACACCGAAGAACAGAATCCGTTTTGCCTTGGAAAGGGCATTCATAGCCTCCGTAACCTTGTTAAAATCCAAGAGAGAATGAGTCTCCTTAATGGAATCAATGGTTTCTTCCAAAACCTTTCCGGCAAGCTCCGCAATATTGTTATCCTGTAAAGAAACATTGCCTCCATCTCCCTCCTTGCTTTCCTTTCCATTTCCACGCATGGACAGAGAAAGAGTCATCTTAAATTCCTGGTAGCCCTTCACATTCATAGTTTTACAAAACCGGAAAACAGAAGTATCCCCCACCTTACAGGTTTCCGCCAAATCCGAAATAGACATAAACAGAACCTGATCGGGATTTTGTAAAATATAGTCCGCTACCTTCTTCTCTGCTTTGGTAAATTGGTTGTAAGCAGAGCGTATTTTCGTCAAAAAATCTTCCTGCATAGACTCACCCCTTCTGAAATTGTACAATATGATTATTATAGCAAATGGGAAATTTTTTTCAATAAGCAGTGGGTAAATGAATAGAAATTTTTTCTTTTTTCTTTTGACAAGGCATAGTGAAGTTTTCTACTACAGGAATGCAATGAACTTTCTCGATAAACCATAGTGAAGTTTATCTGCTATTCCCTTGAATTTTTTATCGGAATGTTCTATACTTTTGAAGTTATCACCATTGTTATAGACTGATTTAAGCTCTGTAGCTTTGGCAAATAATTGCCCCCGTAGCTTAATGGATAGAGCGCTGGCCTCCGACGCCAGTAGTGGCGGTTCGAGTCCGTTCGGGAGCATAGGGAAAAAGGAGCTATAAAAATCAAAAATTTTTTTTGATTTTCACAGCTCCTTTTTTGTACCTTTAATTGTTGTAATATACAACACATTTCCTATACTTTTATAAAAGGAGGTATGGTTTATGTCTATCACGAAAAAAACAAGAGTATTTGCAAAAATAGAGAAAAAGTCCATCCCCATTCAAGAAGAAATGTCGAATGATACCTTTCATGCCATGATGACTACAGGCTATTCTCAAGCATTAAAGGATGATTCACAGCCCATGGATGAAGTAATTAAAGAGTTGGAAGAGGGCTTATCATGACTACGTATCAAGAAGTCAACGCATCAGGCGAAAAAATAGCAAAGCTACTGTGAAAATCAAATTAATGAAGAAATTTTCGGCAATATAGGTCTGAATTAGGGGTAGTCTAAGCCCGTCAGTACTTACTGAAAGCGAGTAAAGCGAAGCTTGAAGTTAGTGCTGATAAGGAGGTGCTATTCATCAGAATAGCACCTCCTGTACTTAGACCAACTTCCGAAGGAAGTTGCTTGCGATCGAGTAGGAGGCGGCGACTAACCGCCGTCCTCTCACAGCACTGTACGTACGGT
>NZ_CAUTEG010000087.1:0-10079 GCF_963537195.1 Oribacterium sinus | reverse complement strand
TCGAAGTTTTTCGCTTAGTATCCGCTACGTGGCGAAGCTAGCGAGAGCGTGCCCCAAATTTAGACCTATATTGCTTAGAAAACTATTTTGATTTTACAGCCCCTATTTAAAGTAAAAATTCCGCCAGTAAAACGTTGGAAAGATTCATGCCCACTTCGGTAAAACGATAGTGGGCATTGTCATGTAGCAGGTAGCCTTCCTTACATTGCTTTTCCAGCACAGCACCGAAAATCTTATGCATATCGATGGAAAAGCGTTTCACAAAGTCGATTTCGGAAACGCCGGCGGTTCTTCGTAAGCCAAGGTAGAAGAACTCCTCCATTTCCTCTTCTTTCGTTAAGACTTGCAGGTCTTCACAAAGCTGTTCCTCGATGGAGGGACGGCTTTTTTGCTTTTGCGAACTTGGAAAAGTAGAAGAGGAAGAAGTCTCGTCAAGGCTTTTTTCAACAGGCCTTTGCCTCGACTCGACAGCGGAAGAATCTCCTTTTTCGAAAAAGGGTAAAGAAAGGTATAGGGGCAGCTTATTGCTATTCTTCCACCGCTTATGCTGGAAGTAGGAAGAGGCGTGAATACCGAAGCCCAGGTAGGGAACATTGGACCAGTAGCCGTAGTTATGCACGGAAAAAAAGCCCTCCTTGGCATAATTACTGACCTCGTAGGGAGACATGCCCATTTTACCGGTCCATTCCTTCGTCAGGGCATCCATTTCCAAAAGCTCTTCTTCGGAGGGGATGGGCAGCTTTCCTTCTTTGGCTAAGGCATAAAAGCGGGTTCCTTTTTCGATGATTAGGTTGTAAATGGAAAGGTGCTCCGGCTTTAGGAGGCTGATGTTTTTTAAGGTTCTTTTATAGCTTTCCGGAGTCTGCAAGGGAATCCCGTTCATTAAATCAATGCTGATATTTTTAAAGCCCAGCTTTCTGGCCTCCTGATAGGCGGTAAGGAAGGTGGAAAATTGATGCTCCCTTCCCAGAAAACGAAGCTCCTCCTCCCGGGTACTTTGTAAGCCGAAGGACAGACGGTTAATGCCGGAGCGCTGATAAGCGTCCAAAGCCTCTTTACTTGCGGATTCCGGGTTGCACTCAATGCTAGCTTCCCAATCGGAATAGATAGGATAGCAGTTTCGGATGACTTCCATGGTCTTTTCAATTTCTTCGTATGGTACGGCACTGGGGGTGCCTCCGCCGATAAAGAGGGAGAGGACCTCATACTGCCCCTTTTGAAAATCCCTGCTTCGCCACTCCAATTCCTCCCGGAGCTTTGCCATGTAGGCGATTTTTTGTTCCTCCCCGGAAGGAAAGGAGAGGAAATCGCAGTAGGCACATTTTCTTGCACAGAAAGGGATATGTAGATATAATGCAAGAGGTTTTTTCCCTCGTTTTTCAAATGATTCCAGCAGAGTACGGTACTTTTCCATGGAGATTCCTTTCAATGTTTTCTCCACTTTAGCACAGAGCATTTTTTTCGGCAAGGAGGACAGTTTGGGATATAAAAAAGGAGAAAGAGAAGAGTTTCTGGATGCCCAGAAGAAGATTCAGGAACAGCTGAAAGAGAAGAGTTTTCTGCCTCTTTACCTTCTCTATGGGGAGGAGGATTATTTGCTGTCCTATTATAAGAAAGCCTTCTTTCAAGCCTTTTCGGAAAATGAAGGCATCAACTGCATGGTGGTGGAGGAGCTCCCCCCTACGGATGAACTGATTTCCGCGGTGGAAACCCTGCCCTTCTTCGCCCCATACCGCCTTATGGTTTTTCAGGGAAAATGTACCGGCAGAAAAAAACTTTCAGAAGATTTTATACAGTATTTGAAAAACAGCCCCAAAGAAACAGTCCTGCTGTTTATTGAAGAAAAAGTAGACAAACGAAGCAGTCTCTATAAGGTGGTGAAGGAGAGAGGACTCTGTCTTGCCTGTATGGAGCAGGACCAGGCCTTTCTCCAGCGTTTTGCTTTGCAGCAGTTGAAAAAGGAAGGAAAGAAGATTCGGGAAAATGTCCTCGGACTCCTCCTATCCAGAAGTGGCAGCAGTCTGTATCGAATTGTCAATGCCTGTAAGAACTGCGTGGATTATATTGGAGATGGAGAAGAAATCACCCAAGAGGCGGTGGAGGCCGTGGTGGAGAAGCTGCCGGAGGACAGAGTTTTTGATTTGATTGAAGCTTTAGGCCGGGGGGATCAGGAAAAGGTCTTTCAATATTACGGAGACCTTCTGCGTTTAGAGGAAAAACCTGCGAAAATTCAAAATCTGATTCGAAAAAATGTGGAAAAGCTGCTTGTGGTTAGAGAATATTTGACAGAAGGACTTCGGGAGAGAGAGATGGAAACGCGGCTTTCCATGGATTCCTGGAGGGTTCGAAAATATATCGCCCAGGCCAGAACCTATACCCAATCCGGTTTGCAGAGTCTCTTCCATAGCCTGCTTCGCTTGGAAGAGGAAAACAGGAAGGGAAGAATCTCTGACAGCCTTGCCCTGGAGCTTCTTCTAGCCAACCAGGCAGAGAATCTTTAGAGAAAATCACTAAAAAAGCATAAAAAACCGATTTTTTTGCGATTTTGTAAGAGAAATGAAAGAAAAACAGAATTCCTCTGTGCTAGAATGCAAAAAGCAAGGAGGATTTTTATGCTTAAACAAATCAAAAAAGGAATCGTTTTTTCCTTGAGTAGCCTGATGTTACTTTCTTCCTTTTCCATTGTGGGAAGGGCGGAAGAAGTGGGAGCGCCCCCTGTAGCCAAAGAAGATGTTATTGAATTTACAGATATCCCTGAAGGACTTGCCAATGAAATCAGTCAGGGAACAGCAGAAAGTGCAAACTATACAAAGGGTGCATCCCTTGGAAAGTTCCAGCTGGTAGGATACAGCGGAGACGGAATGACCTATTCCGGAGCAAAAACCCAAGCGAAGCATACCATTGCGGCAGACTTAACGGTACTGCCATTGGGAACCAAGATTTTTATCGGTGATACCGTATATACCGTGGAAGACATTGGTTCCGGTGTAAAGGGAAAGATGGTGGATATTTACTTTGACACCATGGCGGAAGCCAGAGCCCTTACCCAGAAGGGAAGAGTTTACGAGGAAGTTTTCGTGGCGGTTCCCAAACAGTAAGATTTTGGATTTATTTTTGTCCTATACCCCCCAAAAAAATGCGTAAAAAAAGACCGATAAACTGGCGTTAGCCAGGTTTATCGGTCTTTTTTACGCTTTTTCCTCTAATGTTTGTGATTTCATAAAAAATTAGTCCTGATTTTTTTCAAGTGTTAAGGAATGATAATAATCGCAAATAATAGTTCCTGACAAGATAAGTATCAGGGGGAATGAAAATGCATTTAGCAACTTATAAAAAAATATAGGAAAAAGGATGTTTTCTTTTGGGAAAGTATTTAAATCCGGAGCAAAGGCTTGGAAGATTAAAACAATAAGCAGAATAAAATATCTCCAAGTATGTCTTAGATACGAAGGATAGTTTTTGCTGTTCATTTTAAACCCTTTCAAATTTAACAATCACATTTACAATTATGGTAACAATAGCAATAGCAAAAATCAATTAGTACAAGTTAACAACAAATTATCTTAATATTAGTGCAAGATGATTCAAAATATTGCAATTAAATATACTAAAAGTATTGTATTATATTAAGAAATAATTCAAAATATTACGCATTATAAAATCCAATCAAAGATATAGTGAATCCTTAAGAAGGTAAAATCAGAAGTAGAATAAGAATAGATTGAAGCCCCTCCCTCAATCGCCTATAATTCTTTTATAAAAAGATAAATGATAAAAAGAAGAAAAAACATTGGGAAAGGAGCGGGCAGGAATTCATGGAATTTACCCGGGAGCAAAGACAGGCGATAGAGACAGGGGCGGAGAAGGCCCTGGTGGTGGCGGGACCGGGCTCCGGAAAAACCACCGTTCTTACGGAGCGACTTTGCACCCTATTGGAAAGGGGAGTTCCGGCGGAAAAAATCCTGCTTCTTTCCTTTACCAGAGCTTCCAGTAAGGAAATGGAGGAACGTTTTTTTCGGAAAATGGGCATTAGGGCGGGAAGACCGAGATTTTCCACTATCCATGCCCTCTGCTTTTCCTTACTTCGAGAAGACCTGGGATACAAAAAAGAAGATCTTGTAAACCTTTATGAGAAAATGGATTGGCTTTCCCAATACTATCTGGAAAAGGGAATTCTTCGGGAGGAGGTACAGGAACTGCTTCCCGGCTTGATTGCCCAGATTTCCTACTTTAAATCCATAGGGGAAAGGGAAAGAATTGCCTACCTGCAAAAGGAGAAGCAGGAGGATTTTCTGGCCCTCTATCATTTTTATGAAGAGAGCAGGAAGAAGAGGGGAAAGCTGGATTTTGAGGACCTTCTTTTAGAGGTGCTCCGCATCTTAATGGAAAAAGGAGACTTGGCAAAGGCCTGGCAGAGTCGTTTTTCCCATATTTTGGTGGATGAATTTCAAGACCTTTCTCTGGTGCAATATGAGATTATCAAGGCTTTGGCAAAATCTCCCAATGCCCTCTTTGTGGTGGGGGATGAGGATCAAAGCATTTACGGCTTCAGAGGAGCAAGTCCCGGCATTCTTCTCTCCTTTACCAAGGATTACCCGAACTGCGAAAGGATTTTTTTAAGTGATAATTTCCGTTCCTATCGGGAAATCGTGGAGCTAAGCAAGAGGCTCATCGGAAAGAATAAAGAACGTTTTCAAAAGAAGCTTCAGGGCAGACAGGGAAGCGGGGGGAAGGCTAAGTATTACGCCTTAGCCACCGGAAAGGAAGAAGCAAAACTTTTGGTACAGCATATCGAAGAAGCGAAGGAAGAGGGTTGTCCCTTGGAAGAGATGGCTATTCTTTGTAGAAGCAGAAAGCAAATCCCCGCCTTATTGCCCCTCTTTATGGAGCGAGGCATTCCCTACAGTCTTACGGAAGAGGTGCAAAATGTCTTTCAGCACTTTGTGGGAAAGGATATTCTGGCCTATCTTCGTTTGACTATAAATAAAGAAAGCAGGGGAGAGCTTTTACAAATTCTGAACAAGCCTTACCGAGGACTACTTCGAGAGAAAATTCAAAGGGAGGAAAGCCCCTTTTCAGATTTGAAAAAGGCTTATAGAGGAAGAAAAGAGGAAAGGGCTTTGATTCTTTTAGAAAAACAGCTTCAGAAAATGCAGGAGCTGCCGGTACAGGAAAGAATCCTTTATATCCGAAAGGATATGGGCTATGAGCAGTATTTGGAAAGCTTCGCCAAGAAGAAAAACCGGGACTTTGAGGAATTGCAAAGTCTCTTGGAGGAGCTTACAGCCATGGCGGAGCAGACGGAGGGGGTAGAAGCCTTTTTCCGTTTTGTGGAGAAATTCAATGGGGACTGCCTGCAAAGACAGAAGGAAGAAAGCGGAGAAGGGGTTCGGATTATGACCTACCACGGGGCAAAGGGGCTGGAGTTTGATGAGGTCTTCTTGCCGGACTGCATCGAGGGGATTATTCCGGACGGAAGAGCCAAAACCCAAGAAGAACTGGAAGAAGAAAGACGAAGCTTTTATGTGGCATTGACCAGAGCCAGAAAGAAAATTCACATCTATGTCACAAAAGAACGATACAGTAAAAAGGTAAAGCCCTCCAGGTTTATTCCGGAGCTTTTAGGAGGGTAGGAAGGGGCGAAATGGAAAAGATTAAGATTTTGGTGGTGGATGATGAAGAAAGAATGCAGAAATTGCTGAGTGACTTTCTGAAAATGAAGGACTACGAAGTGCTTTTGGCCGGAAACGGAGAGGAAGCCATTGATTTATTTTTCAAGGAGAAAAGCATTGCCCTGATTATTTTGGATGTGATGATGCCGAAAATGGACGGCTGGACCGCCTTGAAGACCATTCGAGAGCATTCTAAAGTTCCTGTGATTATGCTTACCGCCCGTTCCGAGGAGAATGATGAGTTAAAGGGCTTTGACTACGGGGCGGATGAATACATTTCCAAGCCCTTCTCCCCGAAGATTCTGGTGGCAAGAGTAGAGGCCTTGCTTCGCCGTTCCGGGGTGCAGAAGGAAGAGCTTTTGGAGGTGGGAGGCATCGTGATTGATGAGGCAGCCCACAGTGTTACGGTGGACGGAAAGCCTATAGAGCTTAGCTTTAAGGAATATGAGCTTTTGCAGTATTTTGTGGAAAATAAGGGTATTGCCTTGTCCAGAGAAAAAATTCTTAACAACGTTTGGAACTACGATTACTTTGGAGATGCCAGAACCATCGATACCCATGTGAAAAAGCTTCGTGCCAAGTTAATGGACAAGGGAGAGTATATCAAGACGGTTTGGGGCATGGGCTATAAATTCGAGGTGGAATAGGAGGGTATCTTGGCTGAAAAATGTCGAAAACGAAACAGTTTGCAAAGGCGCTTTACCCTGCTTTTTGCCTTTGTATTTTCCATGCTTTTGATTCTGCTTCTGGTGGGAAACAGCTTTTTTCTGGAAAGCCTTTATGAAAAACGAAAGGTGCATGTGCTGGAGAAGGCTTATATGGAGCTGGATCGGATATTGCAGCAGGGAGAGGGCTTTTCCAAGGACTTTCCCACGGAAGCGGAAAGTCAGGAAGGGAAGGAAACTGCCGCCAGCAAATACGTTCGCTTTTTAACGGAGAAGGAAAATATCTCCATTATCGTGATGGATGACAGTAGCGACGGGGTGTATACCTCCTCTGCCAATCCCCAGTCTTTGATTCGCAGGCTTTATTCTTATATTTTTGGGAAGGCGGATGGAGATACCCAAAAGATTTTGAATAAGGGGGATAATTTTTCCATTGTGAAAACCAAGGGGGAAAACAAGGAGACGGGGTACCTTGAGGCCTGGGGATATTTTTCCAATAACAGTACCTCCTTTATGATGTCCATGCCCCTGGCCAGCTTAAGGGAAGCGGTATCCTTCTTTAACTATCTTCTCTTATTTTTAGGAGGCAGTATTTTGCTCTTCGGTACCTTGGCGGTGTATTTTACCGGACGAAGAGTGACAAGACCTTTAAAGGAGCTGGCAAAACTTTCCCAAAAGATGAGCCAACTGGATTTCACCGCCCGTTTTCAGGAGAGCAATCTGGAGGAAATCGAGGTTTTGGGAGAGTCCATGAACAGCCTTTCTCAAAGGCTGGAGGATACCATAGGAGATTTAAAAAAAGCCAACAATGAACTGCAAAGCGATATAGAAAATAAAAATCTGATTGATCAGAAACGACAGGAATTTGTGGCCAATGTTTCCCATGAGCTAAAGACCCCTATTGCCCTGATTATGGGCTATGCGGAGGGATTGGGAGAGGGACTTTGTGAAGATGAAGAAAGCAGAGCCTATTATTCCTCCGTGATTGTGGATGAGGCGAAGCGAATGAACCACATGGTAAAGGAATTGATGAGTCTTTCCGCCATGGAGCAGGGAAAGGATTTACCGGATTTCAGTCTTCTGGATATGGCCAAGCTTACCAAGGGGGTACTCAGCACCATGGAGATTCTTTTGAAACAGGAAGGGATTTCCGTGGAGGTGGATATTCCGGAGGGGCTTTTCCTTTGGGGGGATGAGTTCAAGGTGGAAGAAGTCTTGATGAATTATCTGCAAAACGCCATTCACCATGTGGGAGAGCCGAAGCAAATCAGTGTTTATACGGAAAATCGTGGACAAAAGACGGTGGAAATCCATGTACGAAACACCGGAAATCCCATTCCCGAAGAGGATTTACCCAGAGTATTTGAGAAATTTTACAAGGTGGATAAGGCCCATTCCCGTTCCTATGGCGGTTCCGGTCTGGGACTTAGCATTGTAAAGGCCATTATGGACAGCCATCATCAGGAATGTGGCTGTAAAAATACTTTAACCGGAGTGGACTTTTGGTTTACTTTGGAAAAGGGAGAGATGGGAAAAACTTAATTTCTTTGAAATTATGATGCAAAATAGTATTTCTATGCTATACTGTAGAAGATTCTGAAAGGAGGACTTCATGGAGAATATGAACAACATGAACAATTATGAAAATGATAATATGCAGAACTGGCAGCAGCAGGAAATTCCTTCCTACCAGCGTGAGATTTCCAGAAGGCAGTATAATGTACTGATTGGTGCGCATCTGCTTTATGGTCTGGCCTTGACAGCCTTTTTATGTTTGAAGCTACCGTATATTTTCCCGCAGGTTTATTCCGTACATCCGGTGGTATTTAGCTTAGGATTTTTAGCTACCTGCCTTGTGGGAGGATGGATTGCCAGAAAGGAAAACTACCTTCTATCTATCCTTGGCTACACGATGAATGTTCTGTGCTTTGGTGCTCTTCTTTCTTTGACCACTATGTTTTATCCGGCTCATCTGATTTTTATTGCGGCTGTATTGACCTTCGTAGTGGTTTTAACCATGACGGTTGCTGCAGTTTTCATGCCAAATGCGTTTCTCTCTATGGGAAAGGCACTTTTCATTGCTTTAATCGGCTTGGTAGTGGCTGAAGCGGTAACTTTCTTTATGGGAATTTTTTATCCCGATATTTTCTTACTAATCGGCATTTTTATCTTCTCCTTGTATGTGGGATATGATTGGGCTAGGGGACAGCAGTATCCCTCTACTCCCAGCTATGCTTGCTACACCGCATTACAGTTGTATATGGATATCATAATCCTCTTTAAGCGTATCCTTCTCTTGATGGGTAGAAGAAGATAATACTGAGAAACGAAAGAGCTGTAAGTAAGCGAACAGGATAAGGATATTTTGCATTCGTAATAAGTTCAGAATTTTTAAAGGAATTTACCATGGAAAAGGAAGACAGGGATGTTGGTCTTCCTTTTTTCTCGCAAAGAAAGTATTGTGTTTTTTGAAAAAAGGCACAGCAAACGAAAAGAGAATTAAATGAAAGAAGATGCGTTGCAAAGTGAAGGCCTGGGAAGAGAAGACTCAAAAGAAGGAAATCTCCGAAGAGAGGACACGCAGATAGAGAGTCTGCAAATAGAAGAGCTGCAAAGGGAACTTAGCGTTTTGATGCAGGAGATGCTGTTAAAGCACCAGGAATCAGATGCGGAAATCTTTCGGATTTGGTGGGAGGAGGAAGGACGAGAGGAACGTTATTTTTCCCTCCAAAGAAGAATTGAGGAACTGGAAGAAGCGGAATGGAAGAAGAGAATTCTTCCCTATGCCTATGAAGAGGAAGTGTTTCATGAAGTGTAAGCATTGTCAAAAGGAAATCGAAGACTCGGCTACAGTATGCCCCTATTGCAAGACTCCCGTCATTCGTATTACGCCGAAAAAGGTCTGCGGATATTGCTATACGGAGCTAAAAAAGGGGGACAAGACCTGCAAAGGCTGTGGCAGGAAGATTCCGGAGGAGCTTTTAAAGCTTTGGGCGAAAGAGGCAAAGTCTTCGCAAAATTCTCAAGAGCAGGAGGAAAATAAGGAGTATAGGGAAGATTCCTTGGACAAGCAGAATCCTTCGGAAAAAAGAGAAATTCTTCTCTTTTCCAAAAAGGGGAGGGAGGAAAAGCCAAGTGCTCCGGATCAGGAATTTTTATGCCTGATGTTAAGCATTTGTCCGCCCCTTGCGGCGGTAATCTTTCGCCTTCTCTTTTCTTCCACAGGATTTCTACCCTGGCAGATAACGATTCTTTTCGTATACTGTCTTTCTTCCATGGCCTTGGCGTATTTTTTGGAAGGAAACATTGCCAAGCGTTGGAAAGAGGAGAAGGGGAAGACGCTGGGAGAAGGATACAGGAGCTTGTTTTATCTTTGCCCTCCGGCGACCATTTACTTCCTTCTGAAGGAAAATGAGAAGAACCAATTTTCCTTCTTCCTGGTTTTACATTTTGCTTTATTATTACTCTGCTTTTTGCCCTTTTATTGATTTTCGGAAAATGAAGGTGGATAGAAAGGAAGAAAAGCTTCTGAATAATCGAAGGAGTTATGAAAGAAGAAAAGCTTCTGAATAATCGAAGGAGTTATGAAAGAAGAAAAGTTTTTGAATAATTGAAGGAACTAAGAAAGGAGAACAACTTGATCTATTCCTTTTTTGCCCTGCTTTCCCGAATGAAATATATTGACCGCTGGGCTTTGATGCGAAATGCCAGGGAAGAGAATCTTTCCGAGCATTGTCTGGAG
>NZ_CAUTEG010000086.1:0-10101 GCF_963537195.1 Oribacterium sinus | reverse complement strand
AATGGCTTTCCGGCTTTGCCCAGATACTTTCCTGAATCTTTTCCAGTAAAATCTCCTCCCTTTGTTCTTCTGAAAATGCCGGATTTCGCAAACATTCCCGTACATCGATACTGTTTCCAAAGCACAGACAGGGCTTAATCTTTCCTGTAGAGGTCAGTCGAATACGGTTACAATGGGAGCAAAACTTTCCATGCATGGCAGAAATAAAGCCTACAGAACCCTGAAAGCCGGGAATTTTATAATACTTTGCCGGGCCGTTTCCATGGGTGGAAATGTCCTTGGTCATCTCCGGATAAATCCTTTTTAATTTCTCCAGTAAAAAGTCATTGCCGATGCCGTTTTGCTCTTTTCCGTAACCAATAGGCACCATTTCGATAAAACGAAGGTCCAAAGGATATTTTTTGCAAAGAGCCAAAAGGGCAAAGATTTCATCCTCATTTACTCCCTTTTGTAAAACGGTGTTCAGCTTCACAGGAATTCCGCAGGCTACTGCCTCCTTGATGCTCTGAAGTACCTTGTCCAGGGCATCAAAACCGGTAATCTCATAAAAACGCTCCGGGATCAAGGTATCTAAACTAACATTGATGCCGTCCAAGCCCATTTCCTGAAATCTTGGCAATGCTTCGGAAAGGAGCAATCCGTTGGTGGTAATCGTTACCTGCTCCACCCCGGGAAAGGCCTTTAAGGAAGCCATAAAATCCACAGCCCCTTTTCGTACCAAGGGCTCTCCTCCGGTAACCTTAAAGCGGGTAATGCCGCAGGCTACTGCGGCCTTTGCCACCTGCAAAAGCTCCTCATAAGTCAGCAAACGATCCATGGGAAGAGGATTCTCCAGCCCATTGGGCATACAATATTGGCAATGCAAATTACAGCGGTCCGTAATGGACATTCGCATATAATTGATTTTTCTTTGGAACTTATCCTGCATCTTCTACTCTCCTGACCCTCTAATATCTCTCCAAAAGGATCTCCAAGATTCCACCGCAAACCATTCCCTCTTCCGCGGCGGCGTCATCCGTTAAATCCACGTGATACAGTAGGCCCTCCGGTGCATTTTCCAGAAAAAGCTCCCGGCTTTTCTGAATCACCTCCGCCTCTGCACAGCCTCCTCCTATGGTGCCGGTAATCTCTCCCAGGGGATTGATAGACATCTTCGTGCCTACGGAACGGGGAGCGGAGCCCTTTCTTTCGATAATGGTGGCCAACACCAGCTTCTCTTCCTTTTCCACCGCGCCCAGAATCTCCTCACTGTAGCCGATGGTATTTTTTCCGGCGCTCTTCACCCCTACGACTTCCGCCATAATAGAAAGAGCAATTTCCTCCGGACTTTCCGCCCCGATTTTCAAACCGATAGGACTGTGGAGAGAATCCAGAAGCTCCTGCGAAAATCCCTCTTCCAAAAGATTCTTCTTAATCATAGCCACTCTTCTTCTGGAGCCCATCATGCCCATATAGGCCTTGGGCTTTTCCAAAATTCTCCGAAGGCAAATCTGGTCATGCACATGACCTCTGGTCAGAATCACAAAGTAACTGTCCCGGTCTCCTTCCAGACTATCCAAGGCCTTGGCAAAGTCCTCACAAATTACCCTGTCTGCCCCTGCCTTTTCCGCTTCCTTGGCAAAAAGAGGTCTATCCTCAATACAAGTCACGGAAAATCCCAGCATTTTTCCAAGACGAATGGTGGCAATGGCCACATGTCCCGCCCCGCAAATGATGAGCTTTTTCTCTGAAGCCAGGGTTTCCGCAAAGAATTTTCCCTCTCCCAGAGAAAAAATCCCTTCTTTACGATTGACCCAAAAACATTCCTCTCTATCCTTTTCCGAGGCAAAAAAGGGGAATTTAGGGCTGTGGCTTAGGCATTTTCCGGAAGAAAACAAGGCCAATTCCCCAAGGCTTCCTTCCACTAAGGAGTGAAAAAGTACATTTTCCTCCGAAGAATTCAGCCCGGCAATCTCCCTGATAATTTCTTTTCTTGCTTTCTCCATCTGCCTAACCTTCTTTCCTGCCATCCTTTGTGTGCGTTTTGTCATTACTTTATTCAGAACTGTACTTCCATTTTACTCTACTGCCTGTTTCGCTTTCCTACAGGCTTAAAGCAAACCGCCCTCTCCCAGAGCATCAATTTCTTCCTTCTTCACCATGTCCCCTGCCATGATTCGCGGTAATACCAGGTCAAAAACCGTGGTGGGGCAAAACATAATGCTGCCGGGAAGTCCCAAAACCGGCACCTTTCCCTTGGCGTAAGCCAGCATAAACATGGAACCGGGCAGTACCGGTGCTCCGTAGCTTACCACCTCTTCCGTGGACAGGCGAATCGCCAATGGGGTACGGTCATCCGGATCTACAGACATTCCCCCCATGCAAATAACCAAGTCAGCCCCCTGTTCCAAAAAGCCCAGAATCGCTTCCTTTTCCTGCTCCACATCATCCGGGCAGGTCACATGACCGATAATTTCCACCGGATAGGGAAAAAGCTTTTCCCGTACCACCGGAGTAAAGCTATCCTGGATTCTTTTGTAAAAAACTTCATTTCCGGTGCTGATGAGTCCCACCTTCTTCTTTTCAAAGGGAAGAAGCTGTAAAATGCCCCCCTCCGGCGCAATCTTCTTTACTTCCTCCATCTTCTCCCGCTCTATGGAAAGGGGGATAATTCTGGTGCCTGCAAAGGCCTCTCCCTTTTTGATAAAGCTGTGATTCTTCTTGGTGGCCATCATCATTTGCCCGAAGGAATTCAGGGCAAAAAGCTTCTCCGATTGAATCTTCAGCATACCGTCGCAATCAGCGATAAACTCGATTTTTCCTTCCTTCACCTCGGAGGGGTGCATATTTTCGCTCCGCCCCATTTCATAGAGCATGGCTGCCGCATCATTTTCATGGAGAGTATCCTCCCCCTCTTCCCAGATGTAAATGTGGTCCTTGCCCACAGAAAGAAGCACGGGAATATCCTCCTCCCGAATCACATGACCCTTTCGGAAAACAGGGCCCTTCTTCTCTCCCTTAATAATCTGGGTAATATCCTGGCAGAGGGTTTTCCCCACTGCCTCTGTGGTTTTGAGTTCTCTCATGGGAAACTCCTTTCCGGCTTTTTCATCTCTATCGCAAAATACCGTAGGCGTGCGAGCAATATACGTAAAAACTGAAACCAAACAATGAAGCTCTTATTTGTGAATCTAAATATTTTTTAGATTGACAAAAATTTGTTATTCTCCATATTATACGGTTTCTCTTATAGAAAAGCAAGATTTGTCCAGGAGATTTCCCAAGGATAATCCGGCTTTTTTCTCCTGTTTTTTTCTTGATTTTTCTAGAAAATGTCGATTTTCCGCCATTATTTCTTTCATCTCCTTAGCTTCCTGTGGACAGTCCGTTTTTTCTTCCGCTTTCCATCTATAACATTTTTCTATAAGTTTGGAGCTTTTTTACAAGACTCTCCATTTTGTGCTTCTGCACAAAATACTTCGTTATTTTTGTATATTTCAAACAAGCCTAGTTTCTTCCTCTTTGGCTTTCTTTAGCTTTACAAAAGCAGTATTTTTGAGCAAGAAAAAAGGGGCTGTAAAAATGTACCGCCCCATATTCAGACCTATATTGCCGAAAATCCTATATTTTTTTGATTTTTACAGCCCCTAAATCTTATACTCCGCTTGCAGAAAGTAATTCCACAAGGGCTCCCCGTAGGGATTCCGAGGTACAGCGGGAATGTACCGCTCCCAAAATCTCCGCCCTGGTCTTCTTTCCCAAGTCCTTAAAGCATTCAAAAATTCTCGTCTTTTCGTCATAGGAAATCTGGGCATTCTGTAAAAGCGTAAAGGCTCTGTCCTGTAAGAGCTTATTTTCCTGTGTCTCTCTCTTTTCCTGATTGTAGCGATAGCGAAGGCAAATGCTCTCTTTTCCGTCCCAGGCAGGAAGGGAAAGTAGCAATGCATCCTCCTCTTCCAGATAGTCCCCTGCTTCTGCCGGAAGCTCCGAATCCCCGTATGTCAGGCTTAAGCCTTCCAAAGAAGACACGCCCCTTAGATGCAGAAGGAAGAGTCTCTCCTTGGGAAAAGCATTTTCATTTCCCTCCACCGGGAAAATGTGAAGTACCTCCTCCACGGAGCCGCCCTTGCTTTCATGTCGAAGGGAAAATCTGGTAAAGGCCCAATCCTCTTTCCGGAAATCGGCATATTCATGCTCGTCCTCTGCCAGACAGAAGCTTCCATCAGCACCGGAGAAGATATGAAGCTCCATAAGCTCCGGCGCATCCACCGCATTGCCCTCTTCTCTGCCGTCCAGAGGAAGAATGGTACCTTCTTTAGCAAGAACCGGAATGCTTTCCAGGCTACGATACAGCTCCAGTTCTCTTCCTCCCGTAAGCTTCTCGCCGGTAAAGAAGTCTATCCAGCGTCCCTCCGGAAGCCAAGCCTTCACTTTTCCCAGACCGCTGACAGGGTCTTCCTTCTCCGTAATGGGGGCACAAAGCAGTTCTGTTCCGAAGTAATACTCATTTTTATAATCGTACAGTCCGTCCCAGGGCTTCTCCTCGTAGTACAGCGGCAAAATCAAAGGACGTCTTTCCACATGAGCCAGATAGTTCATGGTATAAAGATAGGGCACCAGCGCCTTTCTCAGGCGAAGGAAATTCTTGGAAACCGCCTCCGCATCCCGGCTGTATTTCCAAGGCTCCTTTCCATTAAAGGCATTGTTGGTACTGTGCAAACGCATGATGGGAGAAAATACCCCCAGCTGTACCCAACGGGTAAAGAGGGAATCATCCCGCACTCCCCACATATGTCCCCCGATGTCATGACTCCACCAGCCGTAACCGATATTGCTGGCAGTGGCGGTAAAGTAGGGCTGAAAATCCAGGCTTTCCCAGGAAATCACCGTATCTCCGGAGAAGCCGATGGGATAACGGTGGGAGCCGGGGCCGGCGTAACGGGAAAGAATCAAACCGCGCTTCTCTCCATTTTTTCCCTTATTATCCTCATAATGATAATGATTCAGCATCCAAAGAGGATCCAAGCCCTTCATGCCGGAGTTCTCCCCCTGCTGCCAATCAATCCACCAAAAATCCACCCCGTCCTTTTCCATCGGGTGATGCACAAAACGAAAATATCCTTCTCTAAATTTCTCATCCAAAAGGTCGAAAAGCACCGGTTCTTCTTCCTTTTGATTCACTCCCATAAATTCCGCAAAGGCGGGATAGCAATCCTCAAAGGCCCGGACGCCATCTGCAGGATGAACGTTTAGGGTACAAGCCATCCCTCTGTCCTTCAAAGCCTTTAGGAAACGGGGAGGATCAGGAAAAAGATCCTTATTCCAGCTATAGCCGGTCCAGCCTGTACCATACTTTTCCGGCACCTTGGTGATGTGCCAGTCCATATCAATCACCGCCACCTGGAAGGGAATATTTTCCTCTTGAAAACGGTCCATCAGCTCCAGATAGCTTTCCTCGGAATAGACAAAGTAACGGCTCCACCAGTTCCCCAGGGTATAGCGGGGAAGCAGAGGAACATCTCCGGTCAAATGGAAGAAATCCTTTAGCGCCGTCTTATAATCTGTACCATAGGCAAAGAAATACAGGTCGATTGCTTCCGAATCCTCTCGTACAAAGAAATTTCCGTCTTTATAAAGCATACTTTTGCTGTCATCCAAAACAGAGAAAAGCTGTCGGGAAACGATTCCCTCCGAAAGAGGCAGGGCACCGTCTATACCGTCCAAGGTTCTGGCCGTACCCTTCAAGCTCTCGATTTTATCCCCGTAATGCCAAAGGGCGGAGGTATTTCCCGCATCTCCGCTGACAAAAATCCGAAGATTTTCACTGCTGAAGGCTCCCCCCTTATAAATCAATCGAAGATATTTGGTTCGAAGAATTCCTTCTCCCTGCTTCCCCTCTTCCCAATGGAATTCTGCGGGAGGAAAGCTGCGGTTTACCGCCATCTGGCTCTTCCCATCCACAAAACAGCCCTTTTCACTGTATTCCAAACGGAGCAGTCTTTCTGTCAGCACCGTAAATCGAAAATGCTTTCCCCTGATTTGATTGCCTTCTCTGATTCCTTCCATAACCCATCCTTCCCCTCTAGGCAAATATTTTTCTGCCTTATTTTCTCTTCCCGAATATAGAATGCCCTAT
Organism: Oribacterium sinus; assembly: GCF_963537195.1. GTDB lineage: Bacteria > Bacillota > Clostridia > Lachnospirales > Lachnospiraceae > Oribacterium > Oribacterium sinus_A. Next base: position 3,986 of record NZ_CAUTEG010000086.1, on the reverse strand, counting down.
CTCTCGCATTTTTCCTCTAAGAAAAATAGCTTTCAAAATTCCTTCTTCCGGGATTTTGAAAGCTACTTTTTGTATTAAGATGTTGCTAAAGCCTTCTCCAATACCTTCTTCACATTTTCCTTGGCTTCTTCAAACTTTTCTCCGATATGAGATTCATAAATCTTCTCCTCTGCCACAAACATAGCGGGGGTAGCCCAATAATCATATTGTTCTGCAAGCTCCGGATGCAAGCCCTCATCAATCTCCTCAAACTCCACCTTTCCGTAGGCAGGATTCTCGGCAATCAATTCCTCTCTGGCCTTTCTTGCCTGTGCGCAATAAGGACAACCATTTACATAAAAAAACTTTACTTTAGCCATTGTATTTTCCTCCTATGATTCTTTAGTCATAAAGCCTTTCCTTGAAAAAGCATTTTATTTTCTGCTCTTCCTTTTCTGAAAAAAACTTTTCTTTAAGCCCTGCTTCTTTTATCAAGACTTCTTTCTCATCAGACTACTGCATTTCCTTTTCGAAAACAATGCCGGAAAAGAAAATCTTTCTAAAATATCTCTTAAAGCTCCTCCAAAGCCTCCTTTAAGAGCTGATAGGAATAGTGCTGAGCCTTCTCTTCGTAAATGTAGGAGTTGACAATCAGCTCGTCAAAATGCACTCTCTCCTGCACTTCCCGCATTTTCGCCTGCACCTCTTCCTTGGTGCCGATAAAAGAAAAGGCGCCCATCCGCTCCACGATTCTCTTTTCCTGATGAATCAGCTCCTCGGTAAATGCCACCGGGCCGAAGTGGGGAACCCTTACCGCCTCCACATAGTCCTTCCAAACCTCTTCCATGGAGTGCACAGGGGGGAGCAATCCTTGAGACTGGTTAGTGATGATGTTTAAAAAGGCCTGCCACTGGGTGGTGGCTAAAGACTCCGCCTCCTCCTTGGTGTCCGCCAGAATCGCATTTGCTCCCAAAATCACATAGGGCTTTTCCAGCACATCGGAGGGTTTAAAATTCTCTTGATAAATCCGAATGGCGGTCTCCATCATGGTTGGGGCGAAGTGAGCCGCAAAGGAATAGGGAAGCCCCAGTCTTGCCGCAAGATAGGCACTGTCGGTACTGGAACCCAAGATATACAGGGGAATGTTAAGCCCTGCTGCAGGGTAGGCATGTACCACCTCCGTGTCCCGGAAATACTCCGAAAGCTCCATCAGCTCTCGCTCAAAATCCGACTCTCTTCCCACACCTCTTCGGATGGCTCTTGCGGTTTCTAAATCCGTTCCCGGAGCACGACCAAGCCCCAAGTCCACCCTGCCCGGATAGAGGGTTTCCAAGGTGCCGTACTGCTCCGCCACCAGATAGGGGCTATGGTTCGGCAGCATCACTCCTCCGGAACCGATTCTGATTTTTTCCGTATTGCTTAAGGCATACTGGATCAAAAGCTGGGTAGCACTGCTGGCTACGGAATGGGTATTATGATGCTCTGCAATCCAGTAACGGGTATATCCCAGCTCCTCCGCCTTCTTCGCCAGATTCACCATCCGATCCATGGCCTCTTTATAGCTTTCTCCCTGCCTCAGGGGAACCAAATTCAAAATCGATACCTTCATCTTACTCTTCTCCTCCACGAATCAAATCCTCAAAGCTTCCGGACACAAAGGCACATAAATCCTTTGGAGAGAGGCCAATTTGCAGACCTCTCTTACCGGCGGAAACATAGATTCTTTCCAGCTCCTCCCCCTGCTTCTGAAAGTAGGTGGGAAAATGCTTTTTCATACCAATGGGACTACAGCCTCCCCGAATATATCCGGTCAAAGACTGAAGATCCTTCATGGGAATCATTTCCGCCTTCTTGTTTTGGGAGACCTTCGCCGCTTTCTTTAAATCCACTTCCTCCAGCACCGGAATCACTGCCACGAAGTAGCCTGTTTTATCCCCCTTTAAGACCAGGGTTTTATAAATAATTTCCGGGGGAAAGCCTAATACGGAAGCCACATGAGCCCCGGACAAGTCCTCCTCATCCACCGGATACTCCTGCTCTACATAAGGAATTTTTGCCTTATCCAAAAGACGACATACATTGGTTTTATTGTCCTTAGCCATTTTTCCCTCCTTTACTTACTCGCTTCGTGTTATACTAAAAAAATATGGAAAATCTTTGAAAATCAGATTTTTAGCCTTACACATTTTACACCAAAGAACAAAAGAAAGGAAATCATGAAATCCCATTTAAAACATATATTCTATCCTGTCGCCTGCCTGCTTTTTTCCCTCTTTCTGGTCTTTATCCTCTTCGTCTCAGGCTTTGAGCTGGCCTGCTACGGAAATCCTTCTTATTATAGACAGGAATTTCAAAAATACCAAGTTCAAGAAGCTTTGCTGGAGAATCGGGGAGAGTCCATCCCCTTATCGGATTTGGAAAAGGTTATGGGAGAGACCCTTCGCTACCTTCGAGGGGATCGGGAGAATCTCATTATCCCCGTTTCGGTAAATGGTGTAGAGCAAAACTTCTATCAGGAAGATGAAGCCTCTCACATGGCGGATGTACGGGTTTTGTTTACCCTAAGCCTCACCCTGCGCATGATGTTCTTCCTCTCCCTCCTGGCTATCATCTTTCTGCTTGTGATTTTAGAACACGGAAGGGCTCTTGCCATTTTGGGAAAAGGCTTCCTCTATTGTATGGCAGGCTTTTTGGTGATTCTACTGCTCTTCTTCCTCTACGCCAGCCAGAACTTTGACCAAGCCTTTACGCAGTTTCATCTGCTCTTTTTCTCTCAAGGGAACTGGAGCTTTGATCCGGCCCTAAGCCGTATGATAAACATTATGCCGGAAGAATTTTTTCAGGATACCACCTTTCGGATTCTACGCTTCTTCTTGCTTTTGCTGCTGCCCTTCCTGCCTCTGGCATGGTTTTTCAAGAAGATGGCAAGGAATTGGGGGTATCCTTCGAAACAGGCTGTGTTCATTGATGAGGAACGCTCCAATGCAGTATAGGCATGAAATCGGGCACGCTCTCACTAACTTCGCCTTCGCAGCGGATACTAAGCGAAAAACTTCGGTACCCTTGTTTTTCGCAAGTACCGGCGGGCTCAGATTGCCCCTCTTTCATGCCTATACTGCATCTGTCGCTTCAATTCATTGATTGTTACAGTCCTTCTCTCCACAGGTTTTCAGCAAGTAACGGGCTCAGATTGCCCTCTTTCATGCCTATACTGCATCTGTCGCTTCAATTCATTGATTGATACAGTTCTTCTCTCCGCAGGTTTTCGCAAGTATCGGGCTCATACCACCCACCTTCCAGACCTATAGCCCGGGGCAAATACATAACATTGATTTATATCCCTTCATATTTTCATGATCTATGGAATGCAGATAAACGTTGTTTGTATTGATAAATAACTTTCTTTATACTTTTATGAGGGAAAATGTGAGAAAATTTAAAATTAAATTGTACTGGGCAGAAGAAGATAAGCTTTATATAGCAGAAATTCCGGAACTGAAAGGATTTTTTGCAGACGGAAAGACTAGGTCGGAAGCAATACATAATGCTGAAATAGTTTTAGCGGAGTGGTTGGAAGTAGCAAGGGCGGAAGGCATCCCTATACCAAAGGTAAAAAAATAAAGTAGTTTTTCGTAAAAGAGAAAAGCGGAGCTATATCAGAGTAAAGGATAAAGGAGTTTTATGCAAAGTAATCAAATTCAAAACAAAAAAGCGGTTCTGGTGGGTGTGGAATTTCCGGAGAACAGAGACTTTGCTCTGGACACGGAAGAGCTTTTCGGTCTTTGTCAGGCCTTGTCCATTGAATGCTGCACCAGCATTAGCCAAAGCTTAGCCAGAGAGGACAGTGCTACCTTTATCGGATCCGGAAAAGTGGAGGAAGTAAGATCCGCCGTACTCTTTCATGAGGCGGATCTGGTCATTTTCCAAAATGCTCTCTCCCCCTCCCAGCTCCATAACCTATCCAAGGCTCTTTCTGTGGAGGTTTTGGACAGAACTCAGGTGATTTT
>NZ_CAUTEG010000085.1:0-10170 GCF_963537195.1 Oribacterium sinus | reverse complement strand
ATAAAAATGCTCGATGGAATTCTCCAAGCTTCTACCGTGGCTTCCGCCAAACTGGAAGCAGCGAGCAATACCGATAGCGCCAATCGCTTCCAGTCGGTCTGCATCCTGCACAATTTTTCCCTCAATAGTCTCCGGAACTTTTCCTCTATTTTTGCTAAAAGAAACGGAATTGATATTCCTGCATATTTCCTCAATTCGCTCTTCGGAAAGTCCCTCCTGCTGCAAAAAGATTCTGGCATTGGCATTATTTTCCGTATGAAAAAGCTTATGATCGTCGCAGTCATGTAGGAGGGCGGAAAGCGCAATAACTTCCTCTTCTCCCTGTCCTTCCATGTCGGCAATCATCAAAGCATTTTTGTATACCCGCAAGCTATGAGCCAGGTCGTGCCCGTCTCCATTTCCCTGAAATAGCTTTGTGATATAGTCTATCGCCCTTTCAATTCTACTTTCTTTCATACACTTGCCCTCTATAACGCCACTGTATTCTCCATAGGCAAACTCGGAAAAGCAATAACATTATTAACGATATTCCGCTCTGCCTCCCATATGGTAAGCTTTTGCTGCATATTCATCCAGCTCTCAACGGAAGTTCCGGTGGCTCTACTAATACGAATCGCCATCTCCGGACTCAGAGAAACCTTTTCATGGACAAATTCCGAAAGAGCTTTTCTGCTAATCCCTAACATTCCGGCAGCCTCAGTAATTGATAAATTTAATGGCTTCAAAACATCCTCAAGAAATACAGTTCCTGGATGTGTCGGTTTTCTTTTCATAGTTGGTCTCCTTACTTCACTCAATGATAATCTTGATAATCCACTAAATAGGCATCCTGCCCTTCAAAGTAAAATATCACTCTCCACCTGGGTTTTAACGTAACCTCCCGCGTTACAAATGTCAATCTTTTCCTCCGAACTTTCGCATCTCCTCTATCAAATCGTACACTCTCTCTCCGGAAAGAATCGTGGTTTTTCTATCCTCAAAAATGGTGCCATAGCGAGCCTCCAGTTGCTGCCATCGCTCTTCCATTTCTCTTTCTTCCCGTTCTTTTTCTTCCGTGAAAATGTCGGCAAAGCTAAGCTGTCTTCCTTCATTTTCCTCCAAATGGTAAAAACCTTCCCCGATTAATCGCACCCTTCGCTTTGGAATCTGCTGCAAGAGAGCAGAGGCATTTTTATATAAGGAAAATGCGCTTTGGGTACTTTCCGAAATGAGAGCGGAGCGGGTAATGGTTTTCATATCTGCAAAAGTGATTTTCAAAGAAACGCCTCTTGCATAGAGCCCGTAGCGCTTCGCCCTACTCTCTACTCGAAAGGATAAAAGAAACAAAACATCATCCAAAAAGGAATAGTCTGTTACATCCTCCTGAAAAGTCATTTCTTTACTGATGCTTTGGGTGTCCTCCGGTCTATAAGGAACCACCTTCCGATGGTCGATGCCGTAGGAAAGCTCCAAAAGCATTTTACCCTGATTTCCCAGAAGACGAAGCACTTCCTTTTCTTTTTCCTGTAAATCCTTCACGGTATAAATCCCAAAGGAATAGAGCTTTTCCGCTGTTTTCTCTCCTACCGTAAAAAGTGCCCGTACGTCTCTGTCTCGCAAAAGCTCTACATAGTCTTCTCTTCTTTGAATCATAAAGAAGCCATTAGGTTTTTTCTCTTCACTGGCGGTCTTTGCCGCCGTTTTTCCGTAGGCAATCCCTACAGAGCAGGTCAGCTTCAGCTCTTCCTTTACCCGCCTTTGAATTTCCCGCCCGATTCTTTCCGCTTCGGAAAAATCCTTGGCGACTTCCGTTAAATCAAGATAGCCCTCGTCGAGGGCAATGTATTCCACTTGCTTGGTATAGCTTTCCAGAATTTCATGGAGCTCCTCTGACACCGCCTTATATTTTTCAAAATCCGGGTACAGAAAAACAGCCTTCGGGCAAAGCCGAAAGGCTTCCTTACTGTTCATGGCGGAACGAACGCCATATTTTCTCGCTTCATAGTTGCAGGTTGCCACTACGCCCCGCTCCGTTGGCTTTGCCCCGATAATCAAGGGCTTATCTTTCAGAGCCGGATTGTCTCGCATTTCCACGGAGGCGTAAAAGGCGTCCATGTCCACATGAAGGATGATTTGATTTTCCTGATATTCAGTTTGTGATAATTCCTGCATTTCCGATATATCTTTCCTTCTACAGAAAAAGGATACTTTACTCCATCTACTTCTCTGTTTTCGTTTCTATCTTTATTTGCACTTTATCTTTTCCTATGCCAAACTTCTTCAAATCCACTTTTCCGTCCTTCACTTCCACTCCATCTTCTTCCAGGCGTTTTCTCTGTTCATCTTCTCCGCCGAAGGCAAAGGCAGGCGCTAATTCTCCCTTGGAATTCACAACCCGAAAGCAAGGAATATTCTCCGGATCCGGATTCTTATGCAGGGCATTTCCCACGGCACGGGACATTTTTTTATTCCCGGCCATCTCCGCAACTTCCGCATAGGTAGCCACCCTGCCTTTAGGAATCTTCTTTACTGCCTCGTAAATGCGTTTTGTGGGGGAATCGGAAATAAGAGCATAGCTTTCCGAAATCATTCTTTTCAGCTCTTCCTCCGGAATACTGCCGTCTAAAATGATGCTGTTCCAATGCTCTTTATTCTGGTGATAGGCAGGCTGTACCGCAGGATAAACTCTTCTCCAAAAATCCCGCCATTCCGGATGGACCTTCACATTAAGATTCACTAAACCATTTCTTTCGTAGATAAGCAGAAAGGCCTTTTTATTTTCTTGAAAACGAATCAGCTCCCAATCCGCAGTTAGAAAAGGACGGTCTATATAGCTATCCGGAAAGGATAGACCGAATTGTATTGCTTCTTCTTTGGTTTTCATTTTTTACAATTTACTCCTATGTATACTATGTTTTTATTCTTTTACTTGCATCAAGGAGGCAAATACTCTATTCAGATTTTCTATCTATTTTTTCCATCTCCATAAAAAATACAGTCAAAGCCCTATAATCCAAGTACTGCACTCCTTCCTTTCCCTCCTGAATCATGCCTGCCAGTCTACTCTTATAATAACAGTCCATTGCCTTTTCTAAAGATAAGTGTAGTTCTTTTGCAATATTTTGTATCAATCTTTCTTCTAGATTTTCTTGATAAAACTGCTCTAAAGCTTCCTCTGTCATGGTGTTAACTCCTCTGCTGCAACAAATTTTAAAAGCTCATCAACTGCCCTTTGAGAAATAAATGCTATCTGGTCATAATTTGGATACACACGAATCTCTTTTATCGCTCTTTCTTTATCCCATATTCCTTGATGATACATATCAACCACTCGAAAAACTCTATCATTTGCAACTTTTCCGATAATAATGTCAAATTGCAAATAATCTTTTTTCCCCTCACGGCAATCACACACAAAATCAATCCATGAATCTAAATCCTCTCCGAATTCTTTTACTTTAAAATGTATTTTATCCAAGCAAAACTCATATCTGTTAATAAGCGGATCTCCCGACAATAAGTCTGCTCTTCGTTTTGCCCACTTCTCTGCCTGTTCTTTTACCGTAGTTACATAAAATCCCGAACCAAAATCTAAATTCCTAAGGCTATGTTTTACGTCAGGCTTTTCTACATGCTGATTAGAACCATGATACACTATCATACTATCACCCCTTTTTTGGCAAGGTATTCTTCAATATCCTTCACAACAAAATCCGTACTTTGTGTATGTAAAATATCATAATTCGAAATCAGGTAATGATTAAGGCATCCACTCTTTTTTAAAGTAAAATATACCTGTGCGCTCGTCTTTCTCCAACGATTTGCACAAGCATGAATCATGTAAATAATAAAAGAAAATACTTCTTGGCTCAAAATTCCCCCTTCAAATTAATCCATTTTCCACTAGTTTCATTTTCTCTACTTTTTCGAAATACTTTTTCAATCAAATCTATTTTATCATCTTCTTTAACTCATTCCATAATTAAGCTAATCCCTATATTTTCTTGAATTATCTATCCCCTTAGATAAAGCGGCGTCTCAGTTCTTACACCCTTAGCAAAATCTCCTCTTTGCAGCGTCACAAAATCCATATAGGGTATTCTATGCAAAAGATCCCGACAGCTTTCATAAATTTCCTTAAAGCGTTCATGGCAATGCTCCTCCGGCATATCCACAATAATCAAATAGGAACTAGTGCCGGTTTCATCTGTCTTTAAAAGCATATCCAGCATGGCGATATCCGAGTGTGCCTTGGCAAAGGATATAAGTCTCCTATGCAAGGCTTCCACTTCTTCATTCTCCTTTGGATATCCCAGTAAAACCTCCGCATCTTTCTTCACTTCCACAGACTGTACTTTCGCTTCCCCAAATTCACTTTGGTATCCCGGGGAACTCATCAGGTTATGGATAAGTGTAGGGCTTACATAGAAGAGCTGCGGTCCATAAGGATTAATTACAAATCCCTCTCCCTTAGTAAGCATGGACACAATTTGAGGGAAGCCGGCAATCATGGTTTCTCTTTTCCAGCCTTCCTCCATCTGCTGATTCATAGCCCCCATTTGCTGATCCATGGCACCTAGTGCAAACCAATCCGTAAACACCGGAAGGGCCGATTCTCCCCGATCCATCGTTACATGAGGGATGGTGATCTTCATCCCCGCCTTTAGGGTTACAGAGCCATCCTTTTCTCCCATTGGCAGGCTTCCGTCTGTCTCTATCGCCACCAGGTAATGACTCCGTACCAGCTCTCTAAAAAAGAGATTCAGAAACTCACCCTCTCCCTGTTTTTCAAAAAACACGCGACTTAAGCCTAAAAGATAGGGATTCTCCACCGCTTGGTCTACATTCGCTTCAATCTGATAGGGAATATCCGTGATTACAGCATATTTCCAGTCCTGAGAAAGAATATCTTTTCGAGAGAAAAAGAGCTTTACCCTTCTCTGCCCTTGGCTTTCCGGTGTTTCCTCTTGTTCCTCTTTTTTTACCTGCTCCGCAAATGTCGTACTTCCTTCTATCTTCATAATCGTTAGATGAGAAATAGTTCCATCACGATGCAGAGCATAAACCTTCTCCCCTTCTTTAGCATTTCCAAAGAGTTGGCCTTCTACAGAAAAACAATCCCCCTCTACAACTGCATAGCTTTCTACCATCAGAGTAAATCGGGTTCGCTCAGCTCTATCATGGTTTTCTTGCTGCTCTACCTTGTCATTGCTATGCTGCTCGGAATCGACTCCATTCCCACTATGACTTTGATTTTCAGATTTAGACTCATCTTTCTGAGTAAAAAACTTCTTTAACCCTTCTAACATTCTATCCTCCCGAAACTATACCATTTTCCTGCAAAACAATTTAACTTAAAATCACATCCTTCTTTCTTTAACAGGTATATACTATGCGGCGGAACTGTAGTAATCCTCTATCATAGGAAATCAAATACTTTGTCACTACACCATAGCATAACAAAGCGATAGGATGTATAGTACTTGGACAATGCAAATCCCCCGAGGGCATGATAGGCTCTCTTTTATGACTAAAATCTTCGCATGAAATCTCATACAAGTTATACCCTTTGTAGAAGTCAAAATTTATTAATTCAATACCCTCCTGAATATCTAAAATATACTGATTCACTACTCTAAACAAAATGGATAAATAGTACATTCATAAACCATCTTATTCAGTTCTGTATCCTCATAAGGACTTGAAATCATCCATAAGCCTACACCTGGTGGCAACAACAACTCATATTCAGACCTATCGTATACTGAGCTCACATACAACGCAACTGTTCCTTTAGGTACATATATCTTTAATACATTTTTTTCACCAGCATAATATCCCGATGACCAAACAATATTTTTCAACAAACTTGTAGACATAAAACCTTTCTCTTTGCACCATTCATTATGCTTGTTCTTATCTATCAGTATAGTAATAAACTCATCTCCTACAATGCGGTATAACACCAAATCTTGCGATGTTCTAGGCGCTGAAAATAAAGCCAATGAGAGAATTGAAGCTTTTACCTTTTTTAACATATCTTTTTTTAACGTATCTGTATCATTATTTTCCCCTCTTAGATACTCATTTATCTGTTTATATTCATAACCACAATAAAGTGCTACCACATCTTTACAGTACACTCTAGAACTTGTAAAGTATTTTTCAGAACAATCCATTAGTTTTTTATATTTTACTGCCCAATCTTTATATAGCTCTTCTCCCCACTTTTCAGCTTCTTTCTCATTTAAAAACTCTTTATAAGCTTTTTTATTGCCTAGCGATATAAAATTTATATCCTTTGCATGTTCTAATGCTTTTATATACTTCACCATGTCTTCCATACTTTCCTCACTCCCCCTCGGGCTATACTCTAAGTCCCTCTCTGCCTTTCTCCGATCAAAATCACAATTGGAATGCAGTACCGCAATCGAATATGGAGTAAAGAACAAGGTTTTTTTTTGTAAAATGGAAATCTGCTCATATAGGGGAGCAATCCATTTTGCCAAAAAGTCCGGAAGGAAAATGGGCATCTTGGGAAGCTTTAAAATTTCTTTTACAGTAAGTAGTATTTTCCTCATGGGTAAATATTCTCCAGAAAGGATATAGCCTTCCCCATTTTTCCCTTTTTCCGCAACAAGAAGTATTCCTTCCGCAACATCCCGCACATCCACAAAATCATAAGTACCTTTTACCGCAAGGGGAAGCTTTCCTTTCATAAAAGAAATGAGCATAGAGGTAAAACTTCCTTTACCAAGATCCCCAGGCCCATAGATTCCGGTAGGAAAAACGATATTCCCACGCAGTCCTTTCTTTAAATATTCTACAAATAAGGCACTCGCCATTGCCTTAGATTTTGCATACTCCCCATGCACAAGATTAGGACAGAAAAAATTCGGCTCAGCAATACGTATTCCTTTCTTTCTATCTGGAATCGCGTGCACAGAGCTTACATAAATTAGCTTTCCAACCGCTTTTTTAAGGCAGATGTCTAATATATTTCTCGTGCCCTCAACATTTACCGCATAAAGCATTTGGGATGGCTTCGTCGCCACGGAGATAATACCGGCACAGTGAATCACCAAGGAGGAAGAATCCGCTTCTTGCAAGAAGCGCTGCACATCCTCTTTCTTTTGCACATCGCCTGTAACGCAGTTCACAGCTTGTGGAATATAGGAACGCAAAGAATCTCCTTCCAAAAGCAGAGTATAAATTGCATCATACTGCTGCTTTACCAATCGCCCCAAAACATGCCGTCCCAGATAACCGCTGCCTCCTGTTACAAAACACTTAGTAAACATAATATCCTTTCTTTTCCACAAACAAAAGGGCAACCGCACTTCCTCTCTCCTGCCCCAGATTTCATCACCCACATAAATCTGCAAAAGCTTGGCAATATTCTGTACCACGTAAAGCCCTAATCCACTTGATTTTTCCGTTGTACGCCCATTAATTTCGAAATAGCCGCAACCGAAGAATTTCTTTAAGTCAGAAGAAAGAATCCCTATTTCCATTGCCTTTCATGCTAAAAGACACGGTAATACTCCACTTCTTCGTATATTTTAAAGCATTAGCAAGTATTTGCTCAATTAGAATAGAAAATTTTCTATAGCTTATTTCTAGGCTATAGTCACATATTTCCAGCATTTTGTATATATTCATGCATTATCACAATTCTCTTCTTTAATTTTGATTCATTCTTCTTTTCCTTAGTAAAATCAATTCCATTCTTCTTTGACACCCTATTAAATAGGGTTTATCATATCAGGAGACAAGACTATGACAAGAACATTTATTCAGACCAACGAATTTTCTAAAATTTGGGACATCTTAGATGAGGTACATAATGGGTAAAAAAACCGTATTCGACAGCATTTTATCCGGGCTGAATGAAGCACTGGAAGATGCAAAAAAAGAGACTCCTTCGTTAAAAAGACATCGAGTCACCGTCATTCCTCTCAAAGAATATGAAGCAAATGATATAAAAAAAATCAGAAATTCAACCGGTCTGTCCCAAAAATACTTTGCAAGTTATATGGGCGTTTCCATTAAAACTGTAGAAGCTTGGGAAGCAGGTACCAACCATCCTTCCGGTTCAGCCAGCAGACTTCTTCACATGATGGAATTGGATAACGAACTCACAGAAAAATATCCCTTTATTTCCAAGGCTTCCTCCACCTGATATTTTTCACAAGAAAATCACACCCTTCTTTCTTCAAGAGGTCTATACTATGCGACGAAGAATAGCATGATTTCACGAAAAGATGTATAGTACTTGAACAATGCAGATTCCCCGAAGGGATGGAAGGTCGAAAGGAGTCGTTATGGAAATCCAAAAAACAGCCAGTGCCGGCACTACGGAGAAATGTGATTGCCTGGTAACCGTTTCCAAAGGAAGCGGCGGCAGAACGGTGCAGCTTAAGTCCAAGGTGCTCTACGAGTACGGAGACAGAATGGTCGCCTTGGTACATCAGTGCCTTACGAAAATGGGCATTCAGGATGCCCTCGTGGAGGTAGAGGACATGGGCGCCTTTGACCACATCCTTGTGGCAAGATTACAGGCCGCTGTTTACCGCAGTCAGGATAAAACGGAAAATATTCCTTGGGGGGAGCTGCTCTATGAATCATAAAAATCGTCTGCGAAGAAGCATGATGTTTCTGAACGCACAGAAACCGAATCTTTTAAAGGATCCTTATATCTATGGGGCGGACTCCTTGATTTTCGATCTGGAGGATGCTGTAGCCCTTGGAGAAAAGGATGCTGCAAGGTTTACCCTCTTTCATGCCTTAAAAAAAGTAGATTATCAAAACGCAGAAAAAGTGGTGCGGATTAACGGTATCGATACCCCATTTTGGAAGGAGGATATTCGTTGCGCCGTCTTTGCCGGCTGTGACAGCATTCGTATTCCTAAAACGGAATCCAAGGAGGATATTCTTTTGGTAGAAGCGGAAGTAGCAAAGGCGGAGCAAGAAGCCGGTGTGACTCCCGGAAGCACCTTTCTTATGGCGGCCATTGAGTCTGCCAAGGGCGTGGTACATTTGGAAGAAATATGCCATGCCTCGGAGAGACTCTTCGGGGTAGCTTTATCCGCAGGAGATTATACCAAGGATTTACATACCGGAATCAGTGGAAGCGGCGTAGAGCTTAGCGGAGCAAGACAACTGATGATTATTCACGCAAGAGCCGCAGGAATACAGTGCTTTGATACCGTCTATACCAATCTGGAGGATATGGAAGGCTTCCGGAAGGAAGTGGAGCTGATTCACACCATGGGCTTTGACGGAAAGTCCATTATAAACCCTAGACAGATTCCCGTTGTGCATGCTGTTTATACTCCAAGTGAGGAGGAAATTACCTTTGCCGAAAAAGTAGTACAGGAAATTGATGAAAAACGAAGTCAGGGCATCGGCGTATTTACCGTAGATGGGAAAATGATAGATATCGCCTTTTATGACGGAGCCAAAAGAACCCTTGCGCTGGCAAAGGCTGCCGGCGTTTTGGAGGAGGTGCAAAATGATTAATGCAGTGGGCAGAGAGATTCCGGATGCGGTTTTAGCGGAAACCGGGAAAACGGTATTTCAGGGAAGCAGACATTTTGACGGCTATTCTTATGAAAAGACAGCAGTAAAAGCAAGAGCACGAATCGGTGGCGAGGGCAGTAAACTGGAGAAGGATTTGCAGGAGGTTTTGCGAAAATGCAATGCCCATGACGGCATGACCATCAGCTTTCATCATCATTTTCGGGAAGGAGACCTGGTGGCTATGCAGGTTATGCAGGCTATTCATGAGATGGGCTTTAAGAACATTACCATCTGTGCCAGCTCCCTCAGCAAAGCCCAGGACGAGCTTGTTCCCATGATAGAAGACGGTACCGTAACCCATATCGAAAGCTCCGGAGTTCGGGGAAAAATCGGAGAAGCCATCAGTGAGGGTAAATTACAGGGAATCGCTATTCTTCGTTCCCACGGCGGAAGAGTTCGGGCCATCGAAACGGGAGAAACGAAAATCGACATTGCCTTTATCGGAGCCCCAAGCTGTGATGAATACGGAAATTGCCGCGCAGTAGGGGGAAACAGCAACTGCGGTGTGCTCTCCTACTCTGCCATTGATGCGGAGTATGCCGAGTATGTGGTGGTTTTAACAGATTGTCTTGTTCCCTTTCCGAATTTTCCGGCAGATATCAGTATGAC
>NZ_CAUTEG010000084.1:0-10431 GCF_963537195.1 Oribacterium sinus | reverse complement strand
CACGGACTTACGAGAGGCAAAGGAAGAGTCGGAGAACTCTTACCATGCCCTAAAGGACGCCGGAAACAGCCTTTTGGATTCCTTGGATGCCTCTCAGCAATCCTTGGAAACGATGCGGAAAAACATTAATAACAGCGAGGCTCTTCTAAGGAAAACTCAGGAAGAAGGAAGAGATTATCAAAACAGTCGAGATCAAATCTATCAGGATATGGAGACTGTGAATAGCAGCATCAGCCCTCTTACGGGAAATGTGGAGGATTTCAACGGACTGAGTCGGGATACCAAGAACAATATCAGTGAAAGCCAGAGCAATATGAATCGTTTGCAAAATGCCATGCTGGAGTTGGAGGATTCTTTGGTGGCCCTTCGGGGAGATGTACCCGGTCAGACAGAAATTGATAAGGCACAGCAGAGTCTTAGTCAGGTGGAAGCCTTACTTTCCGCAAAAAAGCAGGGATCCGTACAGAACAGCTTAGCGAATTTATCGGCTAAGCTGGAGGGTTCTCCTTTGAAGGATCAGATTATGGCTCTGGTTCAGGAATATATTTCTATGCAGGCAGAGGAGGCCGGTACAGAGGCGGAGATGCAGAAGCTTGCAATGGAAAAGCTAAGTCCTGCCTTAAAGGAATTTTCCTCCAATGCCCATTCCGGACTGACAAACTCTAAAGAGAGTCTTTCCGTTTTGGAAGACAACATTGAAGATGTGAAGAGATTGCAGGAGACCCTGAAAAGCTATGCGGAGAAGGGAGAGGAAACCGGCAGGAACTTAAACACGCTTTTGGAGAACAGTCAGAAAACCATGGAGGATTTACGAGGAACCCTGCAAGAACAGGATGCTTACCTTCGAGGAAAGAGAGAGGAGGCCTATTCTTCTATTGAAAATAATTTAAATGCTACCGAGAAAATGCTGAAAAACGGAGAGGCTGTTTTGGATTCTACCGGAGCTGTTCGTAATGCCAAGGGAGAGTTGGAAGCCCTTGTGGAGAAGAAGTGGGATGAAAATGTAGGGGAAAAGTCCAGTGTTTTGGAAATTGATCCTAACAGACCCATTGAGTCCTTAATGCCTTCCGAAAATGACAATATTGTGGATGTGGCTGTGACCTTACGTACCGAAGAAATCAAAGAAGTAAAGGAAGAAACGGTAAAGACTAAAGAAACGAAAGAGCCTAGCCTCTGGGATAGACTGAGACAAGTGGCAAACAAGGTATGGAAAGGAATCACCTCTATTTTCAAAGGAGGGAAGTAAATGAGTATTAGCGAAAAATGTGCAGATTTTATTGTTAAATATAGAGAAAAAATCAGTCGAGTTTTCTGGGGGCTCTTAGGCATTTCCCTGATTCTTTGCCTCTTTGTGCAGATAAATTACGACTTAAGTAAGTATCTTCCAGAGTCTTCTCTGACGCAGCAGGGAATTCAGAAGATGGAGGATAGCTTCGGCTATCCCGGAACAGCAAGAATCATGCTGAAGGATGTTTCCATGGGAGAAGCCCTTTCCTATAAGGAGCAGATAGAGCATATTTCCGGCGTAGACCGAGTGAGTTTTTCCACAGGCTCCAAAAGTGCCTATGCTCCTGAATTTATGGAAGAAAAGGAGAAGGAAAAGGATTTAGATTATAAGGACGGAAACGCCTTATTTCATGTAGTCTTTGTAAATGGAGACAGTGACGTACAAACAAAGAAGACCCTTAGGGAAATCGAAAGCCTTTTGGGAGACAAGGCGGTGTATGCAGGCCTTGCCGTACAAAGTAAGACGGTGGAGGAACAGGTAAGCAGCCAAATGGGCTTGATTTTAGGCCTGGGACTTGGCTTTATTTTCCTGATTCTGATTATAATGACCAATTCCTACGGAGAGCCCTTCTTATTCCTGATTACTATTTTGCTGGCGGTGGGACTAAACCGGGGTACCAACGTGTTTCTGGGAAAGGTATCTTTTATCACCAATAACGTTGCGGCAATTTTGCAGATTGCAGTATCCATGGACTATGCCATCTTCTTGCTTCACTCCTTTGAAACCGGTCTTGAAAAAGGGATGGATAAGGAAAAAGCCCTGTCCTATGCGGTAGGAAAGTCCTTAAGCACGATTTTAGCTTCTTCTCTAACCACTGTAGGAGGTTTTTTGGCCCTATGTGCCATGAGCTTCGGCATCGGTAAGGATATGGGAATCGTGCTGGCGAAGGGTGTGGTATTCAGTCTTTTAACGGTTATTTTCTTTATGCCGGCTCTTCTGCTTAGAATGTGGAACTTTGTGGAAAAGACAAGACATAAGTCCTTCGTGCCCTCTTTTAAGCCCTTGGCAAAGTTTGCTTATAAACTTAGTCCCCTTGTGCTGATCCTTACTATTCTATTGGTTTATCCCTTAAATATCATGCAGGGGATGAATGACTTCCGCTTTAGTAACGGTGCGGTGGTCAAAGGGGAAGGCACGGAAATTTCCAAGATGGAGGAGGAAATCAATGCCGTTTTCGGAGAGGAAAATCTCTTAGTTGCCATTTATCCGGAGGGAAGAAACGACAGAGAGAAGGCATTGGGAAATCTTTTAACTTCCCTTCCTTACGTGGAAAATGTGCAGTCCTTAAGTGCGTTATTACCGGAGGGAGTACCGGAGTTTATGGTGCCGAAGTCCTCTTTAGATTTAGTCAGAAAAGACGGCTACAGCAGAATGGTCATTACCTTAAACCTTCCCGGAGAAAGCCAGGAATCCTATAAGGCAGTAAACACCATTCGACAGATTCTGAAGGTTTACACCGGAGAGGACAGCTATCTGGTGGGAGATACCACTGCCACCATGGATATGGAAAATATCCTCCGCACAGATAATGCCAAGGTAAATACCCTGTCCATGATTATCATCTTCCTGGTAGTTATGCTTTCCTTTAAGTCGGTAGTCTTTGCCGTAGTGGCAATGATTCCTATCGAATTGGCCATTATGAGCAATATGTCCTTCTCCTTCCTGGAAGGCACCAATATGATTTTTATCGGCTATGTTATCGTGTCCAGTATTCAGCTGGGCGCAACGGTGGACTATGCCATTTTGACCTTGGATCACTTTAAGGAAGAAAGAGAGAAAAAGAGCAGAAAAGAAGCCATTATTGCTTCCATTGAAAAGAGCCTATCCTCCCTCTTTGTTTCCGGAACCATTCTGGCGGTGGTCGGCTATGTGATTTCCTTTATCTCCTCCGTCCCCGCCATCGGCCAGCTGGGAAAATTGATCGGAAGAGGCGCCGTATGTTCCCTCTTCTTCGTAATCTTCCTTATGCCCTCCCTATTGGGAATTTTGGATAGAGTACTGATTTTTGCAGAAAAGAAAAAGAAGGCGGTGAAGAGTAAAGTTGCCGGCGCTGTTGTAGTATAGACCTGTATTAGGGTCATGCTTGCACTCAGCAGCCTTTCGTAGTGAAGGACTACAATTATTATACAAGATACGCTTTGATGCAGCATATCCCTGTAAGTGGGGCACGCTCTCGCTAACCTCGCCTCGTAGCGGATACTAAGCGAAAAACACAGTTTCTGTGTTTTTCGCAAGTACCGACGGGCTCAGATTGCCCCTTTTACAGGGATATGCTGCATCAGTCGCTGAAACTTGTTGTTTTTTATAGTCCTTCACTTCCTCACTTCCTCACTTCCGACAAGTACCGACGGGCTCAGATTGCCCCTTTTACAGGTCTATATGGCATCAATCGCTTTAATTGTTGGAATTATATTGCCCCTTACTTACCGTGATTCTTTCGCTTTCGAGAAGTTTCGGCGGGCTCAGATTACCCCTTTCATAGGTTTATATTGCATCAATCACTGAAACTTGTTGTTTTTTACAGTCCTTCACTTCCTCACTTTCGACAAGTCATGACGGGCTAAGATTGCCCTACCTACAGACCTATGCTGCATTAGGTGGCTTATTACAGCCCTTCAATTTGTCGCGGAGGATTTGTAAAGGGCATGAGGCTTTTGCTATAGAGAGAATAAAATGAATTTTGTATAATACTGTTGCACAATCAGTGAAAACTTGTATATGCACAGGAGATTCATTATGACGAGAGAGGAAAGAGCAGAAAAGTGGTTTTCCAATATATCCGGTGCTGAATCCATCAGCATAGAAAGCAAAATAGAAATATGTGATAAGGCTGCAAAGAGAATGATGATTATCATTTTGGGCTTATTGACTTTAGAGTTCATTTTGCTATTCGTTGTAGGAGGAGAAATCTTCACTAGGGTAGCAGACTTTTTGAATCGCATTTCGGAAGGCGGACATACGGGAAATCACTCTCAAGGTCTTGCACTTACAGGAATCATTGTGTTCTTACCTGTTTTTATAATCCCTTTGACGGCTGCTTTTAGCTATAAAAATAATTATCTTAAAGCTGAACTGGCTAAGATTGTGACCAGTAGAGAAAATACTGCTGGCAAAGAGTCGGCTTTGCCAAGTTTTACTAAAGAAAGTGAAAGCGATATTCTCCATTTTGATACTTTGAATTTCAAATTAGCGATTATTCAAGTCTTGATGTATGACCTGCATTTGCTGAAGCCGGAATTTGATATCTATGCTTTTGCCGACCAATATAAAGGCAAAAATATCGATACGGACAGTGATGCCATTATAGAACCTGCGATGAATTTCTTTAAGGAAATGGAAATTCCAAAGAACTTTGCCCCCTATGTGGAAATGCTCTACATGGACGGCGGGAATGATGTGTACATGAACATTATTCCCCAGTGGGATGGAGAAGACGACAGTTTTGACCTAAATGAAATCACTTTGGAAGAACTACAGCAATTTCCAAATCTAAAAAAAGCTAACCTTATGAGCAGTGATTTTGATAAGGTAAAAGAAGTATTCGAGGCTGCAAATATTGCAGTAGAACCGCTTTAACAATGAAAACAAATGATAGTATTAGCAAAGTTGGTAAGGAGATATGTAAAGTATGGGAGCGTTCTAAGCTCTGAGGCAGTGAAGGACTATAAGAATCCCAAAGCTAAAGCGATTGATCCAGTATAGGCCTGTAAAAGGGCAATCCAGTCCACCGCACTTACTGAGCACAAGAGCAATGAAGGACTATAAGAATCTCACTATGTCGCAATAAGCCATGTGATTAAAAAGCTTGTCAGAACCATCTTTCGGATGGAAATAACCCATACGTCATATCAGCCTTTATAAGTTAAATTAGCTCATAATCTTTTCTGAGAGCATCATCGCTGATGCTCTATTCGTCATACAGTTTTCAATGTACTAATCTATCTAAAATACGTTTCCGTATTTTATTCTAAAAATCTTAATCTTATGCTTGACTATTAATAGTTAGTCTTTCGTTAAAATAAAAAAGAGATATCATTTCTGCTATCCCTTTCAAAGTGTCACAATTAAAATTTTAAGTCTTTTGAAATATCTTCTATATTTCTATAATGATTTTCTATTTCTTCTTGCTTCTTTCTTTTTAATTGTTCTTCTCTTCTTCTATATTGTTTTTCTTCTTCATTTGTTTTTTCTACACACAAGATTAAGGTATCTCTATGATATTGTTTTACCTCTTCGATTGTTGTTCCATCTAAAATGATTTTATCAGATTCAACTCTAGCTATTCCAGGTCTATGCATTGATGTAAAACTTGGTGGGTAATTCCAATTTCTTAAAAACAATTCAGACCATGTGCTAGTTGGTTTGCTAGATAATCTAAAATGGATTCTATACAAAGCAGAACCTCTTGTTCCATCATTTTTTGGCAAGGTAACTTCATTTGTTATAATGCCCACTATTTTTATATCGTCTCCCTCAATTGTTATTGGTTCATATTCATCAACATAATATGGTCTTATACCTACTTTAGGTTTCTTTTTAACTTTAAATATTGATGCAATAAGATCCTTATATGAATCTTCATTAAATGGATTACCTCTTAAATCTATTGCAAGTTTTCCATCTAGGTAAGTAGGCAAAGCTGAATTAAAATCTCCTTGTCTAATGACTGGAATAAACTTCCTATCATTGTGATTATTGTAGAGTTCCGCAGATATTATATGACTTTCATAACCTACACCTTTTTCTCTATTATTAGCTTTCCTTTTATACTCTTCAGTGCAAATTATAATTACATAATCACTATCTCTTATCGAGCTTTCCATAAATTTTGGAAGTCTATCCCCTGGACTTACATCATAGCTATCTATTATGGCTTCAATACCATCTGCTAACAATTTATCTGCTAGAGATTTAACCCAATCAGAGTGTTCTTTGCTTTCCCACGAATATGATATAAATACTTTTGGAATATTGTTTTCTATCATTTAACACCTCATTAAAATAAATCTTCTAGCCTTTTCCAGTTTTCATTATTCATTTCTTTTGTGTAGTTTGTATTGTTAATATAAAGTCTTGTATCTTTATCTCTAACAAACCCCCAATTTATTTTACGCCTATATGCGTAATCCTTAAAAGCATAGAATTTATTTTCGATTTGCTCATCAATATTTTCCAGCTTACCTTTCTTTACCATATCCTTAAGTTTCCTTGAATTAGTTTTTCTTTTTTCACTAATATAATCTGCAAGTGGTTGGCTTTTTTCATCGGCATCTTCTATAATCTTTTTCATAGCTTTTAAAATAGCCTTTGCTGAATACTGAGCCACTTTTATCTCAATATTTATAGCCTTATTATTAACTTCATCATTTACCATATAGGTGACCTCCTTTCCGGTAAAAATAAAAAAGCGGCCCAGACTTTTACATCTGAACCGTTAAAATTTTAATTCTATAGTTTTTTATTATTTTTAATTTTATTACTGTTGTGACGTACTTTATAAATTATGTTTCGCAAACTTTTGTTTGCTTTTTAATGCCTTATTGATGGTTTCTTGAATAAAAGGACTACAGCATTTTCCCAAAGGATTGTTAATTTCGCACTTTCCATTTTTCATTGCCCCTGTAAGTCTAATAATATCTTTAATATTCTTTGCACCATCATCTAAAACAGCGTTTATAATTTGTTGCTCTGTAACTTGGTTGCAATAGCATATATATTTGGGATTTGCATCCTTTTTAAACCATATAGGAACTTTTACATCTTCCTTATAAAAAACTCTTTCATTGTTTAAGTTATAATACACGACATCACAATCTTCATTCATACATAAATAGTAAGTTTCTTCATCTACAACCTTTCCCATAAGGTTTTCTGATACCATATGCTTTACAGTTATATTCTTAACCTTTTCTCCTCTTTTGTGACATTTGGGGCAATTTGCTTTTTCTTCCACTGTACCAGTGGTTTTTTGTATTGAACCTCAGCAAGATTGACTTATCTTATTTTCTTGACTCACTTTATTTCCTCCTTTCTAAAAAATATTTTCTTCATTTTATTCCACCTCATTTCTATGAATTTCTATAACATCTTCAATTCTGCAATCCAATGCCAGGCAAATCTTTTCTAATGATTCTAAGTTCACATAAGAGTTTTTGCTCATTCTAGAAACTATGTTACTTGTTATGTTTGCAGCTCCTTTTAAGTCTTCTTTGTTCATTTCTCTTTCTACCAATAAGTGCCATAATGGTTTATAAGAAATTGCCATATTATTACCCCTTATCCGTTTTATTGTTAAGATATATTATATCATAAATAGGCTGATAAGTCACTTTAGCCTATTTTATACTTGTGCTTGCGTTAGTATTTATTGAGATAGTCCTTGTTTTTTTCCTTGTCCCACTTGGAACTGCTCCAAATCCCTGAACCATAGAGCAGTGAAGAACTGTAAGAATTCCAAAGCTGAAGCGATTGATGCAGTATGGGCCTGTAAAAGGGGCAATCTGAGCCCGTCGGTACTTGCGAAAAACACAGAAACTGTGTTTTTCGCTTAGTATCCGCTACGAGGCGAGGTTAGCGGGAGCGTGCCCCGCTTACAGGTCCATACTGCATCAGAGCGTAGCCCTTCATTGCTTATAGTTCTTCGCTACGAGGCTTCCACCTTGATTCGTTTGGAAAAACCCTCTATAATACGCCTTGTGCTTTAAGCGAGCTTAAGAATAGAGAGGGTATTAGTATGTGGTTAATTGCTGGACTGGGAAATCCGGAGAAAAAATATGTGGGCACCAGGCATAATGCCGGCTTTGCGGTGATTGATGTGCTTTGTAAGGAGCTGGGCAATCTGTCTTTGGAAAGCACCAAATTTCGCGGTGCTTATACCAAGACCAGAATCGGTAGCGAAGAGGTGCTTCTTTTAAAGCCTCTTACCTATATGAACCTTTCCGGGGAGTCCATCGTGCCCTTGGCTCAGTATTTTAAGATTCCCAATGAGCATATTTTGGTGCTTTCCGATGAAATATCCTTTGCACCGGGAGACATTCGCATCCGGAAGAAGGGTTCTGCCGGAGGCCATAACGGGCTGAAAAATATTATCGCTCACCTGCACAGCGAAGAGTTTCCTAGAATTCGTTTAGGGGTGGGAGCCAAGGGAGAGAAGGAAGATCTGGCTCACCATGTGCTTTCTCCATTTTCCAAGGCAGAACAGGCGGAGATGGAAGATGCCTACGAGAGAGCAGCCAAGGCTTGTATCGCCATCGTGGAAAAGGGTATCGATCAGGCGATGAACGAGTTCAACCAAAAGAAGAAGGGAAAGGAAGAGGCTGATGCATAATCTGGAAAAAATGCCGGAGGAAGGCATTCTTCTACCGAAAAATCCGGCGAGTAAAACCCGGATTTTTTTTGAACTTACGGAGGCTTTGGAAAAGAAAGAGCCTTTGTTTGTGGAGGGGATTTCCGACTCTCTAAAGTCCCTTTTGGCTCTTGGTTTTCGGGGTAAATGGATTCTTTACCTTTGTAAGACGGAGGAGCGGGCAAAGGAGATTCTTCAGGACGGTAAAATCTTTGCGGAGAACTGCGTCTTATTTCCGGCGAAGGACTACCTCTTTTATAAGGCGGATACCAGAGGAAACTATATCAGCAGGGAGCGAAGCGAGTGCCTTCGGCAGCTGGTGGAGGAAGAAGAGGGGATGGTGGTGACCACCCTTCCGGCCATGCTGGAAAAGCTAGAGGGGAAAAATGCCTTCCGCCAGGCGGTGTTTACGGTGCAGCTGGGACAGACACTTTCTTTGGAGAGCTTACAGGACAGCCTGCATTCTCTGGGATACCAAAGGGTGGACCAGGTGGAAAGCAGAGGGGAATACTCCCTTAGGGGAGGAATCCTGGATGTCTTTTCCAATCAAATGGAGGAGCCCCTTAGAATAGAATTTTTTGATGATGAGGTGGATAGTCTTAGATATTTTTCTTTGGAAAGCCAGCGTTCTTTGGAACAGGTGGAGGAAGCCAATATTTACCCGGTTTCCGAGCAGGGAAAGCCCTCTTCCTTAAAGGCTTTTTCTCTTTTAGACTATCTTCCCAAGGATTGTCTGGTGATTGTGGATGAGCCGGTGCGGGTTTTGGAAGAGGGAAAGAGGGTAGAGGAGGAATTTATCGCCTACTTTTCCCAAAGAGCTGAAGTGGAAAAAGCGGAGGCGGAGAGTCAGGGACGAAAGAAAGGAAAATTTGAAAAGCTTGAGGAAGAAAAGGACCAAACGCCATTAGATCTTTTCTCTGTTAGAACGCTTATGGAGGAATGTGCCTCACGCCCCATTTTCTTCTTTTCAAGCCTTGGAGGCCTTTCTGAATGGAGTGAGGTCTTTGAAAATCCGTTAAAATCCATTTCCGTGGAATGTAGAGAAATCCCCTTCTACGGCAAGCAGTTTGCCCAGTTTAAGGGGGACATGGAAAAATATAAGAAGGAGAAGGTTCGAATTTCCCTGTATTCTCCTTCCCAAAGTAGGGCCTCCCGTCTTGCGGAAGAGCTAAGACAGGAAGGGCTTTCCGCTTATTGCCCGGATACTATGTCGGAGGACAGGGAAGAAGAGGAAAATCCGGGAAGCATTCGGGTTCTTCCACAGTACCTTCGAAAGGGCTTTTATTTGCCTCAGGAAAAAATCCTGGTAATGACGGAGCAGGACCTATATGGGCAAAGTCTTGCAGGGAGAAAGCGGCGTAAGAAAAAGCAGGTGGAAAGCCTCCATATCGGTTCTTTGACGGAGCTTCATAAGGGAGACTATGTGGTGCATGAAAGCCACGGTATCGGTATTTATGAGGGAATTGAGCGAATCGTAACAGACGGGGTCAGCAAGGACTATTTAAAGATTCTCTACGGAGACGGGGGGAATCTGTATTTGCCGGTGAATAAATTGGACGGTATTGAGAAATATGCCGGAAAGGAGGCAAAGGCTCCCAAATTAAATCGTTTAAACGGTTCCGAATGGCAGAAAACCAAGTCCAAGGTGAAGGGAGCAGTGCGGGAAATTGCGAAAGAACTTCTGGCTCTCTATGCCAAGAGACAGCAGGAACGGGGCTATCCCTTTGGAAAGGATACGGTTTGGCAGAGAGAATTTGAAGAGGCCTTCCCCTACGAGGAAACCGGAGACCAGCTTTTG
>NZ_CAUTEG010000083.1:0-10699 GCF_963537195.1 Oribacterium sinus | reverse complement strand
TTATTTTTCTGGATGTGCCCTTTTCCGAGGTGGAAAAAAGAATTGGAGACCCGGTGAAAAGAGGGGTGGCGATTCCCGACGGCTTTACCCTGAAAGACCTATATAACGAGAGAAAGGCCCTCTACCTTCAATATGCCCATGAAATTCTGAATGAAGAGGGCTTAAATCCGGAGGAATGTGTAGAGGCTTTGGTTCGTATTGCGGAGAAACACAAACAGTAGATTCCTCATAAAACAGGTTTTTGGGAGAAGGTCAGAAAGCTTCTTTGACAAAAGGTTCAGAAAGTTTCTTTGACGAAAAGGTCAGAAAGCTTCTTTGACCAAAAGCCTAAGAATATAAAAGAAATGGCGGAAACAGAGGTTCGTATGGAAAATATCGTACTTGCTTTGCTGGCTCATGTGGACAGAGGAAAGACCAGTCTTTCGGAGGCTCTTCTCTATGAAAGCGGAAGAATTTCGGAAAAGGGCAGGGTAGACCATGGAGATAGTGTTTTAGACAAGGACAGTCTGGAACGAAAAAAAGGAATTACGATTTATGCAAAAAGCGTTTATTTTACCAAGGAAAATAAGCGTTTTTTTCTTTTGGATACTCCCGGACATCAGGAGTTTTCCTCGGAGATGGAGCGTTGTCTTTCGGTTATGGACTACGGTATCCTGCTGATTGACGGGAATGACGGTATTCAAAAGCGAGAGCTGCAGCTCTTTGAAAGAGCGCGGGAGAAGGGAATTCCTCTTTTTTTGGTGGTGAATAAAATGGACCTTTTCCAAGGGGATAGGGAAGCTTTGTTAAGAGAAATCCAAGAGGCCTTTTCCTGTGAGGGGATTATAGATTTTTCTCCCTATGCTTTTTCTGACTTGGCAGCATTTTTAAAGGAAGAGGATTTTACCCGGACAGTAGCCCCATCAGAGGATTGTCAAGATTTTCTGGAAAATCTTGCTTTATTATCCGAAGAGGGAACCGGGGAGTATCTGGAAAATGGACGGCTTCCCCTTAGTTTTTTACAGGAAAACATACAGGAGAGAAAGCTTTTTCCTCTTTTCTTCACCTCTGCATTAAAGCAGGAGGGAATCACCGAACTTTTTTCCTGGATTTTTGCTCTTTGTCAAATGCCGGCCTATAGCGAGGAATTGCGGGGAATTTTATATAAGATTAGCAAAAGTCCGGAAGGAAGAAGAATCGGAAAAGCGAAACTTTTGGGGGGAAGCCTTTCCTTACGGCAGGAATGGCGGCCTTCCGAAAAGGCTTTGGAGTTACATTTGGAAGGGGTAGAAGAGGAGGCTGTAGAGAGCGTAGAGCCGGGAATGCTTTTTACCATGCCGATTTCGGAAAATGCGGGTCTTGGCTATTTCCCGGTGGATGAGCATAGTGAGAAAGAGAAGGAAGGTTATTTTCCTACCCTTTTATCTCTTGAAGGAGAGGAGATTCTTTCCTATCGAAAGGATTTGGAGGAACTGCAAAAGGAATTTCCGGAGTGGGGGATTTCTATTTCTTTGGCGGAAAAGCAAGTCACTGCACAGCTGTCCGGAAATCTGCAAAAAGAACTTCTGACGGATTTGTTTGCCAAGAGGCTGGGAAAGAAACTGCATTTTTCCAAGCCGAAGCTTCGTTATGGGGAAAGTCCCCGTAGAGAAGCCTATGGAAGGGGAGCTGTGCTGGAACCCGGTCACAGGATTTCTATGCTTCTTCGCTTAATTCCCAAGGAAGTAGAATTCTTTGGGGAGCAGCAGGAGGTGGGAAAGGGCGAAAGGGATTGTGAGAATAGCAGAAATCCGGAAAAGAAAAGCATTTTTTCCATAGAGAAAAGAGGAGAGCTACCGGAGGAATGGATTTCCCGCTTGGAAACTGAGTGGGCAGAGGAGCATTTTCCGGGACCGCTCCTTTCCGGACCCTATGAGAACTATGCTTTGGAAATTTCCAATTTAAGCTTTTCTCGAGGCTCCGCCTATTATGTGGACTTTCAGGAGGCGGTGTATCAGGCCTTCCGCATGGCTCAAGCTACAGCAGGGGTTCGGCTGTTAAGGCCGTATTTTTCCTATGAAATCTCAGCCTCTCAGGAGAAGCTTGGAAAGATTTTGCAGGAGATTGAAAGACAAAAGGGAAAGCGGGAGGAGCTGCTTTCCGAGGGAGAAAACTATCAGCTACTGGGAAAGATTCCCGGGATAAACCTTTCGGAGCTGCAAAGTTTTGTGCAGGGAGAGGGAGAAAGTTTTTCTTTCTCATTTTCCTCTTATCAGGAAATGGAAGAGGAACAAGCCTTGGCAGTATTGGAGGAACGTTTCGGGATTCCGTCGGAGGAGCTTCCCTTAAGTTCTGTAGGAAAACTTTACTATGGGGAAGAGCTTGTTTCCGAGGCAGCTTTAGGGCAGGACGGATGGGAGGAAAATACTTCCGGCGGAAAATCAGGAGGTTCATCTTCGAAGCTTAACGGTTCCGCTTCTTTACAGCTTAAGAACATAGGGGAGCACTCGGAGAAAAAGAAAAAGGGCGAAGAAGGCATTTCCTTAGAGGAGGAGCTGAATGCGATTTTTGAAAGAACCTTCGGCCCCTTAAAAAATCGGGGACAGGAAGCTATTCGTACCGAGCAAAAATTGTTTTTATCCAAGGAGAAGGAAGCTCGTCTGGAGGAAGCCAGAGCCCAGTATGCCAAGAAGGGTAAGAAAAATAAGCGAAAAAAATTTTTGGTGGACGGCTACAACTTTCTTTTTGCCAAGGAAGAATGGAAGGCACTGGCCCAAACGGATTTGATGGCGGGAAGAGAGCAGATTCTTCCCCTGCTTTCCGAATATGCGGCATACCATGATGTGGATTTATATTTGATTTTTGATGCCTATCGGGTGAAAAGCAATCCGGGAAAAACTTTGCAGCTGGACTCCCGAATGCAGGTAATCTTTACGAAGGAAGGAGAATCGGCAGACTTTGCCCTAAGTAGAATGGCCAATGATTTTTCCCAATCCGGCTACCCGGTAGTGGTAGTCAGCTCCGACCAGGCCGTGCAGATTCAAGGCTTTTCCGGAAAAGGCGCCATTGTGTATTCTTCCAAAGAATTTGCCCTCCAAGTAGAAGACATGAAGAAGCGTATTTCCGACTCCCTCTAAAGCAATAAGTAGATGGGGGGAGATGTAAATTGTATAAAAAATCATTTTGTGCAAAACAATTACATCTCCTCCATCTACTTATTTTTTATGCACTCATTGACGAAATACTATTCAGATTTAAGAATTTAATTAGTATAGAGAAATGAGGGGATAGGATGAAATGGGATAGGAACTGTTCTTTTCAGAAGGATAGGACAGAAATAGAAAAAATAGAAAAGAGCAGCTTGGAAAGAGAGGACTGGGGATCCGGCAGCGATTCTGCCCCCTTTTTTCGCCGAACGTTTTGGGCTTTGCTCCTGATTTTTTCTTTTTTCTTTTTGACGGCATGTTCCGGTACAGGACATCCCGCCATTATTAAAAGCAAGAGTAATAAGATTGTATTAACTTACGGCTTATTGGCGAACAATGATGATTACACTTTGCAGATGACCAAGCGTTTTGCCAAAGAAGTGAAGGAAAAAAGCCGTGGGAGGATAGAGATTAAGATTCTTAGCCCCAAGGACAAGGATAACGACCTGGCTTTGTTGGAACGGTTTCGCTCCGGTAATCTGGACATGGTAAGATTGCCTCTACCTTCCGCAAAGAAGCTTTCTGCAAAGCTCTCTCTCATGGAGCTTCCCTATCTTTTTGACAGCGAAGAGGAAATGTGGAATGTTTTAGATGGAGACAAGGGGGCTATTTTTCAAGAAGATTTTCAAAGCAAGGGAATGGAGCTTTTGGTGTGGCATTGTCTTGGCTTTCGGGATTTTTATACCGTGGAAAAGCCACTGACCTCTGCAGCGGATTTTGACGGATTGATTTTAGGAGTGGAGGATGAGTCTCGCATGGGAAGAGCCTTGCAGCTTCTTTTCGGAAAAACCAGAGAGCTTCCGCAAGATAAAATCTATAAGGCGTTACAAAGCGGAATTGTGGAGGGCAGTGAAAATACCATGGAGGATTTTGCCCGGCAGGAACACAATCTTTCCGCCAAGTATTTTTTAGAGGATGATCACAGCCCCGTTTTAGATTTGCAAATTCTTTCTTCCAGAGCAAGAGAGAATCTGTCGGAAGAAGATCTGGCTTTGCTTAAGGATGTGTCTTTTTCCATGGCTTTACAGGAAAGAGCTTACGTGAAAAAAATGCGGGTGGAGCTACGAAACAAATTAAGTAAAAGAGGGGTGATCTTCTCCCATTTTTCCAAAGAAGAGAAAGCCAAGATTGAAGAGCTTTTAGCACCCCTTTATCAGGAATCCACAGAATCGGATTTTTTGCGAAAGCTGGGGAAAATAGATTAAATAAAGAATGATAAGTGTTTAATATAAGAGGATTGACAAGTTTCCTCTCCTCTGTCATAATACTGCCTTGAAAGATAGATACAACTAACTAAAAGCTTTGTATTATCTATCTAAAGGGTTGTGATGTTAGCGTAAGCATCAGCCTATTCTCGATAGGAGGGTGCTTTTTGCGTGTTAAACAACTCTCCCTTGGATAAGGGCTAAGATACCTTACGGTACTGTTGTTCTCCTGTGAGGAATACTACAAAGCGAAGCAGTAATGTGTAGACAGAAAGGGGTATTATGAGAAAACATTGGATTCTTGGCGCTTCCGCCATCATTTTAGCATCCTCCGTAATGGCTTGCGGAAAGAAGCAGGATACTGCCACCACAGCTGCAGGATCGGAGAAGGCTGCGGAAAGCACTGCAGCTCAGGCAGAGAAGTCTGATTATGTCTTTGTAAAGATGACCGTTCCCTATGCGGACTTTTATTACGGAGAATTAAAGGATATTGCTCCGGAAGAGGGGAAGGATTTAAAGGCGCAGCTGGATGCGGAGGATAAGGTAACAAAGGACGGTTTCCGGGAGACAGGAATGTATGACAGTGCCAGCTCTCCTACCAAGGATAAGGCGGAGAAGTTCGTTATGGCGGACACCGCTGTAGAGGGAGAAGGCTCCGTTTATAAGGGAATCAAGAATGTAAATGTGGCAATTCCCAAGTCTTTGTACGAGGATGCCAAGAAGGCATTGGAGGAGAAGAAGGAAAGCAAGAATGCTCTTCTTACTTTGATGGGAGCTATTGAAAGTGAAGTCAGCACTGAGCCTAAGGAGTATAAGGTATTAAACTCCGATGGAACCCTTTCCAAGACACAGGGAACTACAAATGAAGCGAAGGATACCGAAGCGGATATTACCACCACTTCCTCCTACGGAAATTATGAAATCGAAGTCAGCGGTTTGGACATTGACTCTGAAATCGTACAGGCTGCAATTCTGGAAACCAAGGACGGCGCAAAGTACGGCTTAAAGCATGAGGACAATATCTGGTTAAAGCCGGAGGAACTGGCATTTTCCGCTGTGGCTTTCGAGGACACCAACCATAAGGCTCAGAAAGAGTTTAAGCGTTTTGAAGATATTCAAGACAAGGACATTGTAAAGATTACCTACTTCTTAATGGATGAGGATGATGTGGAGGTTCCCGTAAACCTTCATGTGAAGAAGATTGCTCCTGCTGAGTACAAGGTTAGCGGAGATGAGAAGGTAAGCTACAGTCCGGAAGGTACTAAGGTAAATTATCAGCTTTCCACCGGTGAAGACAGCTACGCTCTTGGCAAGGTTCTCAGCAAGAAGAGTGAGGTAAAGGGGGATGTGAATACAGATACCGCCGGCGTTTTGGTACTTCCTAAAGAGATGACTCCCGGAAAGTATCAGCTGGTATTCTCTAATGACAAGCTTTCCGACGTATCCTTCACTGTTTTGGTGGAATCAAGCTTAAAGGCGGAGGACTTCCATTTTGAAAATAACAAGTTAAGCCTTGCAGAAAATGCAGATCAGCTGACAATTGCAAACTACATTGCCTCCACAAGTTCCGCAAGCATCGGAGAGCAGGAGTTTAAGGGCGGTGCCGGAAGAAGATTCGGAAAGAATATTTTCAATGATGACGGCAGCGTAAATACCGAGGCTACCTATAAGAAGGATGATCAGGAAGTAAAGTACTTTGACGGCCCCGGAACCTATCCTGTAACCATCAAGGCTGACGGATATCCTGAAGTAAAATTCGAGGTAGTCGTACAATGATTGTGATTCTTACTTTAATATGCAGTTTAGCATTTTTCCATTTCTTTGGAAAAGCATTAAAGAAGAAGTCGGCAGTGTTGTATGGAATCTGTATCCTCCTTTCCTTGGTAAGCATTTTTTATCCAAGGGAGGGAGGACTTCCCTTTTTGGACTTCTTTTTTAAGAAAATCATGCAAAGGGGTGTGCTGGCAGGCTCTCTCTTTATCTGGGTAATGCTGGCACCGGTGCTTCCCAAGAGCTTTTCCGGAAGAAAGACCATCTATCTTCTTCGAGGGGAAATGGCTATCTGTGCCTCTTTGATTACTTTGGCCCATAATCTGGCCTTTGGCGGAAAATACTTTGGCGCCTTATTCCTTGGACAGGGGCATATCAGTCTGATGGAGCTTCATGCGGCTATCGTGTCTTGCCTCATGATTCTTTTGTTAATTCCGCTAACCATTACTTCCTTTCAGACCGTTCGGCGGAAAATGCAGGGAAAGACCTGGAAGAAGTTGCAAAACTGGTCCTATCTTTTTTACCTGCTTTTGTACCTGCACATTTTCTTTATTTATCAAGGAGCGCTGATTCGCGGAAAGGGAGAGTATTTCTTTACCTTGATGATTTACAGCTGCATTTTTGGATTCTACGGATTCTTACGGATCAGGCAGTATAGAATCCAAAAGGAAAGCAAGGATAAAAAGACATTTCCTTTGCTTCGTATTGGGGGGATTTTGCCTATTGTTTGTCTTTGTCTCAGCGGCTTTTACAGTGCCGGAAAATATCGAGCAGCATTAGAAGCAAATGTGGATAAAATCAGAATGCAGGAAACCCTAGCGGAAAGCAAGGGAAGCACGGAAACTAACGAAAAGACGGAGGAAAAAAGTAATTCTTCTGAAAAAGCATTAGAAGCTGGCGGAGATAAAGCCTCTGCGAATGCTTCAAATGCTTCTTCCGATTCTCAAGCTGCTGATGGGAATAGTGCATCCGGAGCCTATAAAGACGGAGAATACTCCGGAAAGGCTTCCGCCTACAATGGCAATGTAGAAGTGAAAGTCACCATTTCCGGGGGAAAGATTACTGCCATCGACATTGTGAAAACCAAGGACGATGAAGAATATTTCTTTGACGCACAGAAGAAGGTGATTCCGGATATTCTGGAAAAGCAAAGCACGGATGTGGATACTGTGGCAGGAGCCACCACCAGTTGTGAGGGCATTTGCCATGCGGTGCAGAAAGCTCTGGAGGAAGCGAAGAAGTAGAAATAGGAGAAATGAAACAGTAGAAATATGAGATGGGCATTGCTATTTTTTGTTCAATGCTACAATATCCTTGCGTTTTGCTTTCTAAAAAAGAATGCGCAGCACAGCGCATTCTTTTTTAGTTCTTCACAAGTGACGCAGGCGAAGCCTGACATCTTGTTCATAACGAGTATAATTCCTTCTTTTGTTCTTTAAAACTGTGGGAATATTCCGCTACCAAATTCTTGATTTCTTCGCGTGCTTCCGCTTCACTCTTCCATTTTCCCATAAATCCTCTTTTCCTCTACTGCCCCATTCTCTCGCACCAGCTGGCATCCACATCATAACCATAGGCATAAATTCTTCTGTAAGCCGACTCCTGCCAGGGCTCTTGGAAAGTTCCGTCTTCACTGATAAAGAAATCCGCATTCATATAACGAATAATGATATAGCCGGAATCCTTCTGGTCAAAGCCGTTTCCGCGGGAAAAATCGATTCCGTTCCCCGTATTCCTACGCATGACTGCTTCCATAAGCGGGAGGGTGACTTCATTGATAGGCAGTTTCATGTCCGGACTATCGAAGAAAAAACCGCCCTTTTCCTTTAGATAAACGCAAAGATAGCCGAGGGTTCCGTTGCTAACACACTTGCAACGCTTAATGGCATGAAGAGGAATCTGATGCTTTGCCCCGATAATCACACCATCCTTTAAAGTAATCTCCTTTTCTCCTAAGGTAAAACCGAGGTCGGTTTCCAGGCTATCCAGATTGTTCGGAAAAGCACTCCCCAATTTACTCGCGGAAAGTGCCACAAGAAATGCTTTCGTTTCTTTGATATTGTGTCCGTTGTTCCAAGCCCGAGTATCCAGATCAAACTCGGGAATCTCCTTACTATCTTTCAAGTAGCAACGCACATCGTAACTCTGATTGGAATTGCAATAGTTGGTAATGAGGGTTCTTTTAATCGCTGAAAAAGGAAAGGAATACACTTTCTTTCCATTTGCACTCTGATAAGAAAAACCTTCCTTGGAAACCGTTAAGCTGTGCCCGCCTCCCAGCATCCCTTTTGTTTCAAAATGAAATGTTTCCGTGTCAAAAATTGTACGCATCTTCGTCCCTTCTTCCTTTTCTATTATTTCTCATTCTCTCTTTCAGTAGATCACGCCTCGGTACTCGAGCAAAAGACCGCACCGCTTGTTCATAACGCGCTCTGTGAGCAATACTCGTTATGAACAAGATGTCAGGCTTCGCCTACGTCACTTGTTAAGAACTAAAAAAGAATGCGCTGTGCTGCGCATTCTTTTCCCGAAAGCAAAACACAAGGATATTGTAGTATTGAACGAAAAAAATAGCAATGCCCATCTCCTATTCCTACTATTTCATTTCTCCTATTTCTCCTGTTTCGCCTGTTCCAAAGCTTTCTCCACCGCATGGGCAATGCTCTGGAGGAAGCGAAGAAGTAGAGAAACAATATAAACAAATAAATGATTCGACAAATCATAAGATAGACCGGACAAGGAAGAAGTGGGAGAAAATATAATTCTTACATTTTCATCTTAAAAGCTACTCAGCCTCCTTGTAAAAATGGAACAATCTTATATAATGAGTTCTGTATTCATTCTTAAAAGAAGAAGGAATACAGAATTTTTTTATTTAAAACAAATATTCCTCGTAAAGCGTATGATATCTCGTTCTTAACGGTATCGTTCCTGTAGTGTGCGATATCTTGATTTTAAGCTAGTCCTTGTGGAACAGGTGCTCTCTTAAAGTTCATGGCAGGTGAAGCCTATAAGAGCACTGCGAAGCGTTAGGATATTCCTATGGGGGGAGTATAGATGAAAACAGCTATTATGGGTATCAGTATCATGGCTCTGATTTTCAGCCTTTCAGCCTGCGAAGATATAAAGATGGCACAAAATTCTTTTCAGCAGGATAAGCTAAACAATGCAGAGCAAACAGGAGACAGTCCTATGGATGTCTTTAAAAAAGGATTGGTTGAAGATGCGGAGGAAGATGAGAGGATTACAGAATACAACCTTTATGTGGACTTCAGTAATTTTCTGGTCTTCCAGTACAAAGATATTATAAACGACTATTTTCTGGGAGTGGCCAAGGAAGAAGAATTTCTTCTCCTGGAGGGAGGAGAATATACTAAGGAAAGCTTTCCCGAGAGGGATTCAGCCTTTGTCCAATCCGTAATTGACCAAGCCAAAATAGGCACCCACTTTCCGGACCTGGATGAAAGAGTGAAGTTTATAGGACCGTTGATTTTGGAAATAATGGAAATCAACAATGAAGCTGCGGTATATGGCCAGTCGGAGACCTATCTCTATGATCAGTATGAAGAGGCAAAAGAAATTCATAAGCGTCTCTTTCCTCTGATAGAAAAAGTTTCCCCTGCTTATGAGGAGTATAATGCAGCTATTCATAGTCTTTCTCTGGAAAGAACAGAAAAAGAAATGCAAACATTGAAAGCACGGGGCTATGCTATTCGCTATAGTATAGTGAAGCTTTTTTCCTTAAAGGATCGGATTTTGGATGATATGGAAAGGCAGGATCTTATCCAGGCGGATATTTTAAGGATGAATTTATCTGTAATTCGACCTGCCCATGAGGAATTTCGTACCACAGTGTCAGAGTTGGAAAAATTAATTAAGGATCAAAAGGCTGTTGATGGAGAAGAGTTTACAGATCCCACGATTTCTGCGGACTTGGCGGATTTTGCTGCCGCTTCCAAAGAGTTTGCACTACAGATTCAGGAAATGATGCGTCGCATAGATCAGGGGGAAGGTTTTACGGAGGAGGATTATGGGAAGACGAATCTGGATGGCAGTTTTGTAAAGATTGATCAGTCTGCCGTTGAGATGCTTCGGATTTACAATAAAGTCACTAGCTAAATAGTGCTTTTTCATTTTTGCGAAATTCTTTCTGTTTCTTGTAAAAAATTTAAATTTTTGTATAATTAGTTCTGTATCTTTTCTTAAAATAAAGAAAGATGCAGAATTTTTTTGATGAGGAGAAAATGTATGAAAAAAATCGTTTTAGGACTTGGCGCAATTGCCTTAGCCCTCAGTCTTTCCGCCTGTGAAGACTTAAAGATGGCTCAGAATGCTATAAAGCAGGAAAAAAGCGGAGAGAGCAGCGGGGACAGCAGTGATTCCGGGAATAACCCCTTGGATGCTTTGAAAAAGAACCTTTCCGCTGATTCCGGGGAAAGCGACGATGAGCTGACACAATACAACAATTACGTGGATTTCAGCAATTTCCTAACCGGTAATTTTGAAGATAATATCGGCAGATATTTTGAGGGAGTAGAGCCGGAGACAGAGTTCAAGGTA
>NZ_CAUTEG010000082.1:0-10711 GCF_963537195.1 Oribacterium sinus | reverse complement strand
GAGAAGGTACAAGTGGATATAAAATATGTTCCCCGGAAATGTATCGAGGAAAACCCGAATGAGACGCAGTACTATCAGATTACAGCCATTGATGAATATTCAAGGAAACGAGTGGCGGCTATAGTTGATGAAAAAAGCGTTACCCATACGAGTGAGTTCTTGTTAACGTTGGAATCCAAGATGGGATTTAAGATAAGCACGATACAAACAGATAATGGCAGAGAGTTTACGAATATGGGAAGCAGTGAACGAATCTGTCAGTTTGATGTGGTGGCGAAGTGGCTAAAGATAGAGCATAAAACGACCCGACCATTCTCACCGTGGCAAAACGGCAAGGTTGAGCGTAGCCACAGAAGAGCCGGAGAGAGCTTTTATCATCGTAGCTTTAGAACAATAGAAGTACTTTGCAAGGCTCATAAACGGTATATTAGCCGTTATAACAACATCGTACAACGAACACTTGGATTTAAATCACCCAATGATTTGGTGACAGAATTCTTCTTAGCTCATTCTGCATGAGTCATTGTCACAAATGTCTTGATACACTACAGTGTTCACAGGCTCTTTTTTTTGCTTGATGATAGAAATGTTCATGAATTTATAATATAATAAAATATCCAATTAGTGAAATAAGATTGCACGAAATGGAGCTAAGATATGATTAAGAACAATCTTGAGATCGATGTAAAAGTAAAATGTCTGGAAGAAGGTGTCACACAGGCACAGCTGGCGCAGATGGTTGGCACCTCCGCACCGTATGTTAGTAGGCTGATAAACAAGAAAGAGGGCATCATCAATAAGGTCTTTGTGGATATGCTCGACAAGCTGGGCTACGACATCCAGCTTGTCTATGTGAAGAGGAAAGGGGCTACTGAAGAATGAGCAAAGAAAGACTCAGCGCATTTATGGATGCGATATTGGCGATCATCATGACAATATTGGTGCTGGAACTGAAGAAACCGGAGGCAGCTGACTGGGCATCGTTTTGGGCACTCAGGTCGCATTTCTTCTCCTATACGATTTCCTTCTTCTGGCTTGGCGCCATGTGGGTGAATATGCATAACCATTGGCACAGGATCAAGAAGATAGACAACAAGGTGATCTGGTGGAGCATCATCATGCTGTTTTTTGCCTCTTTCTTCCCGTATGTGACAGACTTTGTGAGTGACCACTTCACAAGCCTTTTTGCACAGATGTTTTACAGCACGGTGGTGATATGTGTTTCACTATCCAACATGGCGCTTGCGCGAGCGGTCACAAGGGCTAATGGCTCGACGAGCGCGTTGGACTATAGTAACCGGAAAATCGTTGCGGCTGACCTGAGCATTAAGGCAATTGGCATTGTTCTTGCGATCTTTGTTTATCCGCCGATTAACATGTTTGCAGTTATTCTGGCAGGGTGTGAGGTGACCTTCCTTCCACATATAGTGAATCGAAAAAACAAGAAACTAGGTGAGATCGATGCTGTATGATCCACATCTGGATTTATTCCTGCAGGTGGCGGAGCTTGGGAGCTTCTCCAAAGCGGCCGAAGCCGGGTACATAACGCCGTCTGCGGTCATCAAGCAGATAAATCTCTTAGAGGTTGAACTTGGCGTTAGTCTTTTTGAAAGAACACACAGAGGGTTAAAGCTGACAAAAGCCGGTGAATCCTTAAAGAAGGATGCGCCGGAACTGATCAGGATGAGCCGTGAAGCCGCATCAAGAGCCATCTCTTCCATGAAGAGTGACGGACACATTATCCGCATCGGCACGTCGCCTATGACACCTGCGGAAGTACTTGTGGAACTATGGCCGAAACTGTCCGAGATCTTGCCGGAGCTGAAATTCCAGCTTGTACCTTTCGATAATACGCCTGAGAATGCCCGGATGATCCTGAAAAATCTCGGCGAAACCATCGATGTAGTCGCGGGTCTGTTCGATGAGGAACTGTTAAAGTACCGCGAATGTAATGGCATTGAACTGACCCGGGACCAGCTATGCGTGGCTTTTTCGGTCAATCATCCTCTTGCACAGAAAAAACGCCTGACAATCAAAGATCTGTATGGGCAGGAACTAATGATGCTCTCCCCGGGCAGTATGGGCAGCATGGATGCACTGCGTAAATACCTTGTCGCCAATCATCCGCAGGTAAAAATCGTAGATTTTCCGCTCTATAGCACAGGTGTTTTCAATGAATGTGAGAACGACGGCAGGCTTCTTATTACTACTGAGCGATGGAAAACAGTACACCCACTCCTAAAGACTGTCCGCATGGGCTGGAAGCATGATATGCCATACGGTTTGATGTACTCCAGAACCCCGGATAAAAAAGTGAAACAATTCCTAAAAGCATTAGAAGAGATCGTTTAAGTTTATACCTTTTGGTATAAACTTCGTTCCAAAGAGAGACTTCTGGTTGAGGTCTCTTTTTCTTATACTTAAAACAGGGTTAAGGAATAAACCGCTATTTTTGACAGGAGGACTTTACGATGGAATATGTAACACTTTCTAATGGAATCAAGATGCCGATCTTAGGCTATGGCGTATATCAGGTGACAAAGGATGAGTGCGAAAGATGCGTACTGGATGCGCTGAAAGCAGGATACCGCAGCCTTGATACGGCTCAGAGTTATTTTAATGAAGAAGAGGTCGGTGCGGCAATCGAGAAGTCCGGCGTTCCCCGTGAGGAAATATTCCTGACCACCAAGGTGTGGGTGGAGCATTACGGGTATGATGCCTGCAAAAGGTCTGTAGAAGAATCTCTGAAGAAACTGAAAACCGATTATATTGACCTGATGCTTTTGCATCAGCCTTTTTCGGATTACTACGGCGCATGGCATGCCCTTGAGGATCTGTATGAGGAAGGCGTGCTTCGTGCTATTGGCGTTTCCAACTTCTATCCCGACAGACTGGTAGACATCGCGTCTTTCGCCCGTATCGCTCCGATGGTGAATCAGGTGGAAACCCATCCGCATAATCAGCAGACAGAAGCTAAAAAGTGGATGGATAAGTATCAGATCCAGCACGAGGCATGGGCTCCGTTCGGTGAGGGCAAGAATGGTCTGTTTGAGGATCCGACGCTTGCAGAGATCGGTGCGAAATACGGAAAGACCACGGCGCAGGTCATCCTTCGCTGGCATATCCAGAGAAATACGGTGGTGATTCCGAAGTCCACGCATTATGAGCGTATGATTCAGAACATCAATGTGTTTGACTTTTCCCTTACTGATGAGGATATGGCGAAGATCGCCTCGCTTGATAAGGAACAGAGCTCTTTCTTCTCACACTATGACCCTAACATGGTGGAGTGGTTTGTGAAGACGGTCGAGGAGCGTAAGACCAAGCATAGGAGCGAGGAGGAGAAAAAGGCATGGTAAAAAAATAAAAGAAGTTTCTTCGCTGTAATTCTCGCATTCGTAATGCTCATTGCGCTGACAGCGTGCGAAAGTTCCGGTAAGACTGAATCGGATGGTATAAACGACCAGACGGTAAGTGTGCAGTCTGAAACGGAACAGATGTCAGAGTACGATACCATATTCTTTGGTTTTCCGGTTTGGTGGTACGATTTTCCGATGCCTATGTGGACATTCCTTGAAAACTTCGATTTCTCCAGCAAGACGATTATTCCGTTTTTCTCTCACGAAGGAAGTTCAAATGGGGCGAATGCTCTGCCGACAGTAGAACGTTTGGCCACCGGTGCGACCGTCAGATCTGATGATGCCTTATCGATGCGCGGTGGCAATGTGGACGGCTCGGAAAATGATGTCCGTATGTGGGTTCAGGGTTTGGATTACTGAGATGCGTATGCCCTGATATGCCAGGGAGGTTAAAAATGAGAAAAATATGGCCTGTTCTATTAGCCATCGTAATGATGCTTACATTGGTGGCGTGTGGAACTTCAAACAATAACAATTCGGAATCTGCCAGAAAAAGCGAAACGAAATTTACCGGAAAAGCAATTGTGGTTTATTATTCCGGCTCCGGCAATACGAAGAGAGTTGCAGATTTTGTTGCAGACGAATTGAAAGCTGACACCTTTGAGATTGTTCCTGTCGATTCTTACTCCGATGATGACCTGAACTGGAGAGACCGTTCAAGCCGGGTAAATAAGGAGCATGACGACACCTCACTTCAAGATATCAAATTGGTTTCTACAGATGTGCCAAACTGGGACGAGTATGATGTGGTGCTGTTCGGTTACCCCATCTGGTGGCGCGAGGCTTCTTGGGTGGTAAACAACTTTATTAAAAACAACGATTTCACCGGGAAAACAGTGATTCCCTTCTGCACTTCCACAAGTTCAGGCCTGGGAGACAGCGGAACCAATCTGGAAAAGATGGCAGGAACCGGTACTTGGATGGAAGGTATACGCTTCAATGAAAAGCCGAGCGAGGATAGCGTCAGAGAATGGGTACGAGGGCTTGACTTGAAATAACTGACTCCGTGCAGACCGGCGTCATCGGCATGGAGAACGAAATCCCGGCGCCGACAGAAATCGACTTCGGAGACGAGTATATTCGAGGCTTTCTCTTCGACAATGTACTGCACAGTGAAAATGACGGAGATATCCATTTCGGGCTGTACATGCCGGAGAGCTACGACGGCTCCGAATCATATGCGCTGTTCGTGACTTTGCCTGGTTACGGAGGATTGTATTTCCAAGGCGTCGGCGCGAATATCCAGACGGAAGATTACGGAACCCTCGCACAGAAATATAACGGGAGAATGATCATCGCCGCTCCGCAGATGAATGACTGGAAAGAAACATCTGCGAGACAGACAGTTGTACTTACCAGATACCTGATAGGGCATTATAACATTGACTCCGAGAAGGTTTATCTTAACGGCTATTCCGGCGGAGGCGAGACCGGGTCCCTGGTCATGGAGATGGCACCGGAGCTTTACACGGCATTCCTGCACTGCTCCTCACAATGGGACGGCGATCTTACGCCTTTGGCAGAGGCAATGACGCCTGTGTATATGGTTACCGGTGAAAGCGATAGCTATTACGGCAGTTCCTCCGTTAGGGAACCTATGAAAAGCTCGTACAGATCTACCGGGGCAAAGGCCTTACCGATGAGCAGATTGAAAAGCTGGTCGTGCTGGATTTAAAAGATCAGACCTGGTTTGATGAGAGGGGCATTCGAGATCAGCATGGAGGCGGAGGATACTTTGCCCGCGAAGAGGACATCATGAACTGGCTCTTTGGAGGACATGAGTAATAAATGCTGAAAAGGAAATCAATGATGAAGAAGCTGCGAATGACAATAGATATCGCGATGACTGTTGTGCTCATCGGGCTGATGGCATATTCGCTGATCGGTGAGTTGACGCACGAAATCCTCGGAACTGTGATGATTGTGTTGTTTG
Organism: Oribacterium sinus; assembly: GCF_963537195.1. Lineage (GTDB taxonomy): Bacteria > Bacillota > Clostridia > Lachnospirales > Lachnospiraceae > Oribacterium > Oribacterium sinus_A. The sequence continues at coordinate 5,359 of NZ_CAUTEG010000082.1, read as the reverse complement.
TCGTTCATCATATTCTGAATCGCAGATGGTTCGACGGACTTCTAAAAGGCAAGTACCGAGCTTTCCGTATATTTCAGACAGTCCTGGTACTTCTAATGATTGTTTCGGTTTTTGCGTCTGCGGTCAGCGGGATCGTCCTGTCACAGCATTTGTACAAGTTCCTGAACCTCAGTCAGGAAGCTTCTATTGCCCGGAGCGTACACATGGTATGCGCGTACCTGAACTACATCCTGATGTCGCTTCATCTGGGATTGCATTGGAATATGATGCTCGGTGCGATGCAAAAAGGCAAAGACAGGGAAAAAACAACTGGTTGGATACTGCGAGTTGGTGCGATCGCCATAGCGACATACGGCGTATATGCGCTCATCCGGAGGCAGATTGGAGAGTATCTGTTTTTACAGACACATTTTCTGTTCTTAGACCCTACGGAACCGATCATCTTTTTCTTCATGGATTACATGGCGATTATGGGACTGTTCGTTTTCTGCGGACATTATCTTGGAAAAGCATTAAAGTGGTTTGACAGCCACCTAATTATTAAATCAAAACAATAACAGGAGGTACACTGTCGTATTCGTAAACAAGGAACTGAACACAAGGATGGCGGGACTGCTTCGTTTGCCGGATGGCGTGGATAAGGATTGTATCGGCGGACTTGGTATCTGTGGCTCCGGCTCCTATATGTCTGTCGCAGGCGTCAAGGAACCTCGTATCAAGGCGGTTACAGCTATTGTTCCTGCGATTTCCGATATTTCCACCTCCCCGATGATGGGCTTCTTTAAGCCGGAAGAGGAAGTAAGGGCTGCCAAGGAAGCCTATGACAAGGACGAAGGCGGGCTGGTGTATCTGAACTTCATGCCCAGAGCCTTTGACGAGGGCGCAGCATATTATTACAGCGCAAGAGAACATCCCCGCTGGTCAAATCAGGTCGTTGCATGGAGCCAGCTGGAGCTGGTGAAGTACAATGTCACCAATATCATGAAGGATATGCAGAAACCTTACTGCGTGATTACGGCGGAAAATGCATGGTCAAAGCCATCCTCTGAAGAAATTTTCAATGCCGTTCCCACAGATACAAAGGAAATGTATGTAATCCCAGAAGCAAGCCACTTTGATATGTACGATCTGGCTCCGGTTGTCTCCGAAGCATTTGAGTATATTATTCCATTCTTCGGAAAGAACCTGTAAGAAAGTGAGGACAGGCACATGAAGAGAGTATTGGCTTTGATATTCATGATGGTTTTAGCTGTCAGTTTCTCTTTCTGTGCCGACTCTTCACAGGATGTGGAGGTTGTTCCGAGACTGAATGAGGATGTACAGACAGATGAAGCGTCCCTTATGCCTGACACAGAGAAGGAAACAGAGGAACAATCTATGACAGAATACTATACAACGAATACAAAAATTGAAGATGTGATAAACGATCCCGTTTTTGGCGATTGCGGCAGATTGATTTTTCCGGTGGACTCCGGCTATTATGGCGGTAGCACACTCGGCAATCTGTCGCTTACCTGGTACAACTACATAGATTCCGATAAGACAGTGGAGATCTGCAATTACATGAGAAATCAGGCGGAAAACGGGGACACCATCTTTTATGACATTTATACGGAAGAGGAAAAGGCTGCAGATCCGGCGAAAAGAGATACGGGTTTGTTCTTCTTTAAGGGAAATCCCGGCACAAAGTTCGCTATCGTAAACGCCGGCGGCGGTTTTGCCTACGTTGGTGCGATGCACGACAGCTTTCCCCACGCGTTGGAACTTTCCAAGATGGAATACAATGCCTTTGCGCTGATTTATCGTCCTGGCGCACAGACGGCCTGCGAGGATCTTTCGAGAGCGATCGCCTTTATCTCCCGGCATACAGATGAACTTCAGGTTGATACGGATGGCTACTCTCTTTGGGGCGGATCGGCAGGCGGAAGAATGGCAGACTGGGTAGGAACATACGGTACGGAGTATTTCGGAGAGAAAGCCTATCCGCATCCTGCGGCTGTCATCGTAAATTACACCGGACTTTCGGAAGTGACAGGCTACGAGCCACCGACTTACAGCGCCGTAGGGACAAGCGACGGTATCGCAAGCTGGCGGACGATGAAATCAAGACTGGACACCATGTCTAAGATGGGCATTTCCACGGAGTTCCATTCCTACGACGGGCTGCCACATGGATTCGGACTTGGAACAGGAACTGTTGCCGAGGGATGGATCGATGATGCCGTGGCATTTTGGGAAGACCAGATGTGACACAGAAGAAAGCGAGGAATTCTATAGAGGAATTCTATATATGAAAAAGCAAACAGCAGGCAGAGAACATTTGGGAGAACTGGCTCCTAAATTCGCCGAATTAAATGACGACGTCCTTTTTGGAGAAGTATGGTCGCGGGAATCACAGCTGTCGCTCCGTGACTGCAGTATGATCACGATCACGGCACTCTTTTCCGCAGGGCTGTACCCGCAGCTGAAAAGCATCTGATCCTTGGCAAGGAGCATGGCGTGACAAAGGAAGAAGCAATCGAAATTGCTACACAGCTGGCATTTTACTGTGGGTGGCCGAAGGCCTGGAGTACCTTCCCGATGATCGCAGAGGTCTGGGGAGAGGAAGATACGAAGCCGAACCTTGCATTCCCCATCGGTGAGCCGGGGGCATTTCGCACATCATTCTATGATTCCCTGCATGGGGCGAGTCTGGCGATTTCCGACTATACGTCGTCTGTAGGTTCGATGCGCCTTGAAAATATGGTAAATAATCATGACCAGAAGGGCGATCCTGATAAGGCCGGAAAACTGATCGTGGAGTTGGTATCGTCAGGGAATCTTCCAAAGAGACTGCCTCTCGGCAGTGACGCAGTACGGATTATCCGGGATGAGCTTAAGAGCCGCCTTGCAGAAGTGGAGAAAACAGAAAGCTACAGCATAACAACAGATTATTGATGGAGGTATTTATGAAGAACAGAATCTTAGGAAAAGACCTGGAGGTGTCGCCTATTGGTCTGGGTTGCATGGGATTTTCCCACGCATACGGAACTGCAACAGATGAGGACACAGCCATTAACGCGATTCGGCAGGCTGTGGAAATGGGCTATACCTTCTTTGATACGGCTGAATGTTATATCGGTGAAAAGGCAGATGGGAGTATCAGCTACAACAACGAGGAGTTGGTAGGAAAGGCGCTTGCTCCATATCGGAATCAGGTAAAAGTTGCCACAAAGTGCGGCGTTAAGCATGAGAACCGCCAACTTGTCCTGGACTCACACCCGGAAACGATAAAAGCATCCATCGAAGGCAGCTTAAAACGGCTTGGTATGGATCACGTAGATTTGTACTATCAGCACCGCATCGATCCGAATGTAGAGCCGGAAGAAGTGGCGGTCGTCATGTCTGGCCTGATAAAAGAAGGCAAAATACTTCACTGGGGAATTTCCGAGGCAAATGAGGAATATCTTCGAAGGGCACATGAAGTATGTCCTGTGACCTGCATTCAAAACCGGTATTCCATGATGGCAAGATGGCATGAGAACCTCTTCCCGGTTCTGGAAGAACTGAATATCGGATATGTGGCCTTTTCTCCGCTTGCCAACGGCATTCTGTCCGATGCCTTTGCAAAGGGTGAGCAGTTTGATAAAGCGGATTATCGCAGTGCTATGCCGCAGTATTCTGATGAGGCGTTTGAACAGAACAGAGAACTTCTTTCGCTGATCAGAAATCTTGCGGAAGAAAAGAACGCTACACCTGCGCAGATTTCCTTGTCATGGATGCTCTGCAAGAAGCCTTATATCGTTCCGATCCCCGGTTCGAGAAAAGTAGAGCGCATCAGAGAAAATCTTGGTGCGGTGGAGATCACCCTGACAGCGGAAGAGGTCATAAGCATTGATGAAAAACTGAATCACATGGAGATGTCGGCAGTATTCGGCGGCTCTCCTGTGAGGAAATAATGGAGGAAACGAAAAATGAGTATTTTGTTTATCAACGCAAGTCCGAATAAGAACGGCAACACGGCAAAGCTGGCGAAGGAACTGCTTACCGGAAAAGAGTACACAACCTTAAATCTCATCGACTATAAAATCTATTCCTATGGTCAGGAATATCCGGATGACCAGTTTAATGAAGTTATTGATGCGATCCGCAAGGCGGATACCGTGGTCATAGGTTCGCCACTGTACTGGCATAACATCTGCGGTTTAATGAGGAATTTCCTTGACCGTTGCTACGGACCGATCGGACAGGGCGAGTTTGGCGGAAAGAATCTGTATTTCATCATGCAGGGTGCCTCACCGGAGAAATGGCAGCTTGAAGCATGTGAGTTTACCATGTCCCGTTTTGCCGGCTTGTATGGTTTTGCTTATAAGGGCATGGTAACGAATTCGCAGGAAGCAAAGAAAATAAATATGGATTAATCGGTGGGCGGGGGTGATGTCGATATGAAAGAAAACATTATCACTCCTGCTTGCCCTTGTGGTTCTTTGCACTCTTACGGCCTGCAGCAAGCAGGAGACTGTGACATCTTCAGCTACTATTGCGGCAAGGTTGTCGGCGGCATTTATGATGACCGCTTCCTTGTGAAGCCCACGAAGTCTGCTGTGGCAATGATGCCAGATGCAGATATGGAACTGCCGTATGACGGGGCAAAGGAAATGTTGCTCGTTGACGATGTGGACAATAAGGAATTTCTGAGGGAACTGCTGGAAGCGATGTATGACGAACTTCCTGTTCCGAAGAAAAAGAAGAAGTGAGGAAGTCAAATAAGCAGAACAGAAAATGTCGAATTGACAGTGCTATGTCTCATCACAGATGGGGACAAAATGCTACTTCAGAATAGAACGAAAAACGACTGGCAGGGGTATACACTTCCCGGCGGCCATGTGGAACCGGGAGAATCTTTTGTCGATGCGGTGATCCGTGAAATGGAAGAAGAAACGGGGCTGGACATAAAGAATCCGCAACTTGTAGGCGTGAAGCAATTTCCAATTAAAAACGGACGGTATGTTGTTCTTCTATTCAAGGCAATCGATTATTGCGGAAATGTCGTGTCTTCGGATGAGGGGCAGATGGAATGGGTGGAAAGCAATCGTTTGTCAGAGATAAATACGGTCGATGATTTTGGGGACTTGATGCAAGTAATAAACGATCCGGCTCTGACGGAATTTCAGTACTTGGTCTATGGCGAGACAGTAGGTCTTGTTAAGGACGGGAAATCGTGCGGGTATGTGAACTTGACGCCGGTCCGTGAAGATGAGGGACGTGTTAAAGACTGTATTATTACACGCTTCGGTATGTCATCAAGAGATGCGATGTTTGATGGAGTAAAAATAGACGACAGATATATTGCGAGCCTATCTCTCGACGAGTTGAAGAA
>NZ_CAUTEG010000081.1:0-10886 GCF_963537195.1 Oribacterium sinus | reverse complement strand
ATAGGGGATCGCGCCGCAAAAGCCCAGGGAGTTGTTAAACACCTTCAGGAAAACATTCACGATGGCATCCTTATTGGATTTTCCATCCGATTCGCTCTTGGCGTCAATATTGAAGATGGTCACATCGGAGGGTGTATTGGCGGCCAGCTTCATATCCGCCAGAACCATCGGATCGGAAATCTTCTTGTCGTCGATGAAAAAGTCGATGGCGTGCTTGTCACCGATGACTTCATTGTCCAGGATGTAGGATAAGATTTTCAGCAAGTGAGATTTACCGCTTCCAAAGAAACCGGAGATCCACACGCCCATCTTGGTAGTGTTCCCGTTGATACCTTTGGCATAGGCAGAGAAAAAATCTGCAAAGTGGCGCTGCAGCTCAGGCGTGACCACATACTCTTCAAGCTCGGTGGCGATATTGGTTTTCTCGCCCTGTCCGGCGATCACAACACCCTGGATATCACGGGTGATTGATTTCTTAAACATCTCTTGAATTCTCATGGTCTCTACCTCACTTCACAAGCTTAAATGCCCGGTAATAATTGTCGTCTTTGATCTCGTTGAACAGAATCAATTCCTGCTCGTTGTAGGTTCCGGGGAAGAACAGCACCACCGGAGCTTTGAGCACCGACTGATGCAGGTTGTTCAGAATTTTATGGGATCTAAGCAGCGGATAGCATTTGCCAACACCGGTCAAAAATACGATAGCGTTCTCCGGGATCTGCTCCACGATCTGCCGGATCAGGATGCTGTCATCCTCATTCATCTTCATGGAGGTGGATGCAGCCCGGACGATATAGTCGAAGCCCCTGCGCTCCTCGTAACGGATGTAGGAATTCACAAAATCCTTGCTCTCTAGGTAATCCATGATCATGTCATAGAGATCAAAGATCACCAGTTCAAAGCCATCCGTACCCTTGGCGTTTTTCTTCTTCATGTATTCAATGCGTTCACGGACTTCCAGCTCTTTTGCCGGGTCATAATCGAATACCCAGTAGTTCACCTCATTGGCTCTTCCAGAACTCTCCCGGAATTTGGGCTTATGGATGGCAGCTTCCATCTCATCTAGCCGTTCCTGTAATTCTGCCATCATCTCACCCCCATAATTGCTTTGAGTTCATATGTAAGGCCGTTGTCCTGCATCCATCTCTCCATCGCTGGATCGGGAAGTGGCTTGTAAATTTCCCGGACATCCTTTGCTTTGTTTATGACACCGGCCTCATAAAGCATAGACTTGTACGATACCATCAGTTTTTTGATTGTTGCCTCCGTCCACTTGGCAGCGTTTTCATCTTGCTCCTGCTTGTTTTTGAAGAAGATCCGCAGATCGCTGTCGGAAAGTTCATTGTTGCCAATGATCATCTTCTCCCGGACAAGTTCGTAAACAAGTGCGCCGAATAATGCGTCATACGCCATCGCCGCCACAAGAGCAAAAAGCTTTTGCGATGCAAGATCGCACCCCGCAAAGACATCATAAAAACTATCATCAAGACTCTTCACTCGCGCAGAAACTGTATTGAAGATCTGTGTTGCCCGGAGGGACGTAGGTGCTCCAAATATATTTTCATTTTCATTCAGGCTTTTGATTTCTTCCCAGCTCATGCCTTCCGCTCGAAGCGAGATCACTTTACGAAATTCCATGAACCAGAAGCAATACTTAACAGCGCCTGCACTGTATTTACTTCTATCCATCTAAAGAATACCCCATCTCTATTGTACGGAATCAGCTGTACCATTTTCCAGACTCGGTTCAGGATCAGGAAAAATTTCCATGATGTCATCAATGCTGCAGTTCATATTAAGGCAAATCTTCTCCAGCACGTCCACCATCACGTTTCCTCCATTCTGAAGTTTATTCAAAGTCCCCTGGCTGATGCCGGTAAGTGCTTTGAAGTCTTTCTTCTTCATATCTTTGTCTATCAATAATTTGAATAACTTCTTGTACGAAACTGCCATAACCTTTACCTCTCAATATGAGCTCCATAAATGGCTATAAAATCACACAGCTTATACTATACCACAAACAGATTGAGATTGTATCTATTTTGTCGTGCTCGTGGCATTAATTTATTGTTCACAGATGATTTCGACCATAAAATGGCAAATGGTATCAGCGATATGAAATTTTAGAAAATTTTCGCGTTGGAAGTAATCGTCACAAACTGTGCGGGCAATGCGTCTGTCCTGACAAACGCCTCCGAGAGCTCGTTGGGAAAGCGCCCTCATCCCCTTCGACATCGCCGGCGCAGCCGGCGATGAGCTGAGTGTCTGAAGACACAAAAAGACGACCCTATACTGTTTTGTACAAGGTCGTCTATGATGGTAATCTACGAAATATTCCAGCAGTTTTATCTCAGCATTTTGCCAGGATTGAATTTCGCACCCGGAGCAGAAGGCTCCAGTTCTTTGTTGCTCTGGCCGTAACCGGATCCGCCCGAAGTAGCGAATGGAGTAATTGTCTTTCCGGAGAGATCATACTGTTCCAGAAAAGAATTGATAATATGCGGAGCAACGCCCCACCAGATTGGAAATCCGATCTGGATTTCATCGTACTGATCCATATTCTGAACCTTTTCTGCAATCTCCACACGGGAACTCTTATCGTTCATCTCCAGAGAGCTGCGGCTCTTCTTATCCATCCAGTTCAGATCTGCATCCGTGTACGGCTGCACGGGACGAATCTCAAAAAGATCTGTGTCTTCCTGCTTCGCCAGTCTTTCCGCCACTCTTTTCGTAACACCACTTGCTGAAAAATATGCCACCAGTTTCTTCGCCATTTTGATTCTCCTCCTCAGATTGATTTTCCAAGCTCATATGGTGCCTGCGGATGTTTCGTTCCTCTGGTCATAGACGGGGTTCCGCAGCCGTCGCCGTAAACAGCACCGCAGTCATAAAATTCCATGTACTCGCAGATTCTCTCATAGTATGCCTTGACAACAGAGAATACCGTATCGGTATCATCCCAGGCCGCCGTTAGCAAAACGGTCTTTTTATGCATATAGGTCAGCTCTGTTGTAAAGCTGTAGAATCTGTCGATTACTGCTTTTAACTGGGCAGGCCAGTTGTGGTAATAAACAGGCATGACGAAGACGATCATGTCCGTCTCTCTGATCGAGCCCTTCATTTTGTTTTCGTAGTCGTCCTTCTGAACACAGGGACCGCCCATACCGCAGTGGTTGCAGCCGATGCAGGGCCGGATATCTGCACGGAACACATCAAATTCCGTGATCGTATGGCGGTCTCTTTTGCGCCGCAAATAAATTCATCCGCCAGCATATTGGAAGGGCCGTGTTTGTTTCCGCTGCTCTTTAAAACCAGAATCTTTATAAGCTCAGATACTCCTCATCGATGACCGGTTCACACCATTCGTTCGAGGCGTTCTCTCCCTCGATCTCAAAGGCAAGATGTGAAAACCAGCTGTCCTTCTGGGCTCCATGCCAATGCTTTACATTCGCCGGAATATGAATCACTGTGCCGGGAAGGATCTCCTGAGCATGCTTACCTTCTTCCTGATACCAGCCTTTTCCGCCGACACTGATCAACATCTGGTCCCCGCCTTTTGATGCATGATAGATATGCCAGTTGTTTCGGCAGCCCGGTTCGAAGGTCACGTTGAAGATCATCACCTGCTCTGTTGATACGGGAGCCAGATAGCTTTGTCCGACGAAATACTGAGCAAAGCCGTCGTTAGGGTCGCCAATAGGGAAGAAGATCTCCTTCTGGAATCTTTCCTTCTCCGTCAGCGATTCTGTTTCCTCATCATAGATACCGTTCGCTTTCACAAGATTAAAAACCGCCCAGGCCTTCGGCCAGCCAGCGTAAAAAGCAACATGCGTCACGATAGTCGCAAACTCCTGCTTCGTCACGCCATGTGCTTTCGCATTCTGAATGTGGTAGACGAGAGAAGAATCCGTTATGCCCTGCGACATCAGTGCCACCATCGTGATTACGCAGCGGGTCTTCAGATCAATATCCTGATTGTTCCAGTTTTCACCGAATAGCACATCATCATTAAAATGGGCAAACTCCGTAGCGAACTCTCCCAGTGCCTTTCTTCCGGCTGTTTGTACGATTTTTTCTGCCATGAATTTGTCCTCCTTATTTACTACCCATGATTTCAAGCCCTTGCACCTTACCCGCACGTTTAATGTATGAAGAAGCAGAAGCCAAAACCTCTTGTATTTTATCCGGCATATCAACAGATCTGCTTAATGCAGGTTGCACAATTACGATATTGGCAACCATTTGTTTTGAAGTATCTCTGATAGCTTGTAAGCATTCTCTGTAATTGCCAACAACTGGCTGACAGTGACCAGCAATATGCCTACTAATCACCTTATCTGCAAATTTTCCTCTTGTAGTCAGCCAAACGATGGACTTCACTGCTTGACCAGCTACTTCGTATACATCAGCGGTACTGGAATTAAAACCAGCAGCACTTTTTTTCTTCACATGGTAAAGCTTAATCGACAACTGCCTATCCGTTTCCTGAATAGCAATATAATCCGCAATTTCTCCCGACCCATGGTCGTACAGAATGTATTTGTTCTCTTTATCTTCTTTTAGTATTTCACATAGTGCGTCTTGTATTGAGATTTTTCCTTTATACTTTGAATCTCCAAATTCAAGCCCTATGTCCGTTCCACGAGAATCCCAATCAATTCCAAGTATTGTATCCTTATCAAAGCTTATAATATCCGGATTGCCTTTAAAGATCTCAAATCCCACTATCAGGTCATCGTCAAATGTTTTTAACGATACAGGATTATCTGTGAAATAATGTGCCAATTCATAGTCCTCAGAACCCATAGTTATAAAAAGGCTATTGTCTTTTGCTGTATAAACGCCATCAGTGTCACAATCGAACATATCGGCAATATCATCATGGGCAACTGATAATGTTACTTTATTCTTTGTAGATCTAACGATCTTTAAGTCGAAATCTGTCAGTCTTACAGCTATGGCAGAATTAGTTCTGCACTTTACAACCGGAGGTGAGGAATATGTTGCGTCTGAATAATCGACAATAAACAATGTGTCCGGATATTCTACCAACTTCTCTGCCATTGGGATATAGTCGTAATTTGTATTTGTCTTGACTCGGATTCTGCTATCTACAATTTTCCTTCCAACTGCTTCAACCCATAGAATGTAGTCAGGAATATTCTTATATTCGCTGCTCCAAACTTTTGATGCACTACTGTATCCAATCGTAATATTTTCTTCCACTCCGCTTGAGATATCCGTAGCCTTACAAAATACATGTCCGGCGGAATACATCTTACCAGTATCGGGATCTATGGCATCACTGACATCAGAACCAGCCATTATTCGATATGCCTCCCCCGATTCGTTAAACCTGTTTACCATACCGGAATTAAATATCTCGAATCCAGTCAAATTTCCAAGTACACGGTTCATTTCTGATTTCGGAATTTTGTCATAACTTTCGCAAAATGCAGCAGCCAACTCATCATAAACGACTTCTGTGTGCGATTGTGAGTAAATGTGAAGTAACCCAAGTTCCTTCTGATAATGGATAAGATACAGGGAATACTGCTTGTTTATTTTATATTCAGCACTCATCCACAGCGGAGAAGCATACACAAGCTCTATACCAATGATTGTGTTATCTTCAAAGTTCCGATGAATTCTGCCTCCAACATTAAAACTTTCTGGGAAGTCAGCATTTATGTTAAAGCCATGTACCTTATAGATTCGATCATGGCAATTCGGCATTATTGACTGAAGCGGAATATTGTCTTCATCGATCTCATTTGCTTCTGTTCTGTAAGCCTTATAGTATTTCCTGTCACTGTGTTCTTTTTGGTTCTTGCCCTCACTCATATCGATAATCATTTCTTGCCAGACAGCATCACTGGAATATAAACGATTATTTTCTATCTCGAATTCTTCATCGTTAGCCGCAATAAATTTTGCAGTCCCAATATTGCGGGCATTTGTACGTGCAAATCTTCCGATAAATTGTAATGTACTAGCCAGAGATTTGTGAGGCGCGTGTATAGCAGCAATCTTCAAATTGGGAAAATCAAATCCCTCTCCGAGCATATCAACACAAATAATTCCATCAAGGGTATTATCCCTTAATTCTTGAATATACTGCTTTACCCTTGCATTGCTCATTGAGCTGTCAACTCTGCGAAGCTTTAGTGACGTGTTTTCCTTATATAATATTTCTAAAACCTCTGCGTTCTTTTTCGTGTTAGTCCGAACCATCAAAAAGTGTTCAAGCCCTTCTTCACGATCTGCTTGAAGAACTTGCTCTGCTTTCTTTGCAATCTGCAAATCCTTGTCTTCGCACTCTGGGATGGAAATGTATCGAATCTCTCCAAAAATACCATCTCTATATGCCAAAGACAGAGGATAGTCATAGACAATATCCCCCTTGATCTCTTTCTTATCAAGCCGAAAAGGAGTAGCCGTAAACAATACATGTGTCGCCGTTCCTAAATTAATCAGGATTTGCTGCCACGTCTTGGCAGGTGTATGATGTGCCTCATCCACTTCAACAAGAGTTATATTATTGACTGCCCATTCTGTTTCGCTTAATGACAATGCACATTGAGGGGTAGCAACGATTACATCCGCAGATTCAAGAGCCTTTATCATTTCATCGTTGAACATATGCTCCATTTCAAAGACCACAGGCCTTTTCATAGCTTCTTTGAACACATTGGCTGTTCTCAGCGTTAAAAGTTCCTTAAAATCATCTGCAATTTGGCCTCTGACAAGGGTGCTGGGTGTCACCACAAGTACTTTATTCTTAGACAGAATGTATGGAGTAAGCATAAGAACAGCCGTTTTCCCAGCCCCAGTAGGCATAACAGTAATCGCCGCCTGCTTTGAGTTCATCGTGAAAAAGGACGCAATAGCATGCACAGCACCCACTTGCGCATTTCTCAACCCCCGCTTCTTCACAGAATCAAGGGGATATGTCACATTCTTATAATTTGACGAGAAATATTTCCCCATTGCATCCTCCATAACAATTATCTATCAAAAGCTTGATCTGATCGGAACGACCAATTTGCTGGGCGGTGTTTCCCAATATAGAGCTCAGAGCTTTGCTTGAATGGATGTCATCAAGGTATCTGACCTCTTTCAATTTAGCTATTTCCACTTTGCTAATGCAGTCCATTCTGCAAATACGGTCGTATAAATACTGACTCTTAGACATCGTTTGGATTGCAATCGTTCCGTGAGCCTTGTGTTATAAGCATTGCATCTTTGCAATTCTGAATCGTTGGTCTTGTCAACCTCGGCCTGCATTTTTCTTCTAACCGCAACCTTCTTTGCTTCAATGCCTTTCGTCTTTTCATCGGATAGAAAAGCAAATGCATTCTCCCAGAAACCAATTCCTGCTCCTTTTCTTACTTGGTTCCACGAAAGAGCTTTTGGGGGGTTATATATTGCCTTTTGCTGTTCGAAGAGTGTATCCAGCCAGTAATCTACGCTACAAGGACTAACGCTATATCGAAGACTCAGATAGTAATCAAGCCGTTTGCCTTTCCCAATCCGTTCTGCCTGCAGCCTCTTCCTGAGCTGCCATTTTCTCCGATGTCATTTCAGCCATAATTTACATTCTCCATTTATTCGGCCGATTGTAAAATCAGGTTGAACAGATAAACTGAAAAGTACATAAATCTTCTCTTTGGTAGAATGTATGTGCTCAATCATCATTCACAAGGAGAAGACCCTATGAATCAAGTACATTCTACAACTGAACACAGGAAGGGTAAACATCTTTCATTTGAAGAACGTGTTGTAATTCAAACTCATCTCAAAGATGGATGGACACCCAACAGGATCGCCGGAGAGTTAGGTCGCGCGACAAACACCGTTCGTAACGAGATCAAACGCGGTACCGTCACTCTTTATAGGGGCAACATCTTCCGTTACAAGGCAAAAGTCGGGCAGGCCGCCTACCAGAAGAATCGTGAAGCTTTTTGCCGTCACTATGATCTTCTTGAAAAGAGCGCTTTTATCTCTTGTGTAGAAGAGCACTTCTTTAAAAACGAACGGTCGCTGGATGTCTGTGCCCACCACGCTCTGAAGGATGGAACGTTCACCAGAGAGCAGATCGTCTGCACGAAAACGCTTTACGGCTACGCAGATCTTGGGCTTCTGAACATCAGAAACATTGATCTTCCGGAAAAGCTGCATCGCTCACCCAAAACAGCTCTTATAATCTTTTAGCCATGTGTTTTCATTTTCTTATAACACATAATATCATATATTAATTATTTATTTTTCGTTTAGCTCTATTCTTGTAAATAGCTATGCTTACATAAACTATAATATAAGCAATTGTATCATTTATAAATATATCTCTATAGGCATTAGGATGTAGTTCAACAAAAAATCCTGAAATAAACACATATAGAAAAGCTAATATAATAAAAATCAAGTACGGAATTAAACAATTAAATATTGGATTTTTAAAATCAACATCTGCTACAATGCCAATAATAATGGAGCCAATTAAAGTTATTACTGCTCTATCCAAAATATGAAAATAGGTATCGTTTGTATTACCCATTAGCAAATTTATTATGCAACTCGCTATTGTGGCAACCGTAAAAATAGAACAAAATAATATTGCTATATATTTTAATAACCTACAAGTAATTTTCATAACATTCTACCCCATCTATTAGCCAAAGCCTCCCACAAAAATGATGGAAGGCTTTCTGAACAATTACTTTAAATTCAACAATTCCCTTTCAGACCTGCTTTTTCAGCTTTTTAGTGTCAAAATAGTATCACTCAAGAGTTTTTTACATCGTTCAATCAGTAAAACCTACTGTTTTCAAAGGTCTAATAGTGGTAACATTTTGCTTCTGCTATTCCATCTCAATCGTTCCTGGTGGCTTAGACGTCAGATCATAGAACACCCTATTCACTCCCTTTACCTCATTCACGATTCGGTTCATCACTCTCTGGAGTACGCTAAAGGGAATATCCGCGCATTCTGCGGTCATAAAGTCATCGGTAATTACCGCGCGGAGAGCCACCGCGTAGTCATAGGTACGAAAGTCTCCCATAACCCCCACGGAGCGCATATTGGTGAGGGCGGCAAAATACTGGCTGTAGGAACGGGATAGTCCTGCCTTCTCGATTTCTTCACGGTAAATGAAGTCCGCATCCTGTACCATGCGAACCTTCTCAGGAGTTACTTCTCCGATAATTCTTACCCCAAGTCCCGGTCCCGGGAAGGGCTGACGATAAACCAAATGCTCCGGAAGTCCAAGCTCCAGTCCTACCTTACGCACCTCGTCCTTAAAAAGCAGGCGCAGTGGCTCTACGATTTCCTTAAAGGAAATGTTCTTGGGAAGTCCGCCTACATTGTGGTGGGACTTGATCACTGCGCCCTTTCCAAGGCCGGATTCCACCACGTCTGCGTAAATGGTTCCCTGAGCAAGGAAGTCCACTGCTCCGATTTTATTTGCCTCACGCTCAAAGATACGGATAAACTGCTCTCCAATTATCTTTCTCTTCTTCTCCGGTTCTTCCACCCCGGCTAATTTCTCAAAATACTCTTCACCGGCATTTACCCGGACAAAGTTTAACTCGAAATCTCCCTTTTCGCCGAAGATTTCTTCCACCTGATCGCCTTCATTTTTCCGAAGAAGGCCGTGATCCACGAATACGCAGTACAGCTGTTTTCCGATGGCTCTGGAAAGAAGCCCTGCTGCAACAGAGCTGTCCACACCGCCGGAAAGGGCAAGAAGCACCTTGCCGGAGCCGATTTTATTTTTCAAAAGGGAAACCTGCTCCTCCACGAAGGACGCCATCTTCCAGTCTCCGGTACATTTGCAGACATCATAGAGAAAATGATGAATCATCTTCTGCCCTTCTACGCTGTGCTGCACCTCAGGATGGAACTGCACCGCATAAATCTGTCTCTTCCCATCTTCCATTCCCGCAACAGGACAATGCTCGGTATGGGCGGTAATGGTAAAGCCCTCCGGTACCTTGGCAATATAGTCGGTATGGGACATGAAAACGGTGGTCTCTTCCGCTACATCGGAGAAAAGCACGGAGGACTTCTCCACATGGGTTTCCGTCTTTCCATACTCACTGACCGGGGCGGTAGCCACCTCTCCTCCAAGCTCATAGGCAATCAGCTGCGCTCCATAGCAGAAGCCGAAAATGGGGATGCCCAGCTCGAAAATTTCCTTTCCGATATGCTGGCTTTCCTCTTTGTACACGGACTGGGGTCCCCCGGTGAAGATGATTCCCTTTGGACTTAATTCTTTAATCTTCTCTATGCCAATGTCGGAACCGTAAACCTCTGCATAAACCCCTTCGTCTCTTACTCTCCGGGCAATCAACTGGTTGTACTGTCCACCAAAATCCAATACGAGAATCCGCTCATGATTCATTTTTCTTTCCCCTTTTCTTCAGTTCTTCCAACGGCAACAAGATAGATAAACCGCCTTTTTAAAAGGCTCACACAATTACTCATTATAGTGCCTAGGAAAAGACTTATGCAAGTCCTTCTTTAATAGGCTTTATTAGTCTACTTTAACAAGCTTTTTCGCTCTACTTTAGCAAGCTTCTTGAGTTTGCTTCGGCAAGTTTTTTAAGGCACCTTGATACGCCTTACAAGTCCACTTCCTCTCCTAAGGAGAAGGAGTAAAGCACTCTTCGCCTTACTTTTTTCCCTAAAATCTGCTCCAAGGCCTCGCTGTATAAGTCGATTTGCTTTTGGTAACGATTCCTTAGCTCTTCCCCGTCCTTCACCCGGTCGGTCTTATAGTCCACAAGGATAATGCCGTCTTCCTCCATAATAAAGGCATCAATGATTCCCTGAAGAATTACCTTTTCTACATGATTATCTGCATTACTTTCTACAAAACTTTCCC
>NZ_CAUTEG010000080.1:0-10886 GCF_963537195.1 Oribacterium sinus | reverse complement strand
GTGCGTTCTCCGAAGGCTCTTAGCAGAGGGCATATCAGCTAACGCTGATACAGGGGGAGCTACACTCCCCTACGGAAATAAATTTCCTACCCCTTGTGTACTTCCCAAAAGAAATCGGATAAAAAGCTATCCGATTTTTTTAGGAAGTTCTATCTATCTCCACCATAACCATATCAGAAAATGGAAAGGAGGTTTTTTACTATGGCGATATATCATCTTTGCATAAAGATTATTTCAAGAGGTAAAGGCAAAAGTGCAGTAGCAGCTTCCGCCTATCGAAGTGGCGAGAAGATAAAAAACGAATATGACGGTATAGTCCATGACTTTACAAGAAAAGGTGGAATAGCCCATACAGAAATTCTTTTACCACAAAATGCACCACAGGAATTTTCAGATAGAGGGACATTATGGAATAGTGTTGAAAAAATAGAAAAGAGTAAAAACTCACAACTTGCAAGAGAAATTGAAGTAGCCTTACCCAAAGAATTAGACCGAGAGAAACAAATAAATCTTGTACGAGAATATGTAAAAGAAAATTTTGTAAAAGTAGGTATGTGTGCCGATATTGCAATACATGATAAAAATGATGGAAACCCACATTGTCATATATTACTTACCATGCGACCACTAAACGAGGATACAACATGGGGAGCAAAATCAAAAAAGGAATATATCCTTGATGAAAACGGAGAAAAAGTAAAACTCAAAAATGGAAATTACAAAACACGAAAAATCAATACAACAGATTGGAATGAGCAAGACAAAGCAGAAGAGTGGCGAAAAGCATGGGCAGATATCACAAACAAATATCTTGAAGAAAACAGCATACAGGAGAAAGTGGATCATCGCTCTTATCTAAGGCAAGGAATAGAACAAATACCGACCATTCATTTAGGAGTATCAGCAACACAAATGGAAAAGAAAGGCATATCCACAGACAGAGGATACATCAACAGAGAAATCATACATCAAAACAAGATATTAAAAGAAATCTCAAGAAGAATAAAGGCATTGCTAAATTGGATAAGGGGAATTGGAAAAGAAGAAAATACAGAAAATGAAAATACAAAGTTCACCCTCCCACTCAAAGAAAATTTGCAGTCAATCTTTGAAAATCTTATCCGTGAAAATGCAGATAAGAATAATGCTGATTTAGAAAAATATATTGAGAGTTATCAGCTACTCAAAGATAAAAATATCACTTCATTATCCCAGCTAAAAGAAAGTATAGTTACCTTACGAGATAAGAATTACAAGACCACAAGAGCCTTAAAAGATACCGAAAAGAAAGTTGATGATAAAACAAAACTCATAGACCAGTCAGAAAAATATTTGAAGCATAAGGACACCTACAAAGCCTATACCAAGACAAAGAAAAGCAAACAGGGGAATTTTTATAACGAGCATACGGCAGAAATTATTTTATTTGAAAGTGCTAAGAAATATTTGAAAGACCATTTAGGAGAAAGTAAAACCTTAGCCATCAGTAAATGGAAATCAGAACTTGCCACTTTGAAGAAAGAGAAAAAGAACCTATACAGTCAAATATTGGAGATACGAGAAGAAGTTGAACAGGCTGAAAAAGTTAAAACCTGTATAGAGCAAATAGAGGGACACGAAAAGCGACTATCACAGGTAAAGAGGAATGAGTTAGACCTATAAAACTAAGTGAAAAAATGGTATAATATTAAAAAAGATAGAAAGGGGGCTTTGACACTGAGTAAAAATAAAACAGCTACATTTTTTGCAATATTAGCAGCAGCATTATATGCAATCAATGTACCAATATCGAAAATATTATTAGCAAATGTGTCTCCGACAATGCTTGCCGGTTTTTTGTATTTAGGAGCAGGTGTTGGTATTGGGATATTACTTGGAATAAAGAAAACTCAAAACAAATTGACTGACGAAAAATGGCTTAATATAAATGATTTACCTTATACAATTGCAATGGTTGTTCTTGATATAGCAGCACCGATATTTCTGATGTTTGGCATTGCCAATACAAATTCTGCTAATGTCTCGTTAATTAATAACTTTGAAATTGTTGCAACATCGGTCATTGCCCTTTTGATTTTTAAGGAAAAAATTTCTAAAAGATTATGGATTGCTATTGTCCTTGTACTTTTATCAAGCGTCATTCTTAGCTTTGAGGGGATGGAAGCATTAGCACTGAATAAAGGTTCAATGTTTGTTTTATGTGCTTGTATTTGTTGGGGGATTGAGAATAATTGTACAAGAAGTATAAGTGATAAAAGTTCTGAGGAAATTGTGTTAATAAAAGGAATTTTCTCGGGTATTGGCAGTATTGTTATTGCTTTTATCATTGGAGAACATCTACCTGAAATACTATATATACTTGCGGTTATGTTACTTGGTTTTGTGGCATATGGTTTAAGTATAAATTTTTATATTATGGCACAAAAGAACTTGGGTGCAGCAAAAACAAGTGCATTTTATTCTATAGCACCATTTTTAGGAGTGGGATTTAGTTTTATTATTTTGGGTGAAAGACCAACAGTAAAATTTTATATCGCCCTCGGCATTATGATAATCAGCACATTGATTATGATAAAAGATACGCTTGGTAACGAAAAAATATATAATGGATATGTCCATACCCACCAGCATAAGCACGGAAAAGTAGTACATTCGCATGAGCATAGACATTTTATATTTAACCCTATGCATATACACAGTCATTCTCATGCAAACACATAAATGATTGGAAAATGGCTTAACTTATATAACCGTTAAGAAATAAGCATAATACAACAAAGAGAAACAGTGAATCAAAAAAGGTTTACTGTTTTTCTTTGCTTAAAAGTTAATACGGCTTACAGAAAGAGCGTCCATAAATATAAAAAGGTACTTGACAAAACGCTTCCTGGCGAGGCTAGCGAGAGCGTGCCCCGTTTATAGACCTACACTGCATCAGAGCGCTTTCTTATAACAAGTGCAGTCCTTCTCATTTTCAAACTTACACTATTTTGTCTTAAAAATCCCTTATACCCACAATCCCCTCCGCCGATACCATTTATAGAATTATTATAAATGTTCTTTCTTTTTGTGGCATGGAAGTATTAGAAAGAAACTTACCAAGGAGGGAAAATGAAATCTTTACGGAATACGCTTATTTTATCCATCTTGCTACCAATATTGGTAGTTTTTCTTTTGCTGGGATTTGTGTTCCTGCAGTTTATGGAGAAAAAGAGTACAAAAGAGGGGGATGCGGCTATGGAATCTGCAGCGGTGCAGATGGGAAGTGCCGTGGATACTGTTTTATCTGAAATTGAAACCAGAATCGGTGTTATCGAATTGGCGGTAACGGATATTCCCGATCAGGATAGGATTCAGGCAAAGGATTTGGACTATTTTAAGTCCTTTGAGGGAAATATGAACAATCTTTTGGTGGACGGCACCAAGGATATTCCCGGCCTGGTAGCTTCTTATGTTCGTTACGATCCGGCATTAACCTACGGTACCTCCGGAACCTTTTATACCGATACGGATGGAGACGGAAAGCTGGAGGCAGTTACCCCTACAGATTTGGCGGCTTATGAGCCTACCGACACGGAGCATGTAGGCTGGTTCTACACCCCCTTGGCCAACAAAAAAGCCACCTGGATGGAGCCATACTTTAATGCCAATATTTCCAAGACCATCATTTCCTATGTAGTTCCCTTCTATCTGAAAAATGGAAACAACTACGGAGTAACCGGTGTGGACTTCGACTTTGCCTACTTGGATGATTTGTTAAAGAAAAATCAGAAGTATGAGGGAGACAGTAGTTTTCTAATCAATGCGGAGGGTAAAATCCTCTACCATGCCCAGTATCAAAACGGTGAGAATTTCCAGGAGATTGAAGACGGTAAGTATGCCGATGCGTTCAAGGAAATGCAGGATAAGGACCACGGTTTTGTCCATGAAGGAAGCGGAAAGTCCTCCATTTTAATGGGCTTTACCACTCTGGAAAACGGATGGAAGATCGTGGCGGTGCCAAGCTATCATGAAATCTACGGAAGCTTGGAGAGCTTTAAACTGACCTTTACGGTTTTCTCTGTCCTTTTTGCAGCTTTTATGTTGGTTTTGGCTGTCTTGGTAGGAAATCGTATTGCTCACCCCATTGTGAAGCTTTCCAAGTCTGTGGAAAGGATGTCTCAGGGTGCTTTGGATGAAAAGATTACCGTAAAAGATCAGACAGAGATTGGCGCTTTGGCTCATTCCTTAGAGAGTTTGGGCGAACAGCTAAAGAATTATAAGCTTTACATCGGAGAAATTTCTCAGGTATTGAATCAGATGAGTGAGGGAGAACTTTCCATTTCCTTACAGCATGAGTATAACGGAGAATTTGCTTGCATCAAGGCGGCTTTAAATGCCTTGTCCGGAAAGCTTACCGATTTGATTGGAAATATTCAGACTTCCTCTGAAAGAGTTTCCGAGTTTGCAGGAAATGTGGCAAACAGTGCCCAGTCCTTAAGCCAGGGTTCCATTGAACAGGCAGGAAGCATTGAGCAGTTATCCGAGAGAATTCGTGCGATTTCCGATCATGTGGAAAAGAGTGCGGAAAATACCAAGCTTGCCAACGCGGAAGCTCATAGTACCCAAGGCGAGGTAGAGAAGGCTGACCAGCAAATGCAGAAGATGCAGAAGGCGATGGAGGAAATTTCCGATAAGTCCGGAGAAATTTCCAAGATTATCAAGACCATCGACGATATCGCCTTCCAAACCAATATTTTGGCTTTAAATGCAGCCATCGAGGCGGCAAGAGCCGGAAGCTACGGTAAGGGCTTTGCAGTAGTAGCGGATGAAGTAGGAAACCTGGCACAAAAATCCGCCGATGCGGCAAAGGATACCACCACCCTGATTGAAGAAACCGTACGGGCCGTGGAAGAAGGAGCAAAGCTTGCAGAGCATACAGCAGTTTCCCTGCAGCATGTGGTTAAGGGCTCCGGTCAGGTCAATGATTTGGTAAATGAAATTGCCAAGGCAACAGAGGAACAGGCAAAGGCCGTATCCGATGTACGAGAAGGCATTAACAGTATTTCCGATGTGGTACAGAGAAATACAGCTACTGCAGAGGAAAGTGGCGCTGCCAGCGAAGAGCTGAACCAGGAGGCTAAGGCACTGGAGAAGCAGGTGGCGGAATTTAAAATATAAAACAAAGAGGATGTAAAAAACCGAAAGATTTTCATCCAATATAGGTCTAAACAGGGGCACGCTCTCGCTAAGTTCGCCCAGCGGGTAGGGTACTAAGCGAAAAACTTCAGTTCCTTTGTTTTTCGCAAGTACCCACGAGCTCAGATTGCCCCTTGTTTCCAAACCTATGCTGCAGGAACGCTAGACTTTAGGCTTTCCTGCTTTTTTTGGTATAATGAAAAAACTCGCGCCACCGGTGCGAGAAATGCCGGGATATTCTCCGAGAAGGGGAATGGGAAGCATTGGAGATACTCTGCAATGGTTAAAGGGCATAAAAATCCTAAGGCTTAATACAATTTTTGAATAAGTGTAGTCTTAATATATATTTTTAACAAATTCATTGAGCTTTAAGAACCTCCATGATAAGATTACAAAGTGGCATTAATGACTAGACAAAGGAGGATACTATGGGATTTTTTGATGATTTAGGAAAGAAGCTTTCTGATGCAAGTCAGGATGTAATGCAAAAGGGAAAGGAAATGGCAGATACTGCTAAGTTCAATTCCCAGATTCATGATGAGGAAAAGAAGATTTCAGCAGTTTACAGCAAAATCGGTAAGAAGTATTTTGAAGTTTTTGAAAATGCTCCTTCAGAGGATTTTAAGGCTTTTATTGAAGAGATTCATGCTGCACAGGCAAAGATTGCGGAGATTCAGGAAAAGCTGAATGCTTTAAAGAATGAAGGCAAGGCTGCGGTAGAGAATGTGGCAGCGGATGCAAAGGAAGCTGTAAATCAGGCTGCCGATAAGGTGGAAAATGCTGCAGAAGGTGCTGTGGATGCAGCAAAGCAGGCTGCGGAGCATGTGGAGAACGCGGCAGAACAGGCCGTAAACAAGGCAGAGGATGCTGTTGACAACGCAGTAAACGGAAACTAATTGTTTGTGTGCTGAAAGCATCATAGTTAGGCATGGAGGAAGAAGAGTATGAAAACAAAATTAGGGGTATCCGTAGGTTTAGCAGCTGCCGGAGTTTATGTTCTGGCGGTGTTGGGAAACTACACTGCGATTTTACTTGCTGTGGGCTATATTTTTCTGATGGAAGAGGATGCTTGGCTGAAGAAATCCGCATTGAAGGCTTTAGCAACGATGCTTTTCTTTAGCTTTCTGCTGAGCCTCTTGGGCTTGGTTCCGGATGCCTTTAAATGGATAGGAACTGCCCTGTCCGTTATCAATGTCAATGACGGTACTCGTGCCATTACCGCGTTTTGGTCCTTGATTACCCAGGCTATTGACATTTTTAAAACCTGTATTTTCTTGGCACTGGCTTTCAAGGCACTGAACCAATCCACCATCACAGTTCCCGTAGTGGACGAGTTACTCAATAAGCATTTTGACGAATAATCCGGAATGGATTTGCTTACAAGTAAATCAGCAAATTAAACAAAAGATACTTTAAAAAGAGCGGTGTTTGCCTAGGTGACGCCGCTCTTTTTTGCATATTTCTCAACGGGTATCGTTCACGGAGCGAGCGGCATTCCGTTTGCCTTGATATAATAAAGAAAGGTGAATAATCCGAAGTTCCACCAATAGCCTTGAAAGAAGAGGCAATCTGAGCCCGTGGGTACTTGCGAAAAACAAAGGAACTGCAGTTTTTCGCTTAGTATCCCCTACGAGGCGAGGTTAGCGAGAGTGTGCCTCTGTTTCAAGGCTATTAGGTGGAACTAGGAGGGGCAATGTATATAGCAAAACTTATTGAAGCACGCCTGGACAACCCCGCTCTTTCCTCTTCCTGACGACATTTTATTGACTAGTGAAAAATCTATGTTAGACTAGGAATGTTTATAGAATATAGAATAAGAACAGAAAATTTCTGCAAAAACGGCATTTGAAAAAAGCGCCGAAAAGAGAGTTCTTTGCAGGATTAAGAGGATAGAAAAGATAAAGGAGAGTCTATGGAAAAAAAGCCTTATTATATCACCACTGCCATTGCTTATGCCTCGGGAAAGCCCCATATCGGGAATACCTATGAGATTATCCTGGCTGATGCCATTGCCCGTTTCAAGCGTTACGAGGGCTATGATGTATTTTTCATGACCGGAACCGATGAGCATGGTCAGAAAATCGAGGGGAAGGCCAAGGATGCGGGGAAGACTCCCAAGGAATTCGTGGATGAGGTGGTAGGAGAAATTCATACCATCTGGGATTTGATGGACACCTCCTATGACAAGTTTATGCGTACCACAGAGGAATATCACGAAAAGCAAGTGCAGAAGATGTTCCGAAAGATGTACGAGAACGGAGATATTTATAAGGGAAAATACGAGGGCTGGTACTGTACTCCCTGTGAGTCCTTCTGGACCGACTCCCAGCTTGTGGACGGAAAATGTCCGGACTGCGGAAGAGCGGTGGAGAGGGCTAGTGAGGATGCCTACTTCTTTAAGATGTCCAAGTATGCGGATCGTCTGATGGAGTATATCGAAAGCCATCCTGAGTTTATTCAGCCGGTTTCCCGGAAAAATGAGATGGTGAACAACTTCTTAAAGCCGGGCTTACAGGACCTTTGCGTGTCCCGTTCCTCCTTTACCTGGGGAATTCCCGTGGACTTTGATGAGAAAAATGTGGTTTACGTTTGGCTGGATGCCCTAAGCAACTATATTACCGGTATCGGTTATGATGTGGACGGAGAGCATCAGGAACGTTTTAAGAAGTATTGGCCTGCGGACCTGCATTTGATTGGAAAGGATATTGTTCGTTTCCATACCATTTACTGGCCCATCTTCTTAATGAGTTTAAATGTTCCTCTGCCCAAGCAGGTTTTCGGTCACCCCTGGCTTCTTACCGCAACAGCCAAGTCAGATGAAGGCACCAAGATGTCCAAATCCAGAGGAAATGTTATCTATGCGGATGATTTGGTAAAGCTTTTTGGCGTGGATGCAGTGCGTTTCTTCGTAATGCATGAAATGCCCTTTGAAAATGACGGTGTTATCTCCTGGGAGCTGATGGTAGAGCGTTTTAATTCCCAGTTGGCCAACATTTTAGGAAACCTGGTAAAGCGTACCATTTCCATGAGCAATAAGTATTTTGACGGTATTGTGGAGGACAAGGGCGTTACCGGGGAAGTGGATCAGGATCTGAAGAACACCGTTTTAGAGCAGGCCAAGATTGCTATTGCCAAGATGGATGAGCTGAAGGTAGCGGATGCCTTAACTGCAATTTTTGAGATTTTCAGACGTTCCAACAAATATATTGATGAGACAGAACCATGGGTTTTGGCGAAGGAAGAAAGCAAGGCGGATCGCTTAAGAACCGTGCTGTATAACCTGACAGAATCCATTGTCATCGGTGCATCTTTACTGAAGAGCTTTATGCCCTCCACAGGAGCGGAGATTTTAGAGCAGCTTTCCACTACGGAAAGAGACTTTGCTTCCCTTTCCGACTTCGGTCTATACCCCTCCGGTAATAAGGTGGTGGCGGACCCCAAGACTCTCTTTGAGAGAAAGGATTGGAAAGAGGTAGAGAAGGAAGTAGAAAAGATTACCGAGGCCCAGATTGCCAAGGCACAGGCCGAGGAGAAGAAGGAAGAGGCCAGGAAGGCGGCAAAAACAGCCTGTGCTTTAGGAAGCTCTCAGGCAGCGGGCAATACGGATTTGGAAAAGGGAATTGATATTCCCTTTAAGGCTGAGATTTCCTATGAGGACTTTGACAAATGTGACTTCCGTATTGGAAAGATTATTCATGCCGAGGAAGTGAAGAAGTCTAAAAAATTACTGCTTTTCAAGGTACAGGTGGGATCCGAAGTAAGACAGATTCTTTCCGGGATTAAGTCCAGTTATAAGCCTGAAGATCTCTTAGGAAAGAAGGTTATGGTGCTTTGCAACCTTGCCCCCAGAGAGATTTGCGGCTATCAGTCTGAAGGAATGCTTCTTTCCGCTATAGACGAAGAGGGCAAACTTTCCTTAATGAGTCCTCTGGCAGATATGCCAGCGGGAGCAAGCATTTCATAATATGACGAACTACCAGGCCATTTTAAATACCAAGAAAAAAGGGGGAGGAGTTTCCGCGTTTATGCTGAAGCTCCTTGCCCTTATTTCCATGACTATAGACCATTTTGCGGCCATCGTAATTCTAAACGGAAAACTCTACGGCTATTCCACGGAGTACTATCAGATGGCTATTGCTACGGAGGAGGGGCACAGACTGCTCCAAATCTATAGAATCTTTCGGATTATCGGCAGATTGGCCTTTCCGATTTATGCCTTTCTCCTGACAGAAGGCTTCCGTCATAGCCACGACCGAAAGAAATATTTTTTCAGACTGCTTTTGATGGGCATAGTATCGGAAGTGCCCTTTGACCTGGCATTTTTCAATCAGGTTTATAATTTTACCGTTCAGAATATCGGCTTTACCCTGGCTTTGGGTGTGCTGTGTATGGAGGGAATGCACCGTTTTCGGAAAAATGTTTTCTACAAATGGGCTGCAGTGCTGTCCTGTGCCGCCATTGCGGAGCTGATTCGGGCAGACTACGGAGCACTGGGCATTTTCCTGATTGCCGCACTGTATAACTTCCGTAAGGAAAAGGCACTGCGCCTGTCCTCAGGGGCTGCGTTGTCAGCGGCTCTGTCCTATGGAAGCTACTGTTTTGCAGCATTGAGCTTTCTTCCGATTGCCTTTTACAATGGTGAAAAGGGGCGAATTTCCCTCAGTCGTTTCTTCTACGTGTATTATCCTTTGCATCTTGGTTTTTTCTATCTCTTGATTTACTTAGGGGCAAAGATTACGGCGTAGGAATTGTCCGGGAAAGAATATAGAGTATGTAAGGAAAACAGAAATCAAAAAGGAGAAGAAGATGATTTTTGATACCCATTGCCACTACAATGATGAATCCTATGGGGCAGACAGAGAGGCATTGCTCCGCTCCCTTCCGGAACAGGGGGTGGACCGGATTTGTGAAATCGGTTATAACCTGGAAAGCTCCAAGGAGGCTATTCGTTTAGCGAGAGAGCTTTTTATTCCGGGACTTCAAAAATATGCAGTAGTAGGCTTTCATCCGGAAAATGCGGATGAGCTTACGGAAAAATCGCTGCTTGAGATTTATACCCTGAGCCAGGAAAAGGAAGTGGTGGCTATGGGGGAGATAGGACTGGATTATTTTCGGATAGATAAGCGCTCCAGGGTAGAAAAAGAGCAGGAGGCAGAGGCCTTTGCCAAAGGGAAAATTACGGAGATGCAAGTGTTCAATCCGGATCCGGAGGTGCAGAAGGACTGCTTTATTGCCATGATGGAGCTGGCCAGGAAAAGAAACCTTCCGGTAGTGCTCCATTCCCGGGATGCAGCTATGGACACCTACCATTTACTTAGAGACCATAAGGGCTATGTCAATGGGGGAATTGTGCATTGCTTTTCCTACCCGGTGGAAGTGGCTAAGCAATTTATCGATTTGGGCATGATGGTAGGCATCGGCGGCGTACTGACCTTTTCCAATGCCAAGAAGTTAAAGCAGGTGGCGACGGAGATTCCTCTAAACCACATTGTTTTGGAAACGGATTGCCCTTACATGAGTCCGGTTCCTCTTCGAGGAAGCAGAAACCATTCCGGAAACCTTCGCTATGTGGTTTCCTGCCTGGCGGAATTAAAGGGAATTTCAGAGGAAGAGGTTATCCGGAAAACCACGGAAAATGCCTTACAGGTGTATCGCATTAAGGATTAAGAAAAGAACACGCAGTATAGCACTGCATCGCAAGGAATGAG
>NZ_CAUTEG010000079.1:0-10965 GCF_963537195.1 Oribacterium sinus | reverse complement strand
CTCCGGAGGCTTTTCCCATGTGGACCAAAGTATCCGGATTGTGGAGATTTTAGAGAAAAACGGTAAAGGACTGAACCTTAGCAAAGAGGTTCGGGATGGAATACAAAATCATAGAAGCTCAGGAAAACCCAAGACTTTAGAGGGGCAGGCGGTTCGTTTTGCAGATAAGATTGCCTACCTGAATCATGATGTGGATGACGGGATTCGGGCAGGTCTTTTCCGGGAGGAGGAGCTTCCGGCGGAATATCGGAAGGTGCTGGGCTTTACCGCAAGGGAAAGGCTAAATACTTTGATTCGCTCCGTCATCTTTACCTCCAGGGGGAAGGATAAGCTTTCCATGGAGCCTATGATGGAAGAAAATATGCAGGGCTTAAGGAAGTGGATGTTTCAAAATGTTTACACCAGCAGTAAAGCCAAGGAAGAGGAGTGGAAGGTAGACGGCATGCTGAAGCTCTTATTTTCCTTTTATCAGGAGCACCCCTTGGAAATGGCTGAGGAATATCGTTTTCTGCTAAAAAAGGGGGAAGAGGAAGGAAAGGAAGACCCCAAGCTCCTTTTAGACCGCATTGTTGCAGATTACATTTCCGGCATGACGGATGAATATTGCAGCCACAAGTTCATGGAGTATTTTGTTCCGAAGGCCTGGGAGAAGGACTGATATGTACTATGGAGAAGATATCGTAGAGGAAATCCGGCAAAGAACGGATATCGTGGATTTAATAGGACAATATGTACATTTGAAAAAGAAGGGCTCCAGCTACTTTGGGCTCTGTCCTTTTCATGGGGAGAAAACTCCCTCTTTTTCTGTTTCTCCCGGGAAACAGATTTTTTATTGCTTTGGTTGCGGTAAGGCGGGGGACAGCATCCGCTTTATGATGGAGTATGAGAATCTAAGCTTTGTGGAGGCGATAGAGCAGCTGGCAGAGCGGGCAAATGTCACCCTTCCTGAAAAAAGCAGCGGAGGCAATAAGGGGGAAGAGGATCTTCGGTATAAGCTACTGGAAATCAACAAAAATGCCGCCCTTTTCTTTGTAAAGCAACTTCGCAGTCCCAAGGGAAAGCTGGGCTTACAGTATTTGGGAAAGAGAGCCTTAAGCGGAGAAAGCATTACCCACTTCGGTCTTGGCTATGCGGTCCAGGAAAAGGATGCCTTGTATCAATATTGTAAATCCCTGGGCTATGAGGATTCCTTGCTACAGGCTTCCGGTTTATTTACTTTTAAAGAAAACGGTGTTCGAGATAAATTTTTTAATCGAGTGATTTTCCCCATTATGGATCTTCATCATCGGGTAATCGGTTTTGGAGGAAGAGTCATGGGGGAGGGGGAGCCCAAGTACCTAAACTCTCCGGAAACCAAGCTTTTTGATAAATCCAGAAATCTTTTTGCCTTGAATTTTGCCAGAAGAAGCAGGGAATCCTATCTGATTCTATGTGAGGGCTATATGGATGTGATTTCCATGCATCAGGCAGGCTGCATAGAGGCGGTGGCGGCATTGGGAACCGCCTTTACGGAGCAACAGGCCGCCCTTTTAAAGCGTTTTACCTCTACGGTACTCCTTTGCTTTGACAGTGACAATGCAGGAAGAAAGGCTTGTAAGAGGGCCATTCCCATTTTACGGGAAAAGGAAATTCAGGCGAAGGTCATTTCCCTAAAGCCCTATAAGGACCCGGATGAGTTTTTAAAGGCGGAGGGAAAGGATGCCCTTCTGGAGCGGATTCATAATGCAAAAAATGCCTTCCTGTGGGAGGTGGAGGAATTAAAGTCCGGCTTTAACCTGCAAGATCCGGGAGAGATGCAGGGCTATATGGAGGCGATTGCCGCCTTGCTTAGGGATTGCTTCTCCGACCCTGTGGAGCTGGAAAATTATTGCAAGGCAGTGGCTAGAGAACAGCTTTTATCCGCGGAGAATCTCTTGTACCTGGTACAAAAGGGAGAGGAAAAATCCCAGCTTTCCTTTGCTCTTTCCAAACAGGGAAGACGGGAGGAAAATAAGCGGGAAAAGACTTTAACGGATAATTTGGAGGAGCAGTTCCTTTCCCTCCTATTGCAAAAGGAAGAGTGGATTGGGCCGGTTTCTCAGTATATTAAGGCAGAGGACCTGAGGGAGGAACTTTGCAGACAGATTTTTCTTTCTTTACAGGCGGGAAAGGCCGTACAGGAAATCATGGACGGTTTCCGGGGCGAGGAAGAAAAATACCAAAAGTGTATGGCGCTTTATCATGGAGACCTGTATCATTTGGATCTGGAAAGACAGGAAGAGGAAAGAATGCTGCTGGACTTTATCCGCCAGATGAAATTGCGGGGGATTGAAAAGGCTATTGCAGAGGCTATGGACGGAGAGGAGCTTTCCCGCTTGTTCCGGGAGAAGGATAAGTGGGAGCATTTCTCCGGCTTTTCCGGATAAAAGACCTAAAAAAGCTATATTTAGCTTCGCAGAGATTACAGTTTGGATACAGAGATTGAATTTTTTTACGAAATATAGTCTTTGCCGGTATATCGAGGCGAAAAGAGTTTTGGGGAAATTTATTTTCCCTCTAAAGGAGTGTGTAGATGAAGGGACTTGGGGCAAGGATACAGACCATGGTGGACTTATATCCGGTGGTGGACAGTATTGCGGATATCGGTTGCGACCATGGCTATACCGCCATTGCCTTATTTGAGGCGGGAAAGGCGGAGAAGCTTTTCGCCTGTGATATCGGAAAAGAGCCCTTGGAAATGGCGAAGAAAAATGTGCGTTTCAGAGGGCTGGAGGATAAAATCACTTGTCGTTTGGGGAATGGCTTGGAAGCCTTGGAAAAGGGAGAATGTAAGCATCTTCTTCTCTCCGGTATGGGGGGGATGCTGATGATTCAGATTTTGGAAAAGCGGATAGAGGAGTTCGAAACGATTTTGCTCTCTCCCCAGTCCGACTATGAGAAGGTTCGGCGCTTTTTATATCCCTATATGGAGCTTGTAGAAGATTGCTATGTGAAGGAGAAAAATAAGTTCTATCGTATTATATTGGCAAAAAAGCTAACGGGACAGAATTCTTCAGGAAAGACGCCGGATACCGGGATAAACAGTATGAATATGGGGGGGGACAAATCGGAGACCAAGGGAA
The DNA here is from genome assembly GCF_963537195.1 of Oribacterium sinus. Classification (GTDB taxonomy): domain Bacteria; phylum Bacillota; class Clostridia; order Lachnospirales; family Lachnospiraceae; genus Oribacterium; species Oribacterium sinus_A. The sequence continues at coordinate 7,864 of NZ_CAUTEG010000079.1, read as the reverse complement.
AAACTTTGGATTCTTCTGAAATATCCAAAGTGGAATGGGAGTTTGGTTGGCTTCCCTTGGCCAAAAAGGATCCTGTTTTAAAGGAACTTTTAGAGGATGAGGAAAGGCATTTGGAAGAAATGTTTTCAAAAAATCCCCAAAAAGTGTTGGAAGAAAAGCTGGAACGGGTGAAAGAGGGCCTTAGCTACTTTGGATAGCAGAAATAAATAGGAGAAATAATATGAAAAAACAAGAGCTGATTTCCTTTTTGGAGGAATTTGCACCGAAGCAGTATGCGGAGCACTGGGACAATGTGGGATTCTTGCTGGGAAAGAAGGAAGAAGAGCTTAGCAAGGTCTATGTCTGTCTGGATGTGCAGAGAAGGTCGGTGGAAGAGGCGATTGCCCGGTCCTGTAATTTCATTCTGAGCCACCATCCCTTTATCTTTCAGGGGATGAAATCTGTTACCGGAGACAATGAACAGGGAAGATTACTTCTTACTTTGGCGGAACATAAGATTTCCGTCTTTAGCATGCACACCAACTTCGACAGTGTGAAGGAGGGCATGGGAGACTTGATTTGCTCTAAACTTTCCTGGAAAAAGGAGGGGGTACTGCAGGAAGTTTCTCCTTCTTCTGAGGGAGTGTCTCAGGGAATAGGATTTTACACTCGGGTGGATAAGGCATTTAGCTGTGAAGAACTGGCAGCTTATGTGAAGGAAAAGGCTGCCCTTCCCTATATTGAGTACTTTGACAGCGGAAGGCCTATTCAAAAAATTGCGGTTTGCCCGGGTTCCGGAAAGAGCTTTATGAAGGATGTGATTGCCAGTGGTGCAGACGCTTATATCACAGGGGATTTGGGACACCATGATGCAGTGGATGCCTTGGGAGAGGGGCTTAGCCTTCTTAATGCAGGGCATTACGGCTTGGAGCGGTTCTTCGTGCCTTATATGAGCGAGCAGATTCGCCGACATTTTCCTAAGATAGATTGCGTGGAGGAAGAGGAATTTTTCGTAGGAAAAATTCTGTAAAACAAAATAGAAAGGTCAAGGAAGTCCATGAAGATTACAGCAAAAGGAAGAGTGGTAGAGCTAGAGGAGGGAAGTAAGTTTCAAGACTTGGTTCCCTTGTTTCAGGATATGGAGGAGTATCCCATTGTTTTGGTGCGCTTTGGAAAGCGTATCTATGAGCTGCATAAGAGAATCCCCAATGTGGATCAGGAATGCAGTTTTTTTACCTTGAAGGATAGTATCGGTATGAAGAGTTATCACCGCTCTGCCGTATTTATGCTTTTAAAGGCTTTTTACCATCATTGTAAGGATGTACCGGGATTTCGGGTAAATATGGATTATACTCTGGGAGGCGGTTTTTACGGCTACCTTTCCGGAGATGTGCAGATTACAAAGGAGCTCTTAGAGAAGGTGAAGGCTTCCATGCATGAGTATGCGGAAAAGAAGATGCCGATTATGAAGCGCTCCGTTTCCACCGAGGATGCCAGAGCCCTCTTCCGTGAGGTAGGCATGCATTCCAAGGAGGAGCTTTTCCGTTATCGTATGACCAGTCGTGTCAATATCTATTCCCTGGGGAATTTCCAGGATTATTTCTACGGCTATATGCTGCAAAATACTTCCTATGTGACTTTGTTTGACCTGCTTCCCTATGGAGACGGTTTTATCCTGCTTTTGCCAACGCCGGAGAATCCGAAGGAGCTTCCGGAGTTCCGTCCCATGGACAAGCTTTACAAGGTACAGAAGGAGTCTTCTGTTTGGGCGAAAAAGGTTGGTATCGGAGATATCGGTGCTTTAAATAAGCAGATTGTGCAGGGAGATACGGATTCTCTTATTCTGATGCAGGAAGCGTATTTTGAGAAGCAAATCGGAAATATCGCCATGTCTATTTTTAAGGAGAAGAAGCGAGTGGTACTGATTGCGGGACCTTCTTCCTCCGGAAAAACCAGCTTTTCCAAGCGTTTAAGCATTCAGCTTTCCGCACTTGGACTAAAGCCCCATGCTATCTCTGTAGATAATTATTTCAGAGCCAGAGTGGAGGCTCCCAGAGATGAGGAAGGCAATTATGACTTTGAGTCCATTCAGTGCGTGGATTTGGAGCTGTTTAACAAGGATATGCTCTCTCTTCTTTCCGGAGAAAGGGTGGAGCTTCCCCGTTACAATTTCTTCACAGGAGAAAGAGAGTATAAGGGAGATTATCTGAAAATGGAGGCGGAGGATGTCTTGGTTATCGAGGGTATCCACTGCTTAAATGACTTAATGTCCACCTCCCTGCCGGAGGAAAGTAAGTTCCGCATTTACATTTCCGCTTTAACACCCCTGAACATTGATGAGCATAACCGTATTCCCACAACGGATGTGCGCCTGCTTCGTAGAATGGTAAGAGATAACAGAACCAGAGGCTATTCTGCGGAAGATACTATTTCCATCTGGAAAAATGTAAGACGGGGCGAGGACAATTACATTTTCCCCTTCCAGGAGAGGGCGGATGTGATGGTCAACTCTGCGCTGATTTATGAGCTTGCAGTTTTGAAGATTTTTGCTCAGCCTCTACTGTTCCAGATTGAAAATGACAGTCCTGCCTATCAGGAGGCAAAGCGCCTCTTAAAGTTCCTGGACTATGTGCTTCCCGTAAGCCCGGAGTCCATTCCGAAGAACTCCATTATTCGTGAGTTTATCGGTGGTTCCTGCTTGCATGTGGGGTAAATATTCTGATTAGGTATAGATTTAAAATCGGAATCTATATTCTAAAAAATGTCAAAAACTTTAGCTGATTTTTCAAACAAAAATCAGCTAAAGTTTTTTTAGTATGCGTGTTGCAAGTGAAGAATTTTGTGAATAAAGCATTCAAAGATACATTTTCATTATAGAGAATCAATTTCATTACAGATAGTTATTTTGTTCCCTAGATTTTAAGTTACAGAAAAATGGAATATAAGAAAAATGGGATACAAGAAAAATAATAAATTTATCAATATATTAGCGTTTATTTGCTTTGTTTACAAAAATAATAAACTTTAAAACAAAAATATTGTTTAAATCATATTTTGTTGATATGATATAAAACAGGAATAAGGAGGTGTGCAGGATGAAATTACTTTGTGCTAAGGCCAAAAATTTTAAAAACTGTATAGAGGGATATACTATTGATTTGGTGGCTAAATCAAGAAAGACAGCAGAAGATAAAGAGTACGAACTGCAGGAAATTGCGCCTGATTTATATGTTTATAATACGATGGCATTTATTGGAAAAAATGCTTCCGGAAAAACCTCTGCATTGGAGCTTTTGGATGCTTGTTATTCTATCTTGGGAGATTTTCGCTTAGAAGACAAACACTATGACTATGACGGTGTTGAATTGGAAATAGTCTTTTATCATGCAGGCTTTATTTATAAGTACGAAAGTGTATTGGCTACGGACATATCTCTCAGTAATCAGGCGATTTTTAAAGAGGAAAAGCTGTATAGAAAAAAATATTATAAAAGTCGTATTCATGAACTGTATGAAGATAGTTCTTTTGAGAAGATGGATGAGTATGGAACATTGCCGGAGGATATCTCCAAAATATTTTTTGTCTTGGAGAAAAAAAGTACAAGAGCTATTTATTTCGAAAGCTTTGGGAATGGAACAGAGACCTATCGTATGATTTTCAAAGCCTTAAAAAACTATAGTATAGATACTTCGGTTTTGGAAAATATTATGCGTATTTTTGATGATAATATTGAACATTTACAAAGTTTGGACGAACATAATTACAGATTGGTTTTTAATGGGGAAGAAAAGTATCTTTCTGATAGTCAACTGATTTATATGCTGTCCAGCGGTACAACAAAGGGATTACTACTATATACCTTAATGGTTGCTTCTTTAAAAGAAGGTTTTGACCTTTTGGTTGATGAAGTAGAAAATCATTTTCATAAAACCCTTGTGGAAAATATGATCAGTTTGTATAAGGATAAATCAGTCAATAAGAAGAATGCTTCTTTAATTTTTACTACCCATTATTGTGAGGTTTTGGATCAGATGGGACGACAGGATAATATATGGATTTGTAAGTCCGGAAAGCATGTATCCCTCTCTAACATGTATGAAGACTATCAAATCAGGACTGAACTTCTGAAAAGCAAGCAGTATTATAACAATGCTTTTCAAACTGCCGTAAATTATGAAGAGCTAATGAGCTTAAAGAGGAAGCTAAAGGGATGAAAAGACTAATCATGTGCGAAGGGGCAAATGAATTGGAAATAATTCGTATTCTCTTGGCACATAATCGATTAATCTTTGGAGAGGATGAATTATTGGGCTTGACTCCCTATCATGCAAGACAAATTACCGGTAATGGGCAGGTTCGGACAGAGCTAAACATTTATCCCGGCAATGATGTATTAATTATGCGGATAGGAGATGCACAAAAGGAAAGGCTAAAGATACCGGAAGACTACAAAAGCAAGATTATAGGAATTGAAAAGTATTGTACTAAACCGGAATTGGAAATGTTGTTTCTAATTGCAGAAGATAAAGTCGCTGAGTTTGAGAAGAATAAATCCACAGTAAAACCTAAAGATTTTGCTAAAATGCATATATGCTTAGGCAGGAAAAAGTACGATAACAGTACGAAATTTTATAAAGATTATTTTGGTGATAGAGTGGATGTTTTGGTACAGGCTATTCTTGAATACAAAAGGATAAAAGCATCCCATAAAAAAGAGGAGTTGTATTTAGCGGATTTGATAAAACTAAAGAGGGTATAGATAAAAAATGCTTAAACGAAATAATCTATGCTACACGAGAAATTTTTAGAATATAATATAGACCTAAAATGGAGGAGATTACCCCTTTTCAGGTCTATACTGCTTTAAAAATATATTGGATTTAGCTATTTACATCTCCCTTATTCGTATTCGGAAATGCAAATCCCTTATCATACCACTCTAAGAAGGAGTGCTTTTCTCCCTCGGTTTTTAGGCCCAAGATGGTATTGATGGACACATTTTCCGTGGAGCGGAAGATGTTTTTCTCGATAAAGGGATTAACTTCCTTTAGGGAAGCAATCAATTTCTTAATCTCCAAGCGCTTGGAACTGGTGGTACCGTCCACATGGCAGGTGCTGCAGGTTTCGGTGAACTTGCAGGCGCACTGGATAAAGTTCAGTTGATTATAGTTTCGCCAATGGATAATGTCTTCTTCCCGAACATAGTACAGGGGACGAATCAACTCCATTCCTTCAAAGTTTGTGGAATGGAGTTTGGGCATCATGGCCTGGAATTGTCCACTGTAGAGCATTCCCATTAACACGGTTTCAATCACATCATCAAAGTGGTGCCCCAGGGCAATTTTATTGCAGCCCAGCTCCTTTGCCTTGGAATATAGGTGTCCTCTTCGCATTCTGGCACAAACATAGCAGGGAGAGGAGTCAATGGTGAAAACCGACTCAAAAATATCGCTTTGGAAAAACGTCAAGGGAATCCCCAGAAGGGCTGCATTTTCCTCGATAATCTGTCGATTGTAGGCATTATAGCCCGGATCCATACAAAGAAAATGCAGGGTAAAGGGGAATTTGTTGTGCCGTTTTAACTCTTGGAAAAGCTTTGCCATAATCATGGAATCCTTACCGCCGGAAATGCAGACGCAGATGGAATCGCCCTCTTTAATCAACTCATAATCATTGATGGCCTTGGCAAAGGGGGTAAAGATAGACTTTTTGAATTTTTTTCTAAGGCTTAATTCAATTTCCTTCTGTCGTTCTTCCTGTTTTGCAGCCTTTTTGATTTGCTGTAAAACATATTTCCCATATCCCCCCTCCAGGTTTGCCACCTGATAGCCCTTGTCGGAAAGTCGTTCTCCCAGCTCTCTGGAAAGGGTTCCGTATTTGCAGTAAAGGAGATACTGTCCTTCTATGGACAGGGGAATTTCCTCCCCCAGTAAAGTCTCTATAGGATAGGAGAGGGCCTTGTCCATGTGTCCGATTTCATATTCCTCTGCTTCCCTTAGGTCAATGGGAGTATAGTGTTTATATTCTTCCTTCTCCCAGGCTTCCGGGGAGATTTCTTTGATTTTACTCATGTTTCAGTCCTTCTCAATAAAGTAATAGAAGTATTCTTTTTAAAATAATCACAGTATTCTTTTTAAAATACACCGAAGCAGTATAGCATAAAGAGACTATGGAAGCAAAATAAAGCATATTATGAAGTTATAGCCCAAGGTATAGAAATAGTCGGAAAGGGAAAGGAAAGACGATCATAGGGACAATAAAGCTAAAAGAGGCAAAATAAGACTTGTCAGAAAAAGAAACTTAGGCTATGCTCTTTTGGAAAAATATTAGCCTAGGCTAACATAAATCAAGACAGCATAAAGTAATGATAGCAGTTAAAGTATTATGCAAAGAAGAGTGCTTGTCATGTAGGATGCTTATCGAGTAGTAAAGAAGTAATTTGTATCATAAAGAAAAGGAGAAATGACATGAATCCCATGGAGCTAATGCAGTTTAGTAGAGACTTGGATGATTTTCAGGCAAACCATCCGAAGGTGGCCAAATTCCTACAGATAGAATTTGGCAAGGGCTTACCGGAAGGAAGCATTTTGGAATTAAAGATTCAAAGACCGGGGGAAGAAGAGAAGGTTACTAATCTGAGGGTCAAGCCGGAGGATAAGGGCTTGGCGAATCGGTTTAAAAAAGGCTAAGTAAAGGAGATATCCCACGCTTCGCGAGGGATACTTGTTAAGAATACAAATGAGCATACCTAATGGGTATGCTCATTAATTTCTTCTTCCTCTGTTTTGGAAAATAGTATTTTTTGACTGTGATAAAGGCCGTAATTCCCGGAGAATAGATAGCTGATGGCTATGGCTAAAAGGAAGTAGGAAGAGGCCTGGAAGCCGAAAAGCTCAAAGCTGATAAGTAAGGCTGTCAGAGGACAGTTGGTGACGCCGCAGAAGAGGGCAGTCATTCCCAGTGCTGCACATAGAGAAGGATCTAATGGCAAAAATCGGCTTAATGCATTACCTAAAGTTGCTCCTATAAACAGGGAAGGCACAATCTCTCCACCCTGAAATCCTCCTCCAAGAGAAACGGAAGTAAAGAGAATTTTCAAGAAAAAGGCAAAGAGAAAAATTTTCGTCTTTGGATCATGGATTGTTTGAATAATCAGCTGGATACCGGTTCCGTTATAGATATTGGTGTTTAGCGCCAAAGTGGCAAGGAGAACGATAGCTCCACTTACAAAAATACGCAGGTAAGGATTTGGGAAATATTTGCTAAACAAATCCTTTGCTTTATGGGCGCAGGAAACAAATAAGATACTTACCAAAGCGGCGGCGATTGCCAGAAGAAGAGTATATAGGGCGGATGACCAATTCATTTCCGCTATCAGAGAAAGGGCAAGATTCGGTTCCTCCGCATGAACGACTTTTTCCGCAAAAAAATGGGCTGTTAAGGCGGAAACGGTACAGGGGAGTAAAGCTGTATAGTAAATACTGCCTACGGTGCAGAGTTCTATGGCAAAGATGGCTGCAGCTATGGGGGTACCGAAGAGTCCGGAAAAAGCTGCACTCATTCCGCACATCATAATTCTTCTTTGCTCTTTTTCAGAAAGATGTAAAACCCTGCCGATACTGGAGCCCAGAGACCCTCCTACCTGTAAGGCGGCACCTTCTCGTCCAACGGAAGCGCCGAAGAGATGGGAAAGCACAGTGCTGAAAATAATCAGGGGTGCCATTTCTACCGGTAACTTTTCTCCTCTTCGCACCGACTCAATCACCAGATTGGTACCCTTTTTATTTTTATCGGACAGAATGCTGTAAGCGAAGACCAAAAGAAGTCCGGCAAAGGGGAGGGCACAAAGAATCCGGGGGTGCTTTACCCGAAAAGCGGAAGCCAG
>NZ_CAUTEG010000078.1:0-11366 GCF_963537195.1 Oribacterium sinus | reverse complement strand
GGTACCTAGAGGATTTAATGGATCAAAACATTGATCGTATCTCTTCTTCGGAACTATCCAAAAGAATGCATTTGACTGCTTCCCAGATTCGACAGGATTTGAATAACTTCGGCGGATTCGGACAGCAGGGCTACGGTTATAATGTGAAGAATCTTCATGAGGAAATCGGGAAGATTCTAAACATCGATAGAGAGCATCCTATGATTATCGTAGGGGCCGGACATTTGGGAATTGCCTTGGCAAATTATACGAATTTCCGGAAGCGGGGCTTTGTCCTTCGGGGGATTTTTGACTCCAATCCCAAGCTATGGGGAGAGAAGGTAGGAGATTTAAAGATTTCTCCTATGGAGGAGATTGAGTCGGTGGTAAAGCAATATCACATCCGCTTGGCTGCCATTTGCATCCCCAAGGATGTGGCAGTACCGGTGGCGGAGAAATTGATTTCTTACGGCATTGACGGTCTCTGGAATTTTGCCCATGTGGATTTGGAAGTACCGGATCATGTGGTGACGGAAAATGTTCATTTGTCAGAAAGTCTTATGCGCCTGTCCTACCGTGTCTTCGAGGAGCGTTCATGATTTTGGGAATCGGCTGCGATATATTGGAAATTGCCCGTTTAGAAAAATTAGTAAAAAAAAATTATACCCATAGGGTATTCACAGAAGAAGAACGCCGGCAAAGTGAGGGAAGACTCTCTCGCTTGGCCGGTGATTTTAGTGTAAAAGAAGCGGTGTCCAAATGCTTCGGCACCGGTGTAAGAAACTTCTCCCTTATGGATATTGAAGTGCTTAGGGATAGCCTGGGAAAGCCCTATGTGAAGCTCTATGGCGGCGCGGAAAAGATTTTTCTGGAAATGGGCGGAAAGGCTCTTCATGTCAGTATCAGTAATACCGGAGATCTGGTAATGGCTTATGCGCTTATGGAGGGAGAAAGCTTTTAGATAATGTAATGAGAGTTTGATAAATGCTAAAAGATAGAATGAGATTTTGATAACTTCCAAAAGATATGATGGGATATAAAATCGAAAAGATATGATGGAATTCTGATAAAATCGAAAAGATATGTTGAGATTCTGATGAATTCTAAAACTGTGGTAAAAATATGACAAAAGAGGAACAGGATGGCTTCAAAATGAAATTTTTTATTCCTAAACGAAATCCGGCTTCCCATAAGGGTTCCTATGGAAAATGTCTGATTATTGCAGGAGCGGAGGGAATGGCCGGGGCAGCTTATTTTGCGGCTCTGTCCGCCTATCGTACCGGTACCGGGCTGGTGAAGCTGTGCAGTGCAAAGAAAAATTGCGGTATTTTACAAAGCTTAATTCCGGAAGCCATTATTCTGTCTTTTCCGAAGGGAAAGGAGAATTTCCAAGAATTGGAAAAGACAATAGAATGGGCTGATTTTTTGCTGTTTGGTCCGGGAATGGGCACAGGGGAAGAGGCAGAAGAGCTATTGCGCTTGGTTTTGGATAAAGGAAGAGCTCCTTTATTGATAGATGCGGACGGGCTTAATCTTCTTTCAAAGGATTCCGCCTTACAAACTTTGGCAAAAGCCTATGGAAGGAAATCTCTTTTATTCCTAACCCCTCATCTTATGGAGTTTTCCAGACTTTCCGGGAAAAGCCTTACAGAAATCGAAAATCGCGGAGGAGAAATTGCAAAATCCTTTGGAAAAGAGTACCATTGTATTTTGCTGTTAAAGTCTCACGATACCATGGTGATTTCTCCGGAGGGGGAACTGGTTTATCACAGGGAGAAAAGCTGTGCCGCCCTCAGCAAAGGAGGCTCCGGGGATGTATTTGCCGGAAGCATAGCCGGGATTTATCTGATTTTAGAGGAAGAATCTAAGACCGTAAAGCAAATCCGGCAAGGCTGTATTGCGGCTATTTTGTCCTGTGAGGCGCAGATTTTAGCCGGAGAACTTGCTGCCAAGGAATGGGGAGAACACGGCGTCTTGGCACAGAACATTGCCAATGCCATGGGGAAGGCTCTGGAACTTTTGGAAGAGCAGGGATGCTTGATAGACTAAGGCTAAAAAGCTAAGACATTTGCCAAAGAGTAAATCAGGGAATCTGTCAAGCTAAAACGAATTAAAGAAGACAGATCAAAGAAGACAGATCAAAGAAGACAGATTATAAAAGACAGATCGAAGAAGATAGAACACAAAAGACAGATCAAAGAAGACGGTAAAAGAAGGTAAGCGAAGAAATGTGTTTGGGAAGAGAAAGCTACGGCAGAACCTACGCGGTAGTGGAGTTAAGTTATTTACAGGATAATATCAAAGCAGTGAAATCCCATCTTCGGGAGGGGATGCAGTTTTGCGCCGTAGTGAAAATGGATGCCTATGGTCATGGAATCGTGGAGGTGGCCAGAGCTGTAGAGGAGGAATGTTCTCTCTTTGGGGTAGCCACCATTGAAGAAGGAATTATATTACGAAAGGGAGGAATCACCACGCCCATATTGATTTTGGGGGTGGTTCCCAAGGGACAGTACAGAAGTCTTTGGCACTATGACATTATGCCCTCTCTGTTCACCAGGGAGCAGGGAGAAGCGCTCTCCGTTATTGCCAAGAAGGAGGGGAAGAGCCTGCCCTGCCATTTGGCTTTGGACACCGGAATGGGAAGAATCGGTATTCAGGTTGAGAAAGAGGGAGCTGTAGAGTTGGGACTGGAGCTTTTCTCCCTGAGCGGAATTGAAATCTGCGGTATTTTTTCTCATTTTGCCTGCTGTGACGACAGGGATAAGTCTTATACGGAGATGCAGGAAAGGCGCTTTGCAGACTATCTTAAGGCTTTAGAGGAGAGAGGAATCAAGCTTCCCCTCTGTCACCTTTCCAACTCTGCGGGAATTTTAGAGGGACGGGGAGTACAGTACGATATGGTGCGGGACGGCATTGCGATGTATGGGCTTTATCCCTCCAAGGACATGCAAAGAAAGCTACCCTTGAAACAGGTTCTCTCCTGGAAGGCTAAAATCAGTCATATTAAAGAAGTTCCGGCAGGAGAAGCCATTTCCTACGGCGCTAGCTTTATCGTAAAGGAACCCATGCGGGTGGCAACGGTTCCGGTGGGATACGGAGACGGTTATCCGAGAGTCCTTTCCAACAAAGCAAAGGTCTTGGTGGGAGGAAAACCATGCCCCATTCTTGGCAGAGTTTGCATGGATCAGTTCATGATAGATGTGAGCCATACGGAGGCGAAAATCTTTCAGGAAGTCACCCTTCTGGGACAGGAGGGAGAGGAAGAGATTTCTCTTTATGATTGGGAGGAATGGGGCGTTTTTTCCTATGAATTCCTCTGCAACCTGGGAAATCGAGTGCCGAGAGTTTACAAAATGAAGGGAAAATGGGTGGGAACCTATGATCCCCTGTCTTCCTTACATATCGAGGAGTATCAGGAGGAAGAAGGCTAAATCCGGGAATAAGCCTATTAAGCTACTATGCGGATGAAGTCATAACCGGAACAAAATGTTCTAAAAAATTCAGAGACCCCGAGGCAAGGGAGTGGCTCGCTTTGTGGAATGACTTGTTTTTTGGAAAAAAACTTGCATAGAAGGGGAAGACTGGATAATATAGAAAAATATTATAGAAAGTAGGAGATAAGCATGTCAGGACATTCAAAATACTCAAACATTAAAGCAAAGAAAGAGAAAAATGATGCCGCAAAGGGAAAGATTTTTACCATTATCGGTCATGAGATTGCCTTAGCCGTAAAGCAGGGAGGAGCGGATCCTGCCAGCAACTCCAAGTTAAAGGATGTCATTGCCAAGGCAAAGGCTAACAATATGCCTAACGATACCATTCAGAACGGTATTAAGCGTGCAGCAGGTGCTTTGGATACAGTAAACTTTGAAGAGCTGCAGTATGAGGGCTACGGGGTAAACGGTGTAGCCATTATCGTTAAGGTATTGACCGACAATAAGAATCGTTCCGCAGCGGATGTTCGTTCCGCCTTCACAAAGGGAAAGGGAAGTCTGGGAAGCCAGGGCTCCGTATCCTTCCTTTTTGAGGAAAAGGGACAGATTATTCTGGATAAGGAAGAAATGGAAGACTTAGGCCACGATGCGGAAGCCTTGATGGATATGGCGATTATGGCCGGTGCCGAGGATTTACTGGAAAGAGATGATTACTATGAAATTCTCACTGACCCCACCGAGTTTTCCTCCGTACGAGAAAAGCTGGAGCAGGAGAACCTGCCTATGGCAGAAGCCGACGTGGTTATGATTCCGGGAAATACCGTTTCCGTAACCGACGAAGAAGCGGTAAAGAACTTAAGAAAGACTCTGGACCTTTTGGACGCATCCGATGATGTGCAGAATGTCTATACGAATTGGGAAGAAGAATAAAAAGAGATTGTAAAAGAAATGGTTAATATTTCATAACAGTATAGGTCCGAAATTGGGGCACGCTCCCGCTAACCTCGCCCTGCAGGGGATACTAAGCGAAAAACTTCAGTTCCTTCGTTTTTCGCAAGTACCCGCGGGCTCAGATTGCCCCCATTCCGGACCCATACTGTATGAAATCCTAAAGGACAGTACCTTTTACAGTCTCTTTTGGGATTATAGGACAAAACCTGTTGATGAAAACCGCTCTACATCCTTGTAAATCAAGGTTGCAGGGCGGTTCAAATTTTTTACAGAAAGTGTGATTTCTTCCCCAATTCCAGACCTATACTGTTATGAAATGCCAACTCTTTTTTCTCTTTTTTCTCTTTTTTCTTCCTCAACACTTTACCAGGGGAAGTCTTTAACTTCTTCCAGAGCCAGTTTTGGGCTTACCAGAATGGAATAGTTCTGGTGATAAATCACAAAGCCGGGAGCGGCTCCGGGGACTTTTTTTAGGTTCTTCTTTTGGGTATAATCCACCTCCACCTTTTGGCTGTTGCCTTCCGAAGAGAAGTAGGCGGCCAGCTCTGCAGCTTCTTCAAAGAGACGATCGGGAAGCTCTTCCAAATCCTTTCCCTCTGTTTTGGCTATCACATGGGAGCCGGGAATATTTTTTCCATGGAACCAAAAATCCTTTCCTTCTGCAATCTGGAAGCTGAGGATTTCATTTTGCTGGTTATTTTTTCCCACATAGAGAAGATAGCCGTCTGAAGAACGGAAAAGTCTCGGCTTGGATTGGTCTTCCTTTCGCTGTTTTTTCTTCTTTCCGCTGACTTTTTTGATATAGCCGAAGTCTCCCATTTCCGCCCTTATGGCATCCAGATCCCCTGCACTTTCCGCAAGCTGAATACTGTTCATAATGGACTGGAGGTGGTAGAGCGTTTTTTTGCTTTCCGCTACCTGCTCTAAAAGGTTTTGTTCCGTCCTCTTGGCCTTATCATATTTTTCAAAATACTTCTTGGCATTTTCCATAGGAGAAAGAGTAGGATCCAAGGGGATTTTTTCTTCCTTTCCCGTGTAGTAATTTTCGCACTGGAGCTCTTTCTCGCCTCCGGTAAGGCTATAGCCGTAGGTGGTTAAGAGTTCTCCGTAGATTCTGAATTTATCCTTTTTCTCCGTATCCTTTAACTGCTTTTCCTGCAATGCCAGCTTTTTATTACAACGCTCCAGAAGGGTATGGCACTGCTTCTTTAGGTCGGTGGATTTTTGCCGTACCCTGTCGTCCCTCTCCTTATTTCCATAGTATTGAAGGAGGAGGGCGGAGGGGGAAGCAATGTATTCTTCGGAAAATGCCGGATTGCCCTTGTATTGTTGGACGGAGAGTGCAGAAAAGTCAAAGGCTTTTTCACCCTCATACAAAATGACCGGATGAAAATCTCTTTCTTGAATCGTTCTCCGAAAGGCCAAAATGGCTTCCTGCACCCCCATCCCTTCCTCCGAAGATAAGGTATTGGAGAGTTTATCGATGGGGAGAGAAGCGCTAAGGCAAAGTTCTCTGGCCAGCAAGGGGCTTAGTCCGGAAAAGCTTTGGAAGAGGCATTCCCATAAGGGGAGGGCATCTTTTTCCAAGAGAGCATCCAGCTTATCCATAGGGAAGGATAAAATATTTTCCTTATGGAAGGCATCCGGAATGAAATATTCCCTCCCGGGAAGTACCTCTCTTACGGAGGATTGGCTCAGGGAAATTCTCTTTATGGCGTCTAAAATCGTATAATCTTCCTTCAGCAAAATGATGTTGGAATACTTACCCATAATCTCCACAGCCAAATGCTTGATACCTACATCCCCCAGCTCATCTCTATGGGATATATCCAAAAAGAGCACCCGCTCCAGTCCTTCCTCCGTAAGCTTTAAGGAAGCCTGCCGAATACTTTGAATGATGCCATTTCCGATATGCTTTCGAAGGGACATACAAAAGCTGGGGGCGGTAATGGGGGCGGTTTTCCCTTCATTTGCCAAATATAGAAGAGGGAAGGAGGGATTGGCGGAGAGGTGGAGAATCTCCGTGTTTTTTTCCTTCTTTATAAAAAGTTGCAATTCATCCTTTTCACTTTGGATGATTTTGGAAATCTTCCCGCCTAAAATTCGTTCTTGAAATTCCGCGATGCACGCTGCAAGATACAATCCGTCAAATGCCATGAAAACCGTCCTTTTCCACTTGAAATAGTAAATCCACCTTGCTATCATACTGGAATACCGGCCTGTAAGTTTGGTGGTTTATACGTAAATGAAATTGCCGACAGGAAAGTTCTTTATCCTTTCCGGCTATGACTTTTCCTATATTTTCTTAGGAAAAGCTACAAAGAGGATAAAGTAAAGGCATGAAAAATGCAAGAGAGGGGACTTTATGAGTATCAAAAGTATGACAGGATTCGGCCGCTGTGTGGGAGAGAAGGATTGCTCCGGTATCACGGTGGAAATCAAGTCGGTTAATTCCCGTTTTTTAGACCTGTCTATACGCCTGCCCCGGACTATGCAGCATCTGGAAATGAAGTGTAGAGAATGGGTGAAGGAAAGAATTTCCAGGGGAAAGGTGGAAATCTTTGTTTCTCTGGAGGACAGCACGGAAAAAAAGAAGAAGCTTTTGCTTCGGGAGGATTTACTGGATGCCTATGTGGAAAGCATTAAAAAAGTAGCCGAAAAATATTCTCTTCCCTATAATCTGGATGCCAAGGAGCTGGTATTCTTCCCGGAAGTGGCTCAGATTGTGGAAGGGGAGGAAGAAGATCGGGAGGAAGCTCTTTTCTTGGCTATGGAGCTGGCTATGACAGAATATCAAAAGGCCAGAGAGAAGGAAGGAAGCAATTTAAAAAGAGATATTCTTTTAAAACTTTCGGAAATGCAGGAAGGCATTGATTTCATTAAGGGAAAAGAAGGAGATATTCAAAGGGCTTATGCTGAGCGTCTTCGGAAGAAGATGGAGGAGATGCTCTCCGGAAGAGAGGTAGAGGAAGGCAGAATTCTGCAGGAAGTGGCAATCTTTGCCGATAAGGTGAGTACGGATGAGGAAATCACAAGGTTGCAAAGTCATATCCAAAGAATGGCAAAGCTTTTAGAGGAAGAGATTCCTATAGGAAGAGATTTGGATTTTCTTTTGCAGGAAATGAATCGGGAAAGCAATACCATATTATCTAAGGCTAATGATTTATCTGTATCCGAGAAGGCTTTAAAATTGAAAAATCATATCGAAAAGATTCGAGAGCAGGTACAGAATATAGAATAAGGGAAGCAGGAAAGAAGAATGGAAAAGCATAAAGAAAAGGGAATTTTGGTGGTGGTGTCCGGGTTTTCCGGGGCAGGGAAGGGTACGATTATGAAGAATCTGACCCGAAAATATGATAACTATGCCCTGTCCATTTCCGCAACAACAAGAGCAGCAAGACCGGGAGAGGAGGAAGGAAAGTCCTATTTCTTCGTCAGCAAGGATCGCTTTGAAGAGATGATTGACCGGGATGAGCTGGTGGAGTACGCCAAGTATGTGGACAATTATTACGGAACACCCCGAAAGTTTGTGGAAGATTGTCTTAACGAAGGAAAGGATGTCATTCTGGAGATAGAGATTCAGGGTGCCTTGAAGATTAAGAAAAAGTTCCCCGACAGCCTTTTGATTTTTATGGCACCGCCCTCCGCAGAGGAGCTTAGAGCCAGACTGATCGGCAGAAACACCGAGGATGAAGCAACAGTCAATAAACGCTTAAGTCGTGCTATTGTAGAGGCGGAAGGCGTGGAGGCCTATGACTATATTCTTGTCAATGCAGATATTGACACATGCACGGAAAAACTGCATAATTTAATCCGTGCCTCTCATGATCGGGCAGAGGGACATTTGGATCTGATTGAAGAAATCAGAAAGGACTTAAGGAGGATAGAAGATGCTACGTCCAACGTATAATGATTTAATAGAATCTATGAACCGCAATAGAGAAGAGGGGGAATTGGAAGTACAATCTCGCTATTCCGTAGTAATTGCCAGTGCGAAGAGAGCCAGACAGCTGATTGACGGAGAGGAGCCTTTGATTAAGGGAGAAGAGGGAAAGAAGCCTCTTTCCGTGGCAATCGAAGAGATTTCCCGTAACCTTGTCAATGTGGAGAAGGGCTTGGATTATGAGGATGAGCCTATTATTATTCCGGAGAAGGAAGAGTACTCTCGTTATGCCATCGATGATGATTTAGACGATGATGAGGATGTAGAGGAAGATCCGGAAGAAAAGGACGAAGAGGAAGACTACTCCGAAATGGATGAGGAAGAGGAAGACTTCGGAGAAGACGATTATCAGTCTGATAGTGAGGCCTAATGAAGCTTTATCTGGAGAGCTTAGGCTGTGATAAAAATAGAGTAGACGCGGAGAAGCTGCTTTTTGAGCTGTTAGAGAAATATCCCGGTTCTTCCGTTACCGATGAGCCAAGTGAGGCGGAGATTGCCATTGTGAATACCTGCTCCTTTATCGGCCCCGCCAAGGAAGAAAGTATTCAGTGTATTCTGGATTTGGCGCAATACAAGGAAACGGGAAAGCTGGAGAAGCTTATTGTGGCAGGTTGTCTTGTGGAGCGCTACAAGGATGAGATTCGGAAGGAGCTTCCGGAGATTGATGAAATTACTTCCGTAAAGGATTATGTGAAGAGACTGGACCATCAGATGGCCAGGGTAGAAAGCGGAGAGAAGTACAGTCGCTACTTAAAGATTGCGGAGGGCTGCGATAAATATTGCAGCTACTGCATTATTCCAAGGCTTCGCGGCCATTATCGTTCCATTCCCAAAGAGCTGGTCTTGGAAGAGGCAAGAGCTTTGGTTTCGGAAGGGGCCGGGGAGCTGATTTTGGTTGCTCAGGAAACCACACTTTACGGTACGGATCTTTATAAAAAGAAGGCTTTGGCTGAGCTTTTGGCTGAGCTTTCCGAGATTCCGAATCTTCAGTGGATTCGGATTTTGTACTGCTATCCGGAGGAAATAGAGCCGGAGCTGATTCAGGAAATGAAGAGAAATCCGAAGGTGTGTCACTACCTGGATCTTCCTATACAGCATGCCTCCGACAGGATTTTAAAGAGGATGAACCGGAGAACCAGAAAGGAAGAGCTGAAGGAAAAGATTGCTCTTTTAAGAAAGGAAATGCCGGATATTGCCTTACGTACCACGATTATTACCGGCTTCCCGGGGGAGACGGAAGAGGATTTTCAGGAGGTTTTGGACTTTATTTCGGAAATGCGCTTTGATCGTCTGGGAGCCTTTCCCTATTCTCAGGAAGAGGGAACCAAGGCTGCGGAGATGGAAGATCAGATTCCCGAAAAGCTGAAAAATCAAAGACTTTCTCAGATTATGGAGCTACAGCAAAATATTGCTTTCCGAAAGGCGGAGGAGCAGATAGGAAGAAAGCTGAAGGTTTTGGTTTGCGGCTATGACGAGGAGGAACAGAGAGTGCTTTGCCGTTCCTATATGGATGCTCCGGATGTGGACAGCTATCTCTATGTTTTCGGAGAGAAAAAGGAAGTGGGAAGCTTCCTATATGTGAAGGTAATAGATACGGAAGGCTATGATTTGATAGGAGAATGGTGTGAATCTGCCGAATAAATTAACGCTGTTACGAGGAATTCTTGTTCCTTTTTTTGTGTTTTTTATCCTTTTAGAGGGTGGAAACAATCTTCTTTACCGCTATATCGGTTTGGGAATTTTCTGTTTTGCCTCCTTTACGGATTTTTTAGATGGTTATCTGGCCAGAAAGAATCATTTGGTGACCAATTTCGGAAAATTCATGGATCCTTTAGCGGACAAGCTTCTGGTATGTTCTGCATTAATATGCTTGATTCCCCTGGGGGAGTTGCCGGCTTGGTATGTGGTCATTTTAATCGGAAGAGAGTTTGTGATTTCCGGTTTTCGATTGGTTGCGGCAGATCATAATATCGTTATTGCCGCATCCATCTTTGGAAAAGCGAAAACAGCCAGTCAAATGCTTATGATTATTTTGCTTCTTTTACAGATTCCCGCTTTGGCTTTTGTGAATCAGATTTTTATTGTTTTATCTTTAGTGCTCACCATTCTTTCTTTGGTGGACTATGTATATAAAAATCACAGGGTGATTTCAGAGGGAGGCTTCTAATGGGAGATAAAAAAGAAAAGAAGGTTTTGGTGTATAATAGTGAGGCACCCATTGAAGAACAGGTGGTTTCTTTACTGAAAGGTTTAAAGAAAACCATTACTACCGCCGAAAGTATAACAGGCGGCATGATTTCTGCCGCTATTACTTCTGTGGAAGGAGCTTCCGAATGTTTTAAGGTGGGCTATGTCAGTTATTCCAACAAAGCAAAAAGGAAGTTGCTTTCCGTTAAGAAGGAGTTATTACGAAAGGAAGGAGCAGTTTCCTCCTCTGTGGCAAAGGAAATGGCTATTGGAGCCATGATGGAATCCGAGGCGGATTTGGCGGTTGCCGTAACCGGTAATGCAGGTCCTACTGCCTTGGAGGATAAAGAAATCGGTCTGGTTTACATTGCGGTTTGCGCCGGAGGAAAGACAAAGGTAGAAGAGTATCATTTTGCGGGAACTCGAAAAGAAATCCGGGAACAATGCTGTAACACCGCATTGGTGATGGTAAGAAACTATCTTTTGGAAAAAATGACTTAGTATGCGTTTTTCAAAATCTTTACAGTTTGGCGAAAGGGCCAAGAACTACATTCCCTATTTGATGGAGAATTTAAGAGAGGGACATACGATCCCCATGTGTTATTTAATCTACTCCGGCTTGGGAAATAACCTATATGAATTTTATGGGGCTCCCCATTGGTCTTTACCCACATTTCCCAGGAAAGAGGAAGAAATCCTTGGGGTGGCTTATGGCTATAAAGATGCCCTGTTGCTGGTGTCCGGGATGACCCGGCAAGCATTGGAGGAAGAAAGGAAATGCTCCTTGTCTTAGGGATTCTAAAATGGATATTGCTGATTATTCTTATCCTATTTTTGCTCCTTCTTTTCTTGCTTCTTCTGCAGATCGGAAG
>NZ_CAUTEG010000077.1:0-11454 GCF_963537195.1 Oribacterium sinus | reverse complement strand
CCGAGGGTAAAGAAAATGCCTTCTGTAGAGATGGTGAGAAGGTTGAATCTATGCCTGAACTATTTTTATTTAAAGGACTACGAGGAAGCGGAGACTCTTTATCAAGATAGTGAAGCTCTTTTTGGAAAATACAAAGAAAATGCGTTCTATAAAAAGAACTTTACCCTTCTGGATTTGTTTATGGATTTATGCTGCTATGGAAAAAAAGAGGGAGTGGCAGAACGGATTCAGGAAGCGAGAAAACTATGTCCGGAAAAGCAATTTCAAGAAGACTTTGCTTATTTGGAGGAGCTTTTGGAAGAAAGAAAGGAAAATCTGCAGGAAGACACCAAAAGTGATGTATAGGGTAGGGGAAAAGGAGGTGCAAAAAGCAGTATGATACAGTTTATACAAGAGGAAATTTTGAGAATGGACTGGCTAAGCCGACTGTTTCGGGAGGCTTTGGAACACATGGGGATTGCTACGGAAAGCCGCATCGGAGGAAGCCTTCATTTCTTTCTCTATGATTGTGTGAAAATCACGGTTTACCTTTGCGTCTTGATATTTGCCATTTCCTATGTGCAGAGCTTCTTTCCGCCGGAAAGGACAAAGCGGATTATGGGGCGTTTTCACGGTATCCATGCCAATATTATAGCGGCTCTTTTGGGCACGATTACTCCTTTTTGTTCTTGCTCCTCCATTCCGATTTTTATGGGATTTACAGCAGCCGGGATTCCTCTTGGAGTCTCCTTTTCCTTTTTGATATCTTCTCCCATGGTGGATTTGGGAAGCCTTGTACTACTCACCGGCATTTTCGGTCTAAGGATTGCCTCTGTCTATGTGATATTGGGACTCTTGCTGGCGGTTCTAGGCGGTTTAGTGATAGAGCATTTGTCCTTGGAAAATGAGATAGAACCCATTCTTTTGCAGTTGAAACCCGTGGAACAGGCGCTCCCTACCTTGTCCCGGAAAGAGCGTCTTTCTTATGCTGCCGAGCAGGTGAAAACAACCTTTCGAAAGGTTTTCCCCTATATCCTTTTAGGGGTAGGTATCGGTTCTTTGATTCACAACTGGATTCCTGAGAACTGGATTATTTCTTTACTTGGGAAAGGAAATCCTGCCGGCGTGATTCTTGCGACTCTGGTGGGGATTCCCATGTATGCGGATATTTTCGGAACGATACCGATTGCGGAATCCCTTCTTTTAAAGGGAGCGGAGCTGGGAACGGTGCTGGCCTTTATGATGGGGGTCACCACTCTTTCTCTTCCCTCTATGATTATGCTTAGGAAGGTCATTAAGCCGAAGCTCTTGGGGACTTTTATAGGAATATGCATCCTCGGCATTATTCTTATCGGATATATTTTTAATGCATTACAGGCGGTGCTTCTGTTATGATTTACAAGGAAAATGCTTTCCTTTCGACTAAGCAGTATTGCCGAAGTGCACGCTATTTTGTGCTACCTTTTACTACCTTTTACTACCTTTTATATCTTGTACTACATTGTCCTCATTAGGAGATCATTTATGGAAAAGAAAAAATTATATGTCTTAACAGGTTTTTTGGGAGCGGGAAAAACCAGTCTTTTGCTGCATATCTTGGAAGAATTCTCCGATAAAAAGCTTGCCGTCATTCAAAACGAATTTGGGAAAACGGGAATTGACGGCAGTATTCTGGAAAAGAAGGAACTGACCATCAAGGAAATCAACAGAGGATCGATTTTCTGCTCCTGTCTGCAACTTTCCTTTGTGGATGCTTTGGCAGAGATGAGCAAGGGCGATATGGAATACCTTTTTGTGGAAAGTTCCGGTCTTGCCGATCCTTCGAATATTCGGGACATTTTAAAGAGCGTAGAAGTTCTAGCCGGGGACGTCTATGATTTTCAGGGGGTAATCTGCCTGATTGACGGCGTGCATTTTCCAAAGCAGGTAAAGGATACGGAAACGGTAGACAGGCAATTAAAGCATTGCGATGTAGCCATCGTGAACAAGATGGATTTGATTTCCGAGGAACAGTATAAGAAAGTACTTTCTTTGATTCGGGAAGTGAATCCCCATTGCCTGATTTTACACTGTGAAAATGGAAGAGCAGATCTTGGCTTTATTCGAGAAGGCTTTGAAAAGGGAAGCTGGGTAGATTCGGAAGAGAGCTTAAATACGGTGGACAACAAGCCGAAAACCATTTCTCTGGTATGTACGGAAAATGTTTCCAAAGAGCGTTTTCATCAATTTTTGCAGGAAGTTTTGCCGGACTGTTATCGGATTAAAGGTTTTTTCCTTTTGGACAATTGCTGGATGCAGGTGGATGTGGTGGAAGAACTAATCGACTATAAGCCATGCCCTGAGAAGGAGATTTCCGAGCTGGTATTTTTGTCGAAGGTTGGACCGAAGGTGATTCGAAGCATTGACGCAGCATGGAAAAAGACGATGAATAGCCCCATGAAATTAAAGAATTAAAGAGTAAGAAAAGTTGGAAGGAAATGTAACGAGAGGTGAATATGGAAATCAAGGTTATCGGTGCAGGCTGTAAAGAATGTGATACATTATATCAAAATGTAAAAGAGGCGGTAAAAGAGCTAGGGAAGGATGCTAAAATTGAAAAAGTAGAGGAGTTAATCGAGATTGTAAAGCTTGGGGTACTCAGTGCTCCATCCCTCATGCTTGACGGGAAACTGGTCGTAAGCGGACGGGTTCCCGGAGTCGGAGAATTAAAAAAGCTATTGTCTTAAAGGAAGCCTAAAAATACACAAATTTTTCACAACTAAATTAGCACTCGACACTTGACAGTGCTAACAACTTGAGTATAATCATAATCAAGCAGAGGAACAGAGAAGACCGCAAGGACTTTAAAGGTTCTCACGATGATGAAGATTCTTCCCCTTGCTAAAAACAATGACGAGAAGTCAGAATTGAAATAAAGAGTATAAGGAGGAAAAAAGATATGTTAGCACCTAGCATTTTTGGAGAGAATTTATTTGATGATTGGTTTGATTTTCCGAGTTTCGGAGGTCTGGGCAGAGTAGAGAATAAGCTTTACGGAGACCGTGCAGGAAGATTGATGAAGACGGATGTTCATGAAAAGGACGGGCAGTACGATATGGATATCGATCTTCCGGGCTTTAAGAAAGAGGATATCAAGGTAGAGTTGCATGACGGCTATCTTCAGGTCAGTGCCGTGAAGGGCTTAAATGAAGAAGAGAAGGATGAGAAAGGTAAACTCATTCGTCAGGAGCGTTACTCCGGCTCTATGCAAAGAAGCTTTTATGTTGGTGACAGCATTAAGCAGGAAGAGGTAAAAGCAAAGTTTGAACAGGGCGTTCTGAAGCTTTCCTTCCCTAAAGAAGGGGAGAAGAAACTTCCGGAGAAGCAGCCGATTATGATTGAAGGTTAAAGTTATTTGGAAAGCGATTCTGTTAAAATAAAAGTGTAGCCGAGAATATTCGGAAATTGGCTTTAAAATGCATTAAAAAGTAAAGGAGCTACAAAGTAGTATGTTAACTATTTTGTAGCTCCTTTTTTGTCTTTCTTTGTTATTAGTTGTCACTCTTTAATTGGAATTTGGATACCAGATCCTGTAAGACATTGGCCTGTCCGGACAGCTCTTCGGAGGCTGCGGCAGACTGTTCCGCTGTGGCGGTATTGCTTTGTACCACGGAGGAAATCTGATCCAGTCCGGAGCTCAACTGTACAATGCCCCGGGCTTCGTCCTCGGAAGCATCGGATATCTTGGAAATAATGTTTGTGATTCCTTCTGCTTTGCTCTTTACCAAATCCATGGATTCCGCAGTTTCCTGCGTGATTTTTGCTCCGCGAGACACGGCGTCAATGGTTTCTTCAATCAAGTCACTGGTATTTTGAGCGGCCTTTGCGGACTTCTGTGCCAGATTTCCGACTTCATCAGCCACTACGGCAAAGCCTTTTCCGGCAGCTCCCGCCCTTGCCGCCTCAATCGCCGCATTTAAGGAAAGGATATTGGTTTGGAAAGCAATATCGTCAATGGTTTTGATAATCTTTCCGATTTCATTGGACTTTTCCGTAATTTCCTTCATAGCCAGAGACATTTCTTCCATTTTTTGGTTACTGAGCTCTACAGCTTCCACGGAAGACAGGCTGAGCTTGTTGGCTTCCAGGGATTGTTCTGCGGTACTCTTAATCTTATCGGAAATCTCGCTCATGGTAGCACTTAACTCTTCTATGGAAGAGGCCTGCTCTGTAGAGCCCTGAGATAGAGACTGTGCTCCGTTGGATACCTGTTCTGCTCCGCTGTTTACTTCGGATGCAGAACGTTTAATCTCCTCCATGGTGTCGGATAAGTCTGTAGTAATATCCCGAAGGGAAAGCAGTAATGGTCTGTAGTCTCCTTTATAAAGGCTTTCGTCAGAAAGGTCGACACGGAAATCTCCGCGGGAAACAGAGGAGAGCTTTTCGTTTAAATCCTGTATAATGTCCTTAATCTGTTGCATGACTTTATCAAAGGCATGGGCAATGGTGCCGATTTCGTCTTGCTTCTGATATTGAATTTCTACATTTAAGTTTCCATCTGCCACCTGATTTCCGACCTTGGCCATCATTTGCAAAGGCTTCAAGGAGGAACGAATTAAAAGATTGGTAATCAGCGTCAGTAATACTACGCCGCAAAGCACGATAATGGTGGATACGGTAATCAAGCGCTTGGTCACTCTCAAGTATTCGTTACTGGAAATGCTCATAAGACTCCAAAGCGTTGTGCCGTCCAGCTGTGTGGGAGCAAAATACAGACGTCTGCTTTGTCCGCTCTTATTCTGTAAAACCACATGGAAGGGTTTGTCTTCCTGCATTTTGCTGAGCAGCTCAGGTACATCCTTTTCGTCCAGTGCGTCATTTAAGGTTTTTTCTCTTAAACCTTCTCGAGAGCTGTAGAGGAAGTTTCCCTGGTCATCCATTACAGAGGTAAAGAGGCTTGGGAAACGGCTATCTTCCCGTGCCAAGATATCAAAGGCGGAAAGATTAATTTCAATTGTGACAACACCCTTAAATTCACCGTTTACAAGAATGGGAGTACAAACGGTAATCAAGGAATACTCCGGATATTCATCATCATGGTAAAGGGATGTGATGGTGGTCTTCTGGGTTTCCTTTGCGGTTTTGTAATAGCCCTTATTTTGATAATAGGAATAGGGATAATTGATGATATCTCTGGTTTCTGCGCTCTTTACGGTAAGGTAGGGCGCATAATCCGTTACGCCGGGAATCAAGACACCGGGCTCAAAGAAATACCCTACACCTGTAACATAGGGATTGCTTTTTAAGGTAGAGTACATAGCGTTCATCATAACAACTTCCGCATTGTATCGGCTGGCAGGAATTTCCTGATTTAAAATTCGAGAACGAAAGGTCGTATTTTGCATGGGAGTAATTTCTTGCACTTCTCTGTTGCCGTCATTAAAATTATTGATTCTCCAGGGATTGGCGGGAGCGCCTCCTACAGCATCATTTTGATCCCAAACAAAACTGATGGATTCCATCATACTATCGGCTAATGTTTGCACTTGAGTAAAAACCCTTCCGGTTTTCTCATTGGTGATATCCAGCAAATCTTCCATGTTTTTGTTTAAGTTGGCTTTTACGGATTTACTTCCCATGGTTACTATGGGAACGCTTAAGCTACAGAGAATCAAAAGTCCTACAATGCCCAAGAGCATCGATAATCGGGAGCCTAGACTTCTGCTTTTTTCCGTCTTCTTTTGTTGTCCTGTTTTCTTCATTTTACATACCGGTCCTTCCTTGAATAGATATATGATAAAAGTCACACAAAATTTGGTGGCATTTTCCACGATTAGGGTTTTTATGGATAGAATATTTTCAGCTTGAATGGAGATTCATTGGGTAATCTCGCTCTCCATCGGTACGAGCTCATGAGTCTTTTCGGTTCATTCGACAGATTTTCCTTTTTTTATAAATCAAAATAGAAAAGATTGTGCTATACTGTTTTCATCTTTAGAAAACGGCAAGAGAAGGATTGCTCGTATGGGGCAGAGGTTTATGCCTTCTCTTATATTTGACGATTATGTATAGGTTACGGCAGACTTTTATAAGAT
The DNA here is from genome assembly GCF_963537195.1 of Oribacterium sinus. Lineage (GTDB taxonomy): Bacteria > Bacillota > Clostridia > Lachnospirales > Lachnospiraceae > Oribacterium > Oribacterium sinus_A. The sequence goes on along the minus strand of NZ_CAUTEG010000077.1, from coordinate 5,401 downwards.
TAATCTGTACCTTTCGTGCTTATGAGACAGAGACATCCAAGATGCGGGTTAGAAGCATAATCACGAAGGATATTTTTTGGAAACAGAGCATTCTATTGTAGATATCCGGAGCGGAGATGAGAAATAATTCCTTCATCAAAAAACACCAAACCGTCATTCTTTTGTTCCTCTCCATTTTGGTGGGGCTTCTTGTGATGCGTTATATTCTGAGTGATGTAGGACGGGTGCCCAAAAGTGATTATAAAGTGTTGAAGAACATGAGTGTGGAAGTACAGCACGAGGATGGAAGTGTAGATAATTTTCAGAGCTATCTGTTTAATTTTTCTTCCCGAAAAGATCATATCACCATGCATCTGCCCTTGGAATTGGAATGGAAGGCGGAGTATCAGACGATTAACTTCTTTTTTTATAACAGTGTGGTGAAGGCGTATTACAAGGATCAGTTATTGGTGTCCTACGGAGAAAATCTGAAAAGGCATATGATTGGACACCTGAAAATCAGCATACCGGTTCCTTTGGAGGCTTATGGGGATGAGATTCGGGTGGAAATCGATCCTCAGCTGGATATTTTGGAGGATAATTTTGATGTTCCGGTTTTGATGGCTAAAGGGACAGAGTTTTACTATCCGATGATTAGTCAGGAAACGACGTATCCTATTTTCGTAATGACCTTGATTGGATCCTTTATCGGAATCGTCATTTTTGCTTTTTTCTTTAAGACACATGTGTATGCCAGTGAAGGAATGTGGCTATTCTCCCTGGTTTTCGCCATTACCCTCTGGCACTTGGGAAATACCGGTCTGGCTTATTTGCTTTTTCCAAGAGAGGATTTAAGTGCGGTTTGCGAGTATGTGGGTATGTATTTATTGTTGCCCACGGCCCCTTTATATGCCAGCTATGAAACCTCAAGGAAGGTGGTCAGGGAATATCTTAGAGTAGTCGGCAGCATTTTCTTGGCCTTCTTCTTGCTTTGCCTGATCCTTTATATTTTCCCTACGGGATTTCAGTATACCGGGCATCTCCGTCTGGTACAGACGGCACAGATTGTAATGGTATTTTCCTCTATGGCAAGCCTGCTTTTCCCCGGAAAAAAGATAAAGAACAATTCGGATTATATTTTGGGATACGGCTTGGTGTTTGTGGCTGTATTCGGCATTTTAGAACAGATTAGAATCATTTTGGCCGGCAGTATTACGGAGAAGTGGCCGGGATTCTTGCAAAGCTTTGTTACCACAGGCTTTTCAAAGATTTTAATTCTGCTTTTGATTATTGTTTTTATTACTTCCTACGTATTTAAGGTTATTCTGATTGCCCAGGCCGGCATCGAAGAAAAGCATTTAAAATACCTGGCTTATACGGATCGGCTGACCGGTCTTGGAAACCGGCAGTATTTGCAGGATCAGCTGGAGGTTTTGGATCATAGCAAAAAGAAGGACTATGCCGCTATCTTTATGGATATCAATGACCTTAAGCTGACCAATGACCTTTATGGCCATGAGTCCGGAGATCGTTTGATTCAAATGGTGGCAGAGGCTATTCAGGATGCCATGGCAGAGGTGGAAGGCTTTTCCGGAAGAAACGGCGGTGATGAATTTGTCTGCATTGTTTTCCCCGCAAGTGCGGTGTTTGAAGTGGAAAATAAGATTAAAGAGTATTTGCGGAATACGAAGGAGAAACAGAATCCTCCCTTCCCTGTAAGTATTTCCATGGGAAGTGCCAGCTATCGGGAGGTTGCGGAGAAGCTCCCCATTGAAAAGAGAGAACATCTCACCGTGAGTCATGTGATTCGACAGGCGGACGGAAAGATGTACGATGATAAGTATAGAATGAAAAAGAGTAGAGATCAGGAGATTTCTTTTTAAACAAGGAGAAAAGGACTTTGAAAGAAGCTTTTGGGGATATCCCTCGGTTCTTCCAAAGTCCTTTTTGATATTAGTGGAATTTAGCCGGTATCAGAGCCGACATTTGGAAAATGATTAGCTCTGCTTAACGGTATTTCTGGAAAGTAATATTCTGAATCAGGATGGGGTTGGATACAGGCGCATCATCTTGATTGGTTTCCTGAGAAGCAATCTTTTCTACTACGTCCATTCCTTCATAAACCTGTCCCAATACGGTGTAACGTCCGTCCAGCTCGGGAATTCCGCCCACTTCCTTGTACTTTGCTTTTACATTTTCCGGAAGAGATAAAAGAGGAAGTGCCGCTTCATTACGAATCTTACTGCACTGCACGATATAGAACTGATTTCCGTTAGTATGGGGACCGTTATTTCCTAGGCAAAGCGCTCCGTTAAAGTTGTGCAGCTCCATGTTTACTTCGTCAACGAAGAATCCGTTATAGCTGGACTTTGCTTCGTCTCCGGAACCGTCCAGAGCTCCGCCCTGAATCACGAAATCTTTGATGACTCTTGCAAATGGCGTGCCGTTGTAGAAGCCCTGCTTGGATAGGGTAATCCAGTTCTGCACGGCAATGGGAGCCTTCTCCGGGAAGAGACGCATCTTGATTACTCCGGCATCGGTGGTCATAATGCAAACTTCTTCGCCGCGTTTTGGCTTATCCAACTGATAAATCTTTACGTCGGATACATCCACGCCCTTATCCTTCCAAAGGATGCCTACAATCTTCCATTTGAGTCCCTGGGCATCTCCCAGTCTTGCCATTTTCAAAAGGACAGTGTGTTCCGTTACCTTGTTCTTTGCTTCGGTAGTCTGGAACTTTAATTCCATGATTCCTCGTAAATCATTGTATTCATCGGTTCCGCTTACCCGATGAAGCACCGGCATCTTGGTGTAGGTATAGCGGATGTCCTTCATACCCTCAAAAGTCCGGAAATAGTTGCGAATAGCTTCCTTCTCTTCTTCTGAAATATCGGGAACAATGTAATCCTCGATACCCTTGTGCTCCTTGATGTCCTTGATGAATTCTTCAAAGCGTACTTTTAGTTCGCTTTCATCCCAATGCCGGGACAGGAGCTGCCAGCTTTGTACTTCCTCATCATAGTTTTTGGCAAAACCTGTGATGGCGGTGAGGGATAGGGCAGTCAGCAGTGCACAGCCGAATGCAAGAGCTGATTTCATGAATGATTTTCTCATAAAGCCTCCTTTCTGTCATGAGAACTTGTGCTGATTTACAATTACTCTTTGTAAATCCGAATTTATATTTATATAATAATACCAAATAAAAGCTATTATTTAAATACTTTTTGGAGAAAAAATAAATGTATACATGGGGAGGGAAAGCACTTTAGGGTGTGGCATTTCTTGAGAATTCAAGGTAAGATAAATTATTATATTTAGAGTCAAACAGCTAAAAAAATAAGTGGGAGAAATCATGAAGGCAAGGCATTTAGAAATTTTACAGGAGAAGGGATTTCCGGTTCCGAAGTTTATCCTGGTTTCGGAAAATGAAGAAGTGGATCTTTCTTTTTCTGAGAAGGAATACTTTGCCGTTCGCTCCAATTTTTCCACAGAAGATGGGGGGGAGCATTCCTTTGCCGGACAGTTTTTGACGCGTTTAAATGTAAAAAGGGAGAAGGTACAGGAAGCGGTACAGGAGGTTTTTGACTCCTATGCCGGCAGTTTGGAATATAAAGAAAAGGCGAATAGAGGGAAGACGGAATACTATCTAAAAGAGCAGGGCAAAGCAGAAAAGCAGAAGAACGCAGAACGGCAGGAGAACAGAGAAAAGCAGGAGAACAGAGAAAAGCAGGAGAGCACAGAACAGAAAAAAGCAGAAGTCTTGGTAGAAAAGGTGCTCATTCAGGAAATGCTGTTTCCGGAAAAGTCCGGTGTTCTGTTTACGAAAAACCCCAAGGGGATCCTGAGTGAAATGGTGGTGGTTCTGGGACAAGGTCTTGGGGATAAGGTGGTGGAGGATCAGGAAAATGTATTGACCTACCATTATTTTCCGGGGGAATGTCTGTACCAAGAGGGGCGTGTTCAAAGCTGTTTGTCGGAACAGGCACAGGAAAGTCCAGGTTTAGGTTTGGAAGAGGAAGAGCTGAAAACTTTGTTTATCCTTGGAGAAAGAATAGAGCAGCTTTTTCAAAAGCCTATGGATATAGAATTTGCCATAGAAAAGGGCAAAGTTTACATTTTACAGGCCAGAGAAATCACCACCTTAGACATGCATCTTCCTGTTCGGATTTTAGACAACAGCAATATCTCCGAAAGCTTTCCGGGAATATGTCTTCCTTTAAGCGAGAGCTTTGCGGGAGAAATGTATAGCGGGATTTTTACTTCTCTGGGAAGACGTTTTTTGGGAAAGAAGGTCTCTTCCTACGAGGAGCTTTTTCAACGCATGGTGGGAGGATTTTCCGGAAGAATGTATTATGAAATCTCCTCCTGGTATGATATTTTGCGTCTCCTTCCCTTTTCCGGAAAGATTATTCCGGTTTGGCAGAGAATGCTGGGGGTATCTAACGAAGAAATATCCTTTTCCAAGAAGAAGCCAAGCTTCTTTTTAAAGTGTAGAATTGCCCTTTTATTTTGTTATTATTTTATAGTTTCCCAAAGGAAAATGAAGGAGCTGGACAGATTTTTCCAGGAGCGCTATGCATCCTATAGCAAAAGGGTGGATGAGGAGGAAGATGCTCAAGCACTCTATCGGATTTTTTTGGAAATGAAGGAAGATCTACTGCGGGAGTGGGATATTACGTTGATGAATGATATGGTGTCCTTTATCAGCACTCATTTATATGGGAAGAAAACGGCATTTTCCTTAGAAACCATGAAGCCTGTACGAGCTCTTTCCGCCTTAAAGACGGTGGCAAGAAAGCATGGCTTAGACAGTGAAGAATATCGCAGGGAAAAGCAAAGCTATATTTCTTCCTACGGAGACCGAATAGAGGGAGAGCTGAAGCTGGAAACCAGAACCTACAGAACCAATGAAGAGCTACTGGACCGATGGATTTTGGATTCTTTAGAGACCGAAACTGCGGAGAGGTATGAGCTTTCGGAAGCGAAGCATAGTCTTGGGAAAGCATGTGTAGAGACAAATTTCTCGGAGAAAGATTGCGAAGAGACAAGCTGTTCAGAGAAGCCCTATGAGCAGAAACAGCGAAAGTCCTTTCTCTATCGCCTTGCCGAGTCCTCCTGTAACAATAGGGAGATTTCCCGTCTTCATCGCACAAGATGCTTTGGTTTAATGCGGCGAATTGTAGATAAAATCGGAGAGAAAACCATAGGCTTTGATGTGTATTATTTGAGTCTCAATGAGCTGAAGGAATTGCTATTTTCCGGCAAAGATTTCTCCCTGAAAATTGCGAGAGAAAAGGAACTCAGAAAGGCCTATGAAAGACTTCCGATTTTGTCTCGGGTTAAGCTTCTCGGAAAGGTGGACAGAGATCCTCTGGCAGGGGAGATTAGAGTTTTAAGTTATGAATCTTTCAAGGAAAAAGGA
>NZ_CAUTEG010000076.1:0-11632 GCF_963537195.1 Oribacterium sinus | reverse complement strand
GAAGCGTGGGCTTCTCAGGCTCTACCGGCGGTTCTCCCGGGCCTCCCGGGGTATTCGGTGCGGGGAAGGATGGCCTCCTTGGTGTTCCTCCTCCGCCTCCCGGATTCCTTGGATTGTATAGGTTATCAAAAAGAATCTCAGATACCTCTACACCATCCTTATAAATCTTACGAGTCACTACCAAGTCCTCTTTATTTTCAGCAAGCTGACTTACCGTAAAGACTACTTTATAAAGGGATTTGTCATAGGTATAGCCTCTGAGTCCATCCTTTAATTCCTCCACCGTATAAACATAGATTCCGGGAATGTGGAAGGTAATAGGAGCAAATTCCGTATGTCCTTCTCCGGAAATCACCACCATCTCCGTTTCAGACTGGCTACCCTCCGGCATTGGCTGGAACAGTCCCTTAGGCATAGAGCTTAAGGAAGGCTTTACTTCGGTAATAGGACTACCGGAGCCATATAAGCTGCCATATTCCAGGTTGGAACTGCTCAGGAGATTTTCCTTATTGCGAACAAGCTTTTCATCCTTATCCAGATATTCCATAAAGGGATCACTGTTCTTACCGTTATTCAGGAAGATTTCATTTTCATTAAAGCTTGGGTCTTCTCTCTTGTCAGTCCAATATACGGAGTTGGATGTAATTTCCATGGTCTCTGTCCGTAAAACAAAGCGGAAAGGGTCAGCCTTGGGGGGCTTTCTTCCGGAAATCTTCTTACCCAGCTCCACCTGCCCCTGCGTGGGTGTAGGCGTAAAGACATTGGTATAGTTAAAGTCGTCTCCTCCTACCAAGGCATAGAGCTTACCATCAATACGACGAACTTTAATAGTAACATTTCTGGTGGCACGAGGATCATTGTTTACTCCGGGGAATAAACCGCTTTCTGTTACTGTATACTGATAATCCCCTTCAGCCGCAATCTTAACTCTTCCGAAGTTAACCTCTCCTCCAATAGCATCAGGATTTGTCTTACTTAAACTGTCGGAAGTGCCTGCCTCTAGCGGCATAGGTGCTCCATTTTTACTCTTTAAGGTAAAGGTAAATGCATTACTGATATCCGGCTTCTTAATTCCTGCAGTAGCACTTAAGAACTTTTGCACCTTGATTTCCGGCTCAATGATTTCATCTCCGAAAACATTGGTAAAAGTCAAAGGATTGTCACTGTTAAACCGTAGATCAGAAACCATCTTCTTGTGATCCGGATCAGTAACGGTAATGGTGATATATTTATCTCCCATATCCTTGCTGGTTACACCACCCACACTCGCTCCATGCTCATTAATTTTATAAGTATAGGTTCCGGGTCTCATTAGGCGAATGTTTCCAAATTCTACCGTTCCGCCGTCCTTATCCGGGTTCTTCAGTACTGTAGTGATAGTATTTCCCTTTTCATCCAGTAAAGGTGCCTTATTTTCTCCACTGATTGTGAAGGTGAATTTTCCACTAATATCGGGAGCTTGCGCAGCTAATGCCTTAGGGACTTCCAAAATCTTCTTTACCGGAAGCTTAAAGACTACCGGCTCTACCAGTCTATGGCTGCTGCTGCCTTCTACGATATCCGGTGCCACATTCTGAGGAATATCATTTCCCGGGAATAAGGTACCTACACGGTACGCCAGATTGGTATTTACAACAGGAACCTTATCCATATCCGTGTTGGCCAGCATATTGACATTGGCAATAAGCAATCCCTTCTTATCTAAAATGAAGGGCTTATTGCCTTTGGTGCTTCGAAGATCAAAGGCTAAAGCCACAATTTTATCTTTTTCTACGCCGACATTTTGTGTTTCGTCCTCGTAGTTCCATTCATGCCAAATACTGGTACCGGTATTCCTCGGATTGTTTGGATTCGTATCACTGTTGTAATCCGGGTCATGAAAGGCCTTTCCTAAATCTCTTTTTGCCTCAGTAGGAATTTCATAAGAGTAAAAGACTCTGGGCTTTAAGGTATCCGAGTTGTTGGTATTGTCCTTATCAAAGGAGCGCTTACTCAAGAGACTGTTGATGTCTACACCGTTAAAGTCTCCGTTTCTATCCTTTTTCTCTCCCAGGATATCATAGATGACCAAATCCGTTGTTCTGCTGTTATCTGAAGCCTGATACATCAGTCTATGGGTATAAGGATCTCCCATATAGCTTACATTAGTACTTAAATAACGGGGATCAATCTCCGTAGAAACCGTATTGCTGAATCTTGCCTCCAGTACCGTTACCGGGCCGTAGGGCATATTCAGTTCCGTTACGGAGGTGGTATATTTATCATTGCTACTGTTTAAAGCATTCAGCGCAAGCTCCTCGTAATATTTAATTTTATCTGCATTATTCCCCGGATTTGCAAGCTTCGGGTTATAGTTTGGATTCCAAATGGTATTCTCGTCAGTATTGACAAATCCCAAGGTGTTTTTTGCCGTTCTTCCCCGGTCCACGATATTGGTGTAAGGGTTCCAAAGGGTATAGTTTAGCTTCCAACCGCTTCGATTATATTGTTTATTCCAAAAACGATGCTCTGCATCATCCGGAATGGTTAACTTAATAATCATCATGGTCTGACCGGAGCCTTTCCAGTTCTTCTTAAACTCTACGGTATAGTCCTTCCCCTTGACAAATTTTTTACTTTCCGGTGGAGTGTCCGCCGCATCCCAGGTTCCCAGAACAATAGAGCGTTCGTCCACATAGGTTCCTGCAGGAAGAAGATCATAGATAATTCCGGATTTTAACACATAAGGCTTGGTATACTCATCCTCCTGTAAACTGGTGGGGAAGATTCCCCAGTTAAAGCCCCAGGCAATAACATCCATGCTTTGCTCGCTGCGCTCAGGATGGTCCACATAAGGTTTGTTTTGCTTTACCAGCTCCGAGGTGATATTTAAGGGCTCTAAACCATAGCCTATTTCAGCCAAGTATTTTCCCGCCCTCTTATCAATAATCGCTGTACCTAATTGACGGACTTCTCCTACAGCGCCACCTGCCAGGAAGTTCATGTTATACCCGTCTCCTTTAGCCATGGTATCGGCAATGAAGTTCCGCATAGCAGGCTGAGGAGTCACCTTTATGGTGAATGACGCATCAAAGTTTGTCTTATAATAGGGGGAATCCTGTTTAAACTGAAGCCCTACAATGTTATCTCCAAAGGCAGCCTCTAAGTCCAGCTGATTCGTTTGTGAAATGTCGGCATTGTCACGGAGTGTATACTTCTTTATTGCGCCGGGCTCTGTTACAGTAAAGATAACGCCTCCATGGTCGTTATAGCTTAAGCGACCATACTCAAAATATCCTCTTCCCGGATATCTCTTATCCTTTACCATAACCTGTACGGGAGGATAGCTGGAATCTTTCTTTCTGGGGCTAGCTTTACCGGAGAATTTTACCAACTGATTCCCCAAATAATCCACATCATAGGCCTTCATATCTCTTAAATAGATACGGCTATAATGGTAGTCCTCCTCTGTTAATTCATAAACGCCACCTCTATAAACATCACCGTTTGTTATAGAATCACTGGAGAATTCATCCTGATTTGTTTCCTCTTTCAAAGTTTTTCCATTTACTTGGCTGGGCTTTACAGAGAATAGCTTATACTTTCCGTCTGTAAGGGTAGCACCGGAACCGGGAACATTAGTATCAGAGGTGGTATAGCTTCCGTCCCGTGACACATTTACACTGCTATCCTTTGCCTTATATGTAGCAGAAAGAGTAAAGCTTTCATTCCAGTTGCTATATACTACAGGAGCCGCTGCACCACCTTTATAAATACTTTGTAATCCAAAAACGCCAAGGTAAATCTGTCTATCCACAGTATTATACTTCTTTAATAAAAAGTCTCCCGGCCCTGAAGAGCGAAGAAGTACCTTCATAGGTGCCGCCTCCGCCTCACCCTTTCTCACATAGCCGTCTGCCCAGGTTTCTGTAAACCCAACCTTATTGCTAATATCAAGCCCATCGGTCGTAAGATCGATACCCTTGTCCTTTGCCTCTTGCAACTTGCTCATAGGATACTTATACAGTAAGGCATAAAGCTGGGAATTATACTTGTCGTTGGCATAGTTTAAGGCAGCCACATAGGGCTGATGAGTGGGGAGGTTTTCTACACTGGGATCCTTTGGAATTCCTATATAGCTTCTATTAATGGGGTTCTCCAAAAAAGGCTTTGTTGCCGGAGGATTTTCTCCCGGCTCCATAAACTTTGCAATATCCGCATAACCGTTTCTGGCATGATTTTCAATATCGCTCTTATTGTAGTAGACGTTCCATGCCGCGTTTGTAGGAAGCTTCTTCGCACCAACCAGGATTCCTCCACCCGAATCTGCAGGATCTAAGGTATGGAAGCTATAATCAAAGGCCTGAGAGCTTGCCCTGGCTCTATCCACTCTTAGATACCAAACGCCATAGAAATACTCACCGGGGTTATCCGTGGTAGTGCCCCAGCTGGGATCCCAGGAGAAGAATATCCCCTGCTTCATATCCGCCTCACCGTGCTTGAAATTGAAGCTAGTAGGCTCAACCTTGGTTTCCACATGAACGGAAAGAGGAACATCCTGTTTCACATCCAAACTGTTATCACTGTGGTCAATATTTAAGCTGACAGGGAATTTATTGTCATAGACACCTACCCCCTTAGCATAATCATGCTTTACCTTCAGCATGGAAGGAGTCAGGTTGTAGGCAATATCCGCCTTAAAAGTAAATCCACCGTTTACCGCCCTATAGTTCGTTAAACGAAGATAGTCTTCCGGCTTATCCTTTCCGGGAACATTCTTTTTGATAATGGTATAATTAAAGCTACTTTGGGTATTGGTATTCGGCGCCTCAAGCAAGCCTGTAGCCATAGAAGGCTGCAGCTTATGCTGATTCCCTTCCTTTTTCTCATATACAGAAATTTTGTCCGGTTCATTTTCATCCCAGCCTTCAAAAATTCTGGCAGGAACATCAATATTAACCGTTCCTACATCATAACTGACATTTTTGTTTCCCTTTAGAGTAAGCTCTATGCCCAGGGTAGTTGTATCCGTACCGTTGGAAGAACTATCCGGAGGAATGATTTTTAAATCTCTTTGTTCCCGCATTACACCGTTACTGCCATCGGTATAAGTATGGCCGTTAGGAATGGTCGTGCCAAATCGAGGAGCATTAGGAGCTTCCGTCCAAAATGCCTTAAACTCATGGTTGACAGCCTCTTCTCCCAAATCCCTTGTCCTTCTTACTAGGATAATGGGACTGAAATGCTTTGCGGAAAACAGGAGTTCTTCTCCCTCCTCCTTTACACTAAGGATTTCTCCGGGATGATTTTCAGAAAGATGTACAATCTGTAGTTCTTCCTCAAGATCCTCTTCTTGATCTTCTTTAAGATTTTCCTCAGTCTTCTCTAAAGCATCCTTTATTTTTTTACTTTTTTGCAGGCGAAGCTCTACCTTCTTGCCGTTCTTAGGCTGTACTTCCTTTTCCACACCGTTAACTTCTCTGTAGAAGGAAATGTCGATAGCCTCCAGAACTTCAACCTCCGCCTCTTCCCCCGGATTCTTTTTCTTATAATCCTTCAAAGAAAGGGCCTTGGCCTCTTCCAGAATGCTTTCTGAATCTACCGGGACCACCTTCATTCTGGTTCCCTCATAGAAGGTTCCCTCAGAAAAGCTTGCCAGTACAGTAATATCCTTACTGTAGGAAGCCTCAAAAGAACCGGCGTCCATATACTCCGGCTTTTCCTCCTGCTTAGCTTCTTCCGATGACAAACTAGCCTTCTCTTCCAAAGAAGACTCCTCAGTCTTTGCTTCCGAAGGAGCAGTCTTATTCTCCTCTTCTGATACTAGCTCTTCTTTCTTTTCCTTTTTTCCCTCTGATGCGGATCCTTCCTTTTCTAAGGCAGTTTCTTCCAAAGAAGTCTTTCTCTCCCCCGTCTTCTCTTCCGAAGAAAGGACAGCTTCCTTCTCTTCCTCCCTTTTTCTTAGACTTTCAGAGGATTTTTCTTCCGTAGCAAGAGCGATACGTTCTACCGTTTCTCCGGCAATTTCTTCCGCATAGCTCACGCTTTGCAAATTTCCCGCAAGCATCAAAAAGCTGAGGAAATAAGCCATACCCTTCTTGGCAAAGCCTCCTCTTTGACGTCTTTTGGAAAAATTCCTACGGGTTAAGGTATCCCTTCCTCTTCCCATAGCTTCCGCAGTCTCCTGCTTTCTCATTTTGTGCTCCATGTCACACTCCTTTATGACTCTATTCTTCCCACTTGGAAGCTTCTTCTAAACGATGCTTTAAAGGAGATATCGAACACAAAGCCGGCGATACTCCATAAGAATGCATTTTAAAGCAATCGTCTTGAACAAAAAACTGTTAGGACTGCCTATTGTAGGGGAAGTCCTAACAGTTTGTCGACAAATAATTATTATCCTATTATCTGTTTATGCAAAATTCATTTATGGCATAATAATTTCATTGAGAATCTAAAAAAATCAATAGTTTTCAAAGTTTTTTATAGGGATTTTTTTGAAGAGTCTTCTTTCTTATCTTCTCTTCTTTCTTCTAAGCAGAGAACATCCACTGTATCCGCCCAGGCATAAAGCACTCAAGATAAATCCCCATGCCAAGAGCTTCAGATTTTTTGTATCTCCTGTGGATACCTGTCTGGAGAGAAGTTTTTCTTCTTCTCGAATACCGCTAAGCACTTCTCCCAGTTCCTTTAATTCCTGCTTTTCTTCCTCCGTTAAAGGCCGGGTCTGTCCAAGAATCTCTCCGATTCGTTTTTCGACTTTTGCTCTTCTTTCTCTCAGTTCCCGTCTTCTTCCGGCAAGTTCTGCAGGAGGAATATTTCCCACGGTTACCGTTTTCGGCGTTTCCGGATTGGGAGGCAGCACAGGGTTTACCGGAGGAAGCTCTTCTCTAGGCGGAGTGTCCGGTGTTGAAGGAGGATTTGGATTATCCTTCGGTACCGGATCCGTAGGTTTCTTAGGTTCTTCCTTTTTGGGGCTTTCCTGTGGTCTTGGTCTATCCTTCTTAGGATTTTCCCTATTGGAACTTGGTGTCTTCGGCTCTTCCTTCGGGGTTTGGGGCGGTGTCTTCGGCTCCTCCTTCGGTTTCGGCAGTTCCTTCTCACTAAAATGGTTGGTAAAGCTTAGTTCCGTTTCCCCATCATAGCTTAGTTCCGCACTTAATTTTGTATAGTTCGGTGCATCTACCTTCACCTCTACCGTTAAGGCTTTTTCCGATACAGGGTCATTGCTAACCCCCGGGAAAGTGCCACTTTCCTTTACCGTATAATGATAGGTTCCCGGCCGGTAGAAGGTGATTTTCGGAAAATGAAATTCTCCTCCCATATCCTCCGGATTTTTCACGGTATCCAAAATCGCATTGCCCTCATCATCTATCATAGGCGCATTTCCCACAGGCTTTAAGTTAAAGCTGAAGGCTCCCTTCGCTTTGATGTCTGCATTTCCGGCATCTTTGGTGATATGTTTTTGTCCTTTGATTTCCACGCTAATCGGCGGAAGAATCCTATGCTTACTGATGTCAGTTTTATCGGTAGGCTGAGATGTATTGTTCGGTTGGTCTCCTGTAAAGGTACGGTGAATGGTGATTGCCGTATTGGTATTCTCCACACTAAGCTTTCGCTTTTCTGTGGATGCATTCATATGAACATAAATGCTGATGGCGCTTTGTCCCGGAAGATAAAAGGGCTTACCGGTTTTGGTCTTTCGTACATCCACCGCAATGGCCACGATACTTTTTTTGTCCACCGGATGATTCTCAGGCTCATATTTTTTCCAGATACTGCTGTCATCCACATTGAGATTCGATACATCCGGCTTTACTGTAGCATAATAAACTACCGGTGCTGCAGTATCTTTGGTATTGGCATTGTGAGCATCGTAGGTTTTCTTTCTTAAAAGGGCAGGGAAATCCACATAGTCAAAGTCTCCATTCCTTTCCTCCTCTGTTCCCAGAATATCATATAATACATAATCTGCCGTCTTGGAATTGGGAGCGGTACTGTACATTAATTTATGCACATAGGGGTCTCCTGCATAGGAAACATTTTGCGGAATATACTCCTTCTTGATTTCCGTACTGATACGGTTTACAAATCCGGCGGATACTGCGGTAGGAATGTTATAGTCCACATTGGCTTCCGTATACAAGATTCCCTGTTTCTCCGAGGTGGAAGTTTCCATCACGGATTTAAAATACTGCTTATTCTCATAATTTGCCCCGACAAAATTGTCTGTAGTCAGATTCGTCTTGCTCTTATGCTTGGGAGTCTCATCCACAAAGCCTACATTATTCTTGGGGTTGGCACCATTATCAATAATACTGCTATAGGTATTTTCCAGCTTATACTGCACGCGAACACCGTTTCTGGTAAGGACTCCTCCGGTAAACCAATCCGCTTTTCCCGGTCTTTTAAACTTGATTTTTATCATGGTTTGTCCGGAGTCTTCCCAGTTTGGAATGAATTCCACGGTATAGTCTTTTCCTTTTTCATAGCGTGCTCCCGGAGTCGGTAGGGAATCCGCGTAGCTATAGTCTCCCATCTCTATACTGTCCGGGTCAACATTCGTTTCTAAGGGCAGTAAATCATAAAAAGTACCCTCTGTAATCTTATAGGCATTTAGATAAGCAGCATAGGAATTATTGATACTCATATCATTATATGCCGTGAAAGTAACGGCTCTTCTTTGTCTTCCTGTTGCAGGATCGTCCTCTATAGAACCTATACTTTTCTTTTCCAGCACACTTTGATAATTCGCCGGACTCAGTTGGTAGCCTACCTTATTCCAAAATTCTCCTACCTGATTTTTTACAATCTCAGTATCTCCGATGGACAATTTTCCTTCCGCCGGTGCGGCAATAAAACTGTTCTTCTTATTTTGAAGGTCCTTCTCCAGTCTTTGTTTCATGGCCTCTGTAGGATGAAGGCGAAGATTTACCCTTGTAGTAAAGCCGGTCTCATAGAAGGAGCTGGAATTTTTAAAGCGAATCTCCTTGATTCCCTCCGGAAAGGACACGGGTTTCTGCACAGTAGCATCCTGTTCCACTCCGGATACACTGCGGAATTTTTTGTATCCCGCTGCATTCAGATAAAGCTCTCCAAGCTTTTCTTCACTTCCCCCCTTCTTCTTGCCGTAAACCTCAATGGGGGCAAAGCGAGTATAGGCCTTGCTGGAGTTCACGGCTTTTTCATTACTGTAGCCGTTAAACTCCACATCATAGGCGGTATAGTCCGCCAGATAAAAGGACTCATAGGAATAGTCATCTTCTGACAGCACATAAGGATCTCCCCCTGTAGAAGGATAGCTTAGTACTCCGGCGCTTTCCGTGGGCTTTCCGTCACTGCTGCTAATATTGTCCATGCTAAAGAGGGTATATCTTCCCCCATCGGAAATCTCCGCCTTGGAACCATTTGCCGTAGTATAGGCCGTATGATCTCCATTCCATGTGATTTCATTATCCTTTAAATGGGTACCTGCAAAGAGACTGTAGGAGAGAGTCACCGGAGTTCCCTCCGCCAAAAGAGTCTGCATTCCCTTAATCAACTGGGTATTGGTATCGGTTGGCTGGCCGGTATATTTATCTAAACGGGCTACTCCCCCAATATTTTTTCGTACATATACTTCCAGTTCTGCAGTACTTTCCGCCTTGGGTGTACCGCTATACCCGTCCTGCCAAATATCCTGCACAGAAAAAGTACTTTTGTACTTTAGAGGATGGGTCTCCAGATCCTGTCCGCTACTCTGTGCTGTTGTAATATCCGTTTTGGGATAGCGATAAAGAAAGGCGTAAAAAGCGGTATTTCTATAGCCTCCATCATCAAAGCTGGCATATTCTTTATAATCCAGGTTTTTATTCTTGTATTCCGTCTTATATTCCGGAGCAATAAAAATGCTTGTCTTTCCCATGGGATTCTCTAAACGAGGCTCACTGGGCGTCGCTACTCCCATTTCTTTGGCAATATCCTTGGGACTGTTTCCTATTTTGCCAAGCATTTGATCCGGATTAAATAAAGTATCAAATTCTCCATCCTGAGGATAACGCTTTACCCCGATTAATTGTCCGGAGGAAATGGCTCCGGAACCGGCTACCGGAGCTGATGTGGAAGTAATATCCGGCACAAAGGATAGGGCCTGGGTACTCCACTTGGCACGATCCGCTCTTCCATAAAAGAGGCCATAGAAATAATTATCCGCATCTGCAGGTCTTGGCCCCCATGTGGGATCCCATTGGAAATAAACGGATTTGGGTGCATCGAACTTCTTCGCCTCCCTTAGCTCCACCGTGCTGGGATTCACTTTGGATTCCACCCTGATTCTTAGTTTTCGTTCTATGCTGGCATCATGGGGACCGGTAAAGCTTCCATCCATATCCTGATCGACTTCCAAGAATACAGGAAATTCCAGCTCATAAACACCCTTTTCTACCGAAGTACTGTCATGGGTATAATCTAATAAGGTCGGCGTAAAATTATAAGAAAAAATAGCCCCCAGGGAGTTTGCAGGACCTCTGGCATCCGTGTTACTGACCTTAATATAAGGCACCGGTACTCCGTTTACCATTTTGGTAATGCCGTCTTTTGTATAATTACTTCTGTTCTTTGAAACCCCCGGCGCTGCCACAATATCTCCCGGATTAAACTGGGAAATTAAGCTTCTGCTGTTCTGGTCCTCCGCTACCTGATCCGTTCCGTCTTTTCCTTTAAAAATCGCTGCAGGAAGATAAATGTTGATAGAACCTGTAGGATAGTCCTGTGGTGCTCCCGCCCCTCCAGCAAAATTCACCATATAGCTGATTCCTATGGTCATGTTGTTATTTTTACCGGGCTTAATCAGCATGGACTTTTTTGTGTCTTCATCAGTAGCACTATAATCCGGGTTAATATAACTAATGGAAGCATCTTTGTTCGCTGTGGCATTAACACTCCAGAAGGCATGGAACTTGATTTTGTTATTGTTTCCTTCTGTAGGAACATCTCTCCTTCTTCTGGTACGCACTACTGCATAGGGACTGAAACGTTTTCCCTGAAAACGGATTCCCTCTCCCTCTTCTTTAGAATCCAGATACTCTACACCCTTCTGCTCATCAAAATGCAGAACCTGTAATTTAGACTCCTCGATTTGAGAAGAATCTTCTCCCAAGCTACTCTCCGATTGCTCTCTTGCTTCATTCTCCGCTTCCGGCTCTACTTCTGTAGCTGTTTCCGTATCTTCTTTTTTATTGTCCAAGGAGGATTCTTCCAATGTAATCTCTACGGCTTTTCCTTTTTTCGGCTGAACCTCCAGCTTCTCGCCGTCCTCGTTTAAAACATAAAAAGAAATATCCACAGCGGAAAGAGAGTCTACTTCCCAGCTTTCTTCCTTCTGCTCTTCTTTTTTCTTTCCTCCATTTTTTCTGTCTTCTTTCAAATGATTTCCGGCATCTTGCAGCTTGGCTCTTTGCAAGGCCTTCTCTTTCATTTCCTCTAAAAGACTTTCCTCCTTGATGTCCTTTACTTCCATCTGTACATCTAAAGGAAAGGTAGACTCCGGATATTTTGCAGTAATCCGAACACCGGCTTCACTTAGCCCCTCTATTTCCCCCTCTTCAGCGTTCAAAATAAACTTTGCAGCTTTTTTTCTTCCTTCTAAAGAATCCGTCGCGGAAGATGCCCCCTC
>NZ_CAUTEG010000075.1:0-12084 GCF_963537195.1 Oribacterium sinus | reverse complement strand
TGCTTTCCGCAATGCTGATATCCTCTCTTGGGAAGGACCAGTTTAAAATGGTTACAGGTCCTGTCAGCATTCCCTTCATGGGACGCTTGGTTAAGCTCTGTGCATAGGTGGACCATTCCACAGTCATAGAGGAAAGTCTGCGTACATCACCCCAGATGATTGGCGGCTTTACGCAACGAGTTCCATAGGACTGTACCCAAGCCTTCTCGGTAAATAAGAATCCGCTTAAGAGCTCTCCGAAGTACTCCACCATGTCGTTTCTTTCAAACTCACCGTGCACCAGTACATCCAGATCCAAATCTTCCTGAATCTTTACCCACTCTGCAATCTTCTTCTGGTTAAACGCAACGTATTCTTCCTTGGTCTTCTCCCCCTTCTTAAAGGCAGTTCTGTTGGCACGAACATCCGCACTCTGCGGGAAGGAACCAATGGTTGTGGTGGGGAAGAGAGGAAGCTTAAACTCTTCCTTCTGAAGCTTTTCTCTCTCTTCAAATGCAGGAAGTCTGGTGTAGTCCGCATCGGTAATAGCTGCACAACGCTCCTTTACCGACTTGTCTTCACTGTTCGGTCTTGCTGTTGCAAAGAGCGCCTTATTTGCCTCTAAAACCTCCGGCTTAGCCTTACCGCTAAGAAGCTCCTTTAAATCCAAAAGCTCTTCCAGCTTCTCGATGGCAAAGCTGAAATGTCTCTTTACTTCCTCGGAAAGCTTATTCTCTCCCACTAAGGTGTAAGGAACATGCAGTAAGGAGCAAGAAGTACTCAGTACTACGGAAATGCCCTTAGCCTCTAAATCCTTTACCTCCTGAACGGTCTTCTCGTAATGGTTTCTCCAGATATTCTTTCCGTTTACCAATCCGGCGAAAAGAAGCTTATCCTTGGGGAAGCCCTTGGCTACAAGTGCCTTGGTCTCCTTACCCTCTAAGAAATCAAGACCTACACCGTCAAAGGGAAGTGCCAAAATGCTTTCATAGGCATCTCTTACATCGCCAAAATATGTCTGTAATATAACCTTGGTGCTGCCCTTTACGGAAAGAATTCCCTGATATAAGGCGGTAAAGAGCTCCAAATCTTCCTTCTCCAGGTCTCTTACCAGGTACGCCTCATCAAAGGCAATCCACTTGGCACCAAGAGAAACGAATCTCTCCACATAAGCCTTGTAAGCGGAAACTGCCTGCTCCAGGAAATCCTTCTCGGTCTTCTTCTCTGTATAGCGAAGAAGCTTTAATAAGGTAAATGGTCCGATGACTACAGGCTTGGTCTCAACCCCTAAAGCCTTTGCCTCCTCATACTCCTGGAAGGGCTTGTCTCCCACAAGGGAAATCACATCCTTATCGGAGATTTCCGCCACCATGTAGTGGTAGTTGGTATTGAACCACTTCTTCATTGCCAAAGCCTTCACGTCTCCGGCCTCTCCCTTATAGCCTCTTGCCATAGCAAAGTACTGCTCCAGAGGGCTTAAGGACAATTCTCTGTAACGATCCGGAATGATGTTAAAAAGCACTGCTGTATCTAAAAAGTTATCGTAAAAAGAGAAATCATTGGAAGGGATGAAATCCACTTCCTCCTGCTGCATCTTCAACCACTGCTTCTTTCGAATATCCTTTGCAAGCTCCTGTAACTCCTGCTCGGAACCCAATCCCTTAAAAAACTTCTCTGTTGTAAACTTTAGTTCTCTTAATGCTCCCACTCTTGGGAAACCGATTACTGATGTTTGCATGCTTTTTTTCTCCTTACTTTTTATTTTCCTTTACAAAATGCTTTTCTTGTCATTCCTTAGACTCCCCCTAATGAGAGTCCTTGAAGTGGATATAGTATAGCGTAAAATGATTTCCTTAGGCAAATATAAAAAAACAGGACTTGGCTATAGTTTCTATCTATAGCCAAGTCCTTCACCCTAAATAGGTTCTCTCGCCCTTACTTCTATCTTATACCAAGCCCTGTGCCAGCATAGCCTCAGCTACCTTCTCAAAGCCGGCTACATTGGCTCCAACCTCGAAGTTACCTTCATGACCATAGCGCTTTGCCGCCTCGGATACGCTCTTGAAAATGTTTTGCATAATTCCCTTAAGCTTCTCATCCACTTCTTCAAAGCTCCAGGAAAGTCTCTGAGAGTTCTGGCTCATCTCCAATGCGGAAACGGCAACACCGCCGGCATTGGCTGCCTTACCGGGCATATAGAGGAAGTGATTCTCCAGGAATACATCCACAGCCTGCTCATCGGAAGGCATATTTGCTCCCTCTGCTACGCAGAAGCAACCGTTCTTGATTAAGGTCTTAGCCTCTTCTCCATTTAGCTCGTTCTGGGTTGCACAGGGTAATGCCACATCGCACTTTACCCCCCAGGGACGCTCTCCTGCATGGTAGGTCGCTCCAGCAACACGGTCGGCATACTCGGAAATTCTGCCTCTCTTCACCTGCTTAATGTCGAAAAGCACATCCAGCTTGATGCCTTCCGGATCATACACATATCCGCCGGAATCGGAGCAGGTTACCACCTTACCCCCAAGGCTCTGTGCCTTCTGGATGGCATACTGAGCTACATTACCGGAACCGGAAACCACAATGGTCTTTCCCTTGATTTCCTTTCCTACGGACTTTAACATCTCATCCACAATGTAGACCAGACCGTATCCTGTAGCCTCCGGACGAGCCAGAGAGCCTCCGAAGGTTCTTCCCTTTCCGGTAAGTACACCCTCGTACAAATTGGTGATTCTCTTGTACTGTCCGTACATATAAGCCACTTCTCTTCCGCCTACACCGATATCACCGGCAGGAACGTCTTCGTTGGCTCCGATGTACTTATACAGCTCTGTGATAAAGCTTTGGCAGAAGCGCATAACCTCTGCATCGGACTTGCCCTTAGGATCAAAGTCCGCACCACCCTTACCGCCACCGATGGGAAGGCCGGTCAGGGAGTTCTTTAAGATCTGCTCAAAGCCCAGGAACTTCAGAATAGACTGATTTACGCTTGGGTGAAAACGGAGTCCTCCCTTGTAAGGTCCGATAGCAGAGTTAAACTGCACACGATAACCGATATTGATATGGTGCTTTCCCTGGTCATCTGTCCAAGGCACTCTAAAACTAATAATTCTTTCCGGCTCTACAAAACGCTCCAGTAACGCATTTTTCCGGTAAAGCTCCTCATTGGCTGCCACAATAGGCTCCAGAGACTCTAAAATTCTCTTCGCTGCCTCTAAAAATTCTGCCTCATTGGAATGCTTCTTCTCCAGTGCCTGATAAACCTCACTTACATAGGACATAAACTTGCCTCCATTCTTTCCTCATTTACCGCTAAACTATAGCACTAAATCATTTTCAACTACAATAGGAAATATCTTGTATTCCGAAAAAGAATACTAATTGTTCCTTCCATAAAATTACAAAAAAACAGCCCCACTTTCGTGGAGCTGTTCTTATTAATCTACCTGGTATGGTAACAGAGCAATGTGTCTTGCACGCTTGATAGCGGTTGTGATTGCTCTCTGATGTAATGCACAAGAACCTGTAATTCTTCTGGGAAGGATCTTTCCTCTCTCAGAGATATACTTTCTTAATGTTCCTACATCCTTATAATCTACCGGCTTTACCTTATCTCCGCAGAATCCACAAACTTTCTTTCTGCTGCGGAAGCCTGCGCCGGCTCTTCTTGGTCTTGCTGAACCACTCTTATCTGACTTCTGAAATGCCATGGCTTTCCTCCTTCTATATTGCAGCTATGCTGCTCTTCATCCTGAGGAAACCTTCCCTACCTAAGTGAAGGGGAGTCCCTCGTCCTCTACCCCATCAGGTATATTCATAAATCCTTCTCCAAGATCCTCTTCTCCACCGCCTACATAGGGGCCGGAAGAACGGGAATAGGAAGTATTACCTCCCTGTCCTTTGCTGTCTGCAAACTCCTGGTCATCCACAATAATATCTGTGGTATATACGGTTTGTCCGTCTTTGTTCTGATAACTGCCTGTCTGAATACTGCCGGATACCAACATACGCATCCCTTGATGCATATACTTCTCTGCAAATTCTGCTCTCTGTCCGAAGGACACACAACGGATAAAATCTGCTGTAGGCTGTCCATCGTTTTGGTTTCTGCGGCCTCTTCTGTCCACGGCAAGAGTATATCTTGCAATGGCCATGCTGTTCTCACCCTGGGAATACCGAATTTCCGGATCTCTTACCAATCTACCCATCAGGATAACTCTGTTCATGTTTTACTCGCTTTCCGCTTGCTTATTCAGCTACTGCTTCTGCTGCAGGCTCATGCTTCTTTGTCTTAGCTGTTTCTTCTTCTGGCTTAACCACAAGATAGCGGATTACCGGTTCCATAATACGAACCTGGTCCTCGAGCTCGTTAGGAGTGTTTGCATCTCCTGTGAACGGGATGAAATAGTAGTAGGCTTCTTTCATGTGCTGAATTTCATAAGCCAGTCTCTTCTTACCCCACTCTTCGATAGGCTCTACAACAGTACCATTGTAACGGGTGATAAATCCCTTAATCTTTTCAATGGCTGCTGCTCTCTCCTCATCATCGAGCTTCGCACTGAGAACAACGCATAACTCATACTTGTTCATTCGCTTTTACCTCCTTTTGGTCTCTGGCCTTTCCTTTTGGAAAAGCAAGGAATAGTGATACAGCTAACAATAATAGCAAAGTTCTCTACTGTTTGCAAGCATTAAAATTAGTCCACGTCAATAATATAAATCCTCTCCTTTGCCAGTCTCTGCAAAAGAGCATCTTCCGTATCGTCTGTATAGCCGCTGAGCTTTCGAAAGGCCTCCGGGTTCAATATTTTCAGCATCACCACCGGATCCTCCGGCAGTTCATCCTCCTCATCGGAAAGGGTCGCTTCCTCCGCCCGTCTATCTAAAAGTTCCTTGGTGGGAAGAGCATAAAGTACAGACTTTTCGATTTCTTCCAAAGGCTTTTCTTCCAGGCTAAGCTTCCCTATAGTCCGAAAGCCGTAGGGGCTGTAAATGCTTTCCGAAACGGGAATCAGGAAGCAAAAGGACTCTCCCTCCTCCTCTAAAAGCGAAAAGGCACGTCGAAGCAATTCTCCCATAATGCCCTGCTTTCTCTTTTCTTTCTTGGTACCGATGGCATAGAAGTAACTTGCCGTAAGCTCCTTTTTAAAGAAGGACATACTGAAAGGGTTGATATGGAGCATGCCCACAATCTCTCCCTCTTCCTCCATGGCAAGGATTCTCTTCGGTCTTTTACGATAATAGAAGTCCACAAAGGCTTCCGAATCCTCCGGGAAGATTTCCCGGTACAAGGCCTTCGTTCTTTCCTGTTCCGCCTCCGTTCGGAGAAGAAGAATTCTTCTATTCATACTCTTCTACGTCCTTCTCGTATTTATCCGTAAGATACTTCTCATAGCCCTGGAAATCCTTCTGCAATACCATGTATTTTCTGGCAAAGCCGATGGGATTATAGCTTTCCTTTGCCTTCCGAAGACCTTGCAGACCCATATCATCCTCCCGGTTTACCAGCTTTGCCTGAGGGAATTCATGAAGCAGAAATTCCTGGTTAATCACCTGATAAATTCCGGGGACATTGGGATTACCCTTTTCAATGGAAATGCTGGCCATTTCCTCACGGGGATTGTAAGCGCCGATGGAGAAGGCCTCCAGCTTTCCGTCTATGAATATGCCGCCGATATAATGGTCGATGGTAAAGCAGTTTTGTAAAACCTCGTGGATTCCCTTGATTTCATATTCCAGGGTTTCCTCTCCGTTTCCCTCCTCCTTGATTCGGTGGGTATACCAACGATCCAAAAAGTCCCAAACCGCCTGTTTTTCCAGACAGCGTATACTTCTGTATTCCCAGCGGCCCTCATATTCTCTCTTGAACTTGTTAACAAGATTCTTCTTCTTATGAAAACGCTTTCCCGGCAGGGTTCGTAGCTCCTCTGCATCATAGAGGTAGTCCTTGTAATCCTCCTCTTCCCGTACGATAAAGCGGGGATCCTCCTCCAAATGCAGGTACTTTACCGCCTCTTCATCCGCCAGATAGATTTTTAAAGGCTTTTTCAAAACCTGATTAAAGTAATCCTTAATCAAATCAAAATACTGAGGCAAATCCTCTTCGTCACAGTAGGGCGTGGCGGTATACTGCTCTCCGTCCTTCTCCATCAGAATAAAAAGAGCCTTGTCCTCCCACTCTGCTATGCGGGTGTCACAATATTCCGCCCAGAGGTAGCTGTCCAAAGCGCAACTATCACAGGTTTTGTTCGGTCTTCGATAAAAATAAGGAGCAATACGGACGGAGTCCTCCACCCGTATTGGCTCAAATACCAATTTTTTCGCATCCAATGCCATATTTGTCCTTCCTTTCAGGAACTGCTTACTACTTGGGACATTTTACCACAGAATGCAAAAAAGCTTGTGAAAAAATGATAAAATTCCTCCTTTCTTTTGAAATTTTTCATTCTTGAGAAAGACTTCTCTGTAGACTCTCTCCAAAGCAACAACGTTGACCGGTCTTAGCCTTACCATAACAAAAGAAAGGGCCTCTGCCTAGACTCCATATTCGGATAATATCCGTATACGGATAAGGTTTTAGCCCTTTCTCTATTTATTTTTCTTCTACTGCACCCACTCTGCAATTAATTTGATGCATCCATTCCGTTATTAATTTGATGCATTCATTCTATTACTCTCCGGAGCATCCATTCCGTAAATCTCCAGTAGCTCCTTCGTATAGACGCCCCTTTCTCGATACAGAATCAGGGGCGGTAAAATCCGAAGTTCCACGGAGGCTCCCCGCACCGCTTCCAAGAGGAATAGCTTTGCCTCTCCCTCCACAAAGGAATGAACCATCTGCAATCTTTTCGGCTCCAGGCCTTTTTCCCGTAAAATGCTGATAATCTCCGCCATCCGTTTCGGCCGATGCACAAGATAAAACTTCCCCTTAGGCGCCAGTAAATATCTTGCAGCCTCCGAAACATCCGTAAAGCTACAGCTCACCTCATGTCTTGCAATATTTTTCTTTTCCAGCGGATTTTGCAGGTCTCCCTGCATATAGGGAGGATTTGCGGTCACCACCGTAAAGGAGGAGGCCAGGCTTTTCCCCTCTACCGTCCTTTGCTCTTGGATTTTGCAAAGGTCTCCCTCCAGGATATGGATGCGCTCCTCTTCATTTAAGGCTACGGATCTTCTGGCAAGCTCCACCGCCTCCCTTTGAATTTCGATTCCGTAAATGCTTTCCGCCTCTGTTTTCGCCGCCAAAAGCAAGGGCACAATCCCATTTCCGGTACAGAGATCGAAGACTCTTCCTCTCTTTACCCCCTGCTTTGCGAAATTCGCCAAAAGCACCGCATCCGTTCCATAACAAAAGGCTTCCGAATCCTGAATAATCCGGTAGCCCTTACATTGTAAATCATCTATTCTTTCCATGAACAAATCTCTGCTCTTTTCCTTATAAGTCCTGTATTCGTTTCAAAGCCGGGCTTTCTGTCCTCTTTATCCTATTTTCCCTATGAAATCCATGCTTACGCTTCGTCTTTTCTCCGTCTTGGCTTAAACTTCAGCTCCGAAACCTCATACTCCCGAAGCTCCTTCTCATCTTCCTTTTCCAAGTTTACAATCAGCTTTACCTTCTGGTTTAAGACGGAAACGGAAACCACCTCTCCCTTTAAGCCCTCCTTGGTGGTGGCATAGTCTCCCACCGCCGGTAGCTTGGAGTTTAAGAACTCATAAACCTCTTCTTCATTTTTCAAGCAACACATCAAACGGCCGCAGACCCCGGAGATGCTACTGGGGTTTAAGGATAAGCCCTGCTCCTTTGCCATCTTGATGGACACCGGAACAAACTCCGGAAGATAGCTGTGACAGCACAGAGGCCGACCGCAGGAGCCGTAGCCTCCCAGAAGCTTGGTCTCGTCTCTTACCCCCACCTGACGAAGTTCGATTCTGGTACGGAAAATCGCTGCCAAATCCTTCACCAACGCACGGAAATCCACCCTGCCGTCCGCGGTAAAATAGAACAGTGCCTTTCCCCGGTCAAAGGTATATTCCACATCAATCAGCTTCATTTCCAGCCCATGCTCTTGAATCTTCTTCCGGCAAATCTGAAAAGCTTCCCTTTCCTTCTCATGATTTACTTCGTACTGCTTCCGGTCCTCCTCTGTGGCCTTTCTGAGAATTTCCTTAAGAGGCATCACAATCTTTTCCTCCGGAAGCTCCTTATTGGCCATCAAAACTTCTCCGTATTCCACGCCTCTGGAGGTTTCCACCACGGCAAACTCTCCCCTTGTAAAGCTTATGCCCTTGGGAGCGAAATAATACACCTTTCCCGCGGTTCGAAACTTTATTCCAATTACCTCTGTCATCTATAACCCTTTCTTTATGGCTTTTTCTATGGCTTTCTTTATGGCTTTTCTATAATTATGTATTGGATAAAAACAAAAAGAAATCTAAAATCTGATAGTTTTGGGCAACATTTACCGCCCGTCCTTCTTTATAGCGTTCTATATATTCTCCCCACTGCCCCAGTGTCCAATAGGAATACTTTTCCGCCATGGCCGTAATGCTCTCTCTGGCACTCTGCCCATAGAGCAAATGATGGTCTTTCGTGCTTTTATAGCATAACACATCCCGCAAAATAATATCAAGAAAACAGTAGAGCTCTTGCCCGTCCAGCTGTCCCAGCTCCTCCGCGTATTTCTGCATTTCCTCCTGCTTCTTATGGGCAATCTCCTTTAAAAAGGCGGGTAAGGCACGAAGAGCCGGAATTTCCTGTAGCAATTTCCACTGCTTATCAATGGGCATATCCCCCACATAGACTCGAACCACACGGCTCAAAACGGTGTCTAAAAGCTTGTTTTCATTTTCGCAAAGGAGAATCATGATAACATGCTCCGGAGCTTCCTCCAGGGTTTTTAAAAGGGCATTTTGGGCCTCCACCGTCATCTTATCGCTGTGACAAAGCACGTAAACCTTGTACTGCCCTTCCTTCGGGGAAATGTCCACCGTTCCCTTCACTTCCTGACGAATCTGATCAATGGAAATGCTGGATTTCTTCTCTCCGTTTTCCTTCTCCTGATAATCCACAAAAATCAGATCCGGATGCTCTTCCTTTTCAATGCGAAGACTCAGACTATCCTCCGGCTCTTCCTTTTCACTATAAAAATCCGGCCGGTTCTCTGTGCTTTCTTCTTCCAGGGGAAGGCTGAACTGCTTTTCCGGTTCTTCCTTTCTACTTTTATGAAAAAGCCGTACCACAAAGTCCTTCGCCATTTGACGAAGCAAGTCCTCTTCCTGCCCAATCACAAGATAAGCATGATGGATTCGATGATCCGGTATGGAAATCCCCTTCATTCCTTGCCTTTTCCTCTTCCTGTTCTCTTCTTATCACAATCGGATGACCCGCTACAGCCCTCTTTCCGTCCCCGATTTTATATCCGCCAGAATCTCTTCCACACATTTGTCAAAATCAAGATTGTGATAGCGTTTCTTAATGCCGGCTTCCCGAAGCTTTTCCTCCGAAAAATCCTTATTATCCGCCTGAAAACGTCTTTCCAGCTCCTCCAGAGCCTTGGGATCATTCCCCTGCTCCCGAGCCTTGGCTCGACTTAGGCGAAGCTCATCCTCCAGCTCAATATAAACAGGCCGGATAAACTCCTGCCCCAGATAGTCTTTAATACTGTTATAGCTTTCCAAGGTTCCGATGCAGAGAAAGCCCTTGCCTTTCTCCCGAAAGCCTTCCTCATAAGCCGTGCCGTAATACCAAAGTCCAAAGGCGGTATCGTAGCTGCGGCTTTCCATCATTTTCCCCTCCGAAAGAAGCTTTAAAAACGCCTCTTCCGAAAGAAAATGATATTCCTCCCCCTCCTTTTCCATGGGGCGCATAGGCCGGGTAGTATAGGGGATAATCCTTTTTAGCTCGCTTCTTTTCACCAGCTCTCGGAAAATGCTATCCTTTCCCACAGCGGATTTTCCGCAGATATAGTATATCATTGCTCCTCATTCTCCTAAGGCTGGCCCGGGCCCTGATTGTCTCCGCTATCATCCGCAGACTTGGGGCCTTCTCCTACTACCGCATCATCAGAGCTATGACTCTTACTGCTTTTCTGACCGACCGCAGATTCCTTCGTTGCTGCCGTACTGCTCTTTTTACCGCTTTGACTCTCCAAGGTGGGAGATTCCCCGATGCTTTCCTTGTTGCCCTTACCGGAGGAACTGCTTTCCTCTTTGGAGGCGGAATCTTTTCCGGATTCCTTCGTAGATTCCTTGGTACTCTCCTTATTGCTTTCTTCGGATTTGGTCGATGTTTCTTCCTCCGAGCTTTCTTCCGTAGTCTTTTCCGTTCTGGCTTCCGTTTCTTTCTTCTTGCTCTCTTTGGTGGCTTCCGTAATCACAACCGCTTCCTTACTGCTCTCTGAGGCAGCTTCCGTCGCCTTTAAATTCGGTAAAGAAAAGCCTGCAATATTCTTGAAAAACAAAAAGCAAACCACGATAGCAACAATGGCCAGGGATAAGGCAAAGAGCAGCTTCAGAATATCCCCGATAAAATTGGCTTCTTCATCCACATGCTGCTCACTTCTTCTTTTCTTTCTATGATCCTTCATACCTAATCTATAACCCCTTTGCAAAAAACATTTTTCCTTAGAATCTTGCATATTTTAACATGAAAATGCAGAACAATCTATGAGGAACTAAGCCCAAGATTTAACTTATCTGTATTGCTTCTATATTTTATGTAAAAAAGGAATTTCCTCTTCAAAATACTTTAAAAGAATTTTCTCTTCAAAATACTTTAAAGGAATTTCTCCTTTACTTCTCCGGAAGAAACAATCTTCATGCTGCCCTCTTGGCAACGCACGGAAAGGGAACCGTCCTCTAAAATCGCTTCTACTCTTCCTCGATATTCCTGATGATTCTCCGTGAAGAGGATATCCTTGGTTAATAAGATATTTTCCTTCCTATACTCTTCTTCCACCTTGTCCTGATCTAACAGAGAAAAATAGTGAAACAGGATAGAAGCAAGAAACTGATTTCGGTTTATAGTTTCCTTCTTTTCCTCATGATAATCAAACAATGTTCCGGCAATGCCGGAAAGCTCCTCGGGGAATCCGGCTTCCGGAAGAAAAAGATTAATCCCGATACCCATAATACAATAGGCTAAAGAAGAAGAATCACTAAGCTGTCCTTCAGCTAAGATTCCCACAAGCTTTTTTCCTTTATAAAACAGGTCATTCACCCACTTAATGGAAAGCTCTATGTCAAAAACCTCCTTCACGGCACGTTTTACCGCAACAGCTGCATGGCAAGTCAAAACCAATGGGTTCTTGTTTTCTCCCCATGGCTTGGTCAAGATACTGAAGTACAGGCCGGAGCCCTTGGGAGAAAGAAAGGATTTGCCCATCCTACCCCGTCCGGCAGTTTGATAATCGCTAAGAAAAACGGTACCTTCCGAAATATGGGAAAAAATATCTTCTCCATAGGGAAGCTCTTGAATTCTTCTTTTACATTCCGTATTGGTGGAGTCAATTTCATCAAATAAAAGTACATGAGGTTCCAAAGATAAGCATCCCTGATTTCTTAGCTGATAAAAACGCAATATTTCTGTAGAAGATAAGGGCTCCATAATTCCTCCAAATTTCTATATAAGATCAGATTATTATGAATACAGATATATGAACATAAACTATTTGAAATTCAAAATAAATTTATATACAAAAAAATCCCAAGAACATCTTGGGATACCGTGACGCCAACGAGAATCGAACTCGTGATACCACCGTGAAAGGGTGGTGTCTTAACCGCTTGACCATGGCGCCATAACTCTATAGTAGAGCGAAAGGCGAAGACCGGATTTGAACCGGTGATCAGGGTGTTGCAGACCCACGCCTTACCACTTGGCTACTTCGCCACACATTCTCTTGGCTTAGCGAAGAGAAATGGGAAACGCCTCCAGATGGACTCGAACCAACGACACCGCGGTTAACAGCCGCGTGCTCTACCGACTGAGCTATAGAGGCATAAATAAATATCCGATTGAAAGAGTTTATCATAGTAAAATAAAGATGTCAAGACAAAAACCAGACGCATTGGATAAGCCCTCGACCTATTAGTAACTGTCAGCTG
>NZ_CAUTEG010000074.1:0-12098 GCF_963537195.1 Oribacterium sinus | reverse complement strand
CCCATAAAGGAAATCACTTTCCTTTATGGGCCATTTACCCAGAATCTTCCCAACTTTAAGAATCTGGTAAATCAGGATGATCCGGAAACCAACAAGGACTTTGCTTATCCCATTGAGGGCTATGAAGCACCTTACGGAAAGGCCCAGATGGTTTTCTACGGAGATAAGACCAAGGGAGATTTCCCGAAGAATACCGAAGAGCTTTTGGCTTATGCCAAGGCGCATCCGGGACAGATTACTTACCCGGCCCTTCCGGATTTCACCGGTTCTGCCTTTGTGAGAAATGTGATTTACGATATCGTAGGGGTGGAGCCTTTCCAGACCGTAAAGGAAGATAAGGAAGCGGTAAAAGAGCTGGTACAGCCTGCTATGGACTATTTAAAGGAGTTAAATCCCTACCTTTGGAAGGAAGGAAAGACCTATCCCGAGAAGGAGCCCACCATGAGAAATATGGTGGCGGACGGAGAGCTGATTATGGGAATGACTTACTCTGCATACCTTGTATCCAACAGCATTGCAGACGGATCTTTCTCCAACAATATGCAGACCTTTATCTGGGATAAGGGAACCATCGGAAACACCAACTACATTGCCATTTCCAAGAATGCAAAGCACAATGCGGCAGCCCAGGTTGCTATCAATGCCATGCTTTCCGAGGATGTGCAGTTAAACCGTTATGAGACCTTAAAGACCATCCCTGTATTGGACAACAGCAAGCTTTCCAAGGAAGTACAGGAAAAATTTGCCAAGGTGGACTTGGGAGAGGGTGTTTTAGAGCAGAGCGTTCTTTTAGACAAGCGTTTACCGGAAATGCCTGCAGGTCTGGTTCCTATCATCGAGGAAATCTGGCAGGAAGAAGTGGCCGGAAAATAAGATGAAAAAGAAGATTTCCTATTTGTGGATTCTTCCCCAGCTGATTTTATCTACGATCTTCCTTTTGGGAGTTTCCTATGGATTTATAAAAAGCTTTTTAGGGGAAAAGGGCTTAAGCTTAGAGCATTATCAGGAAATCATGCATAGAGGGGATACTATCCCCTCTATTTTCTATACTCTGCGTTTATCCTTGCTTTCTTCCTTCTTATCCTTGGCGCTGGCGATTCTTTTTTCCTTCTTTCTTTTACAATATGGGGAAAAATGGAAAAGATTGGAAGGTTTTTTCAGAATCGCCATTATGATGCCCCATAGCTTAGTGGCATTATTCTTTTTGTTTTTACTGTCTTCCAACGGCTTTTTGGCAAGGCTGTTCTTTTCCTTTGGTTGGATTTCTTCCCAGACGGATTTTCCGGCTCTGGTGTATGATGAGAAGGGGATAGGTATTATCCTTTCCTACCTATGGAAGGAACTGCCCTTTGTCCTGTTCTTCTCCCTGCCCCTGGCCTATCAGGTGGATGAAAAGGCGGGAGAGGCGGCAAGATGCCTTGGGGCAAATCCCTTTCAAGCCTTTTGGAAAATCACCCTGCCCCTATCCATACGGCAGTACTTGGCGGCATTTTTCATCATTTTCTCCTTCTCCTTCGGAGCCTTTGACCTTCCCTATCTTTTGGGTGCTACCAGTCCCAAGGCCTTATCGGTTTTATCCTACCAGGAGCTACAGAGGGGATTTTTACAGCGGCCGGTGGCCTTAGCCTATAATGGGATTATTCTTTTGTTTTCTCTGTTTCTAAGCTACTTTTACTTTAAATTTCTACCGAAAAAGAAGACCTAAGGGGGAGGCGCTATGAATTCTATAAAATCAAAAGGAAGGGCCGGCAGCGTTTTTTACCTTCTCTTTCGTAATCTTTTTTTTCTAAGCTTAGTTCTGCCCCTTTTCTTTTTACTATTGTTCAGCTTTACGGAACGCTATGCCTGGCCGGAGCTCTTTCCCAAGAGCTTTTCTCTTCGAAGCTTTAAAAGCATTCTTTTCCAGAGGAAGGCTCTATTTCAGGACACGCTTTTCAGTATGGTCTTTTCACTTTTGGTTTCCCTCTGTACCGTGCTGGTGGCTTTTTGCACGGCCAAGTACCAAAATGAAGAGGGGCTTAAGGGAAAGGGCATCCTTGCCTTTTTGGTGAATTTCCCCATTATGATTCCTGCAACGGTTTTTGCCATGGGGGCTCAGATTCTATTTTTGAAAGTAAAGATTTTAAACCCATTTCTTACCGTATTTTTGGCCCATGTCCTTTATGCCCTGCCCTATGCGGTAAGTTTTCTGCAAGAAGGAATGAGTAGAAAAATGAAGCTCTATGAAGAGCAGGGGAGGGTCATGGGGGCAGTAGGAGGAAGACTCTTTTGGAAGATTAGCCTGCCCTTACTCTATCCCTACATTTTCCCGGCCTTTATGATGTCCTATATCCTGTCCATGAGCCAGTATATTTTGACTTTGATTTTGGGCGGGGGAAAGGTGAAAAGCTTAAGCCTGATTATGGTTCCCTATATTCAAAGCGGAGAAAGAAATCTGGCCAGTGCCTACGGACTGATTTTTCTATGTAGCAGCTTTCTATTATTTTTCCTCTTGGACTTTTTAGAGAAGGGTATACAGAGGGAGAGAGGCTAAAAAAAGTGATGTCTGAACAGAGCGAAGCTAGAACAGTGTGGGTTTAGACTAGCGTAAAGACAAGTATAAATCTTGTAAAAATAAGAGGGCGTACAGAGCATTTTGTAAAAGGAGTTAAGGGTGGAAATTCGTTTATCTTGTGAAAACTTAGAGCTGGAGCTGGAGAAGAAAAAGATTTTAAAGGACATTTCCCTGGAGGTTCGTTCCGGGGAAATATTGGCGCTTCTTGGAGAAAGCGGCTGCGGAAAAAGCAGTCTCCTAAAGGCAATGCTGGGCTTATATCCCCTAAGCAAAGGAAAAATTTTCTTTCAGGGAAAGGAGATTCAAAATCTCCCCAGCCATAAGAGGGGAATTTCCGTGGTCTTTCAGGATCTAAGGCTTTTCCCTCATTTGAACGTGGGGGAAAATGTTGGTTTTTCTCTGGAATTACAAAAAGTTCCCAAAGCAGAGCGAAATAAAAGAGTGGAGGAGCTTTTAAAGCTTGTACAGCTGGAGGGCTATTCGGAAAGGCGCATTGACAGCCTTTCCGGAGGACAAATGCAAAGAGTTGCCATTGCCAGAGCCCTGGCCATGAATGAGAATATCCTATTTTTGGATGAGCCCTTTTCCGCCCTGGATCCTAATCTTCGGAGGGAAATGGGAGACTTTTTATTAGAGCTTCAGAAAAAAGAGAATCTAACCGTGGTTTTGGTTACCCATGACCAGGAGGAGGCGCTAAGACTTGCCCACCGTATTGCGCTTATGAAAGATGGGGAGATTCTCCAAGTGGATGAGGGAGAGAAGCTATATTACAGTCCTGTGAATGAATATGTGGCAAGATTCATGGGGAAGGGAAACAGTATTTTGGGTAGAGTGGAAAATGGCGTATTTTCCTGTCCCTACTTTTCCTTTCCGGTAGAGAAAGAAGAGGGAAACTACAGCTTCTTTTTTCGGGAGAGACAGCTTAGCTTTAAAGAAGAAATAGGGGAAAGGCAGATAGCAGAAAAGCAGGGAGAAAGTCTTCATGAAGTGGAGGAAGTAAGCGTAACAGCCGAAGCACTAAGCCCCTTTAAGCTTATCGAAAAAGAATACTTAGGGGAGTTTTTCCGTGCCTTCTATAAGAACTCTGCCGGTCTAGTCCTTAGCTGCCTAATCGAAAGGGGAGAGGAGCTTCCGGCAAAGGGCTTCCCTACCCTTAGCTTTAAAGAAGGGGAAGAAAAGATTTTGTTTTTGCTTAAGGAGGGAGAGTAGGATGGAAAGAAGAAAGCTTCTTTTTGACTGCGACAACACCATGGGGATTCCGGACTGTGATATTGATGACGGCCTTTGCCTTCTCTATCTTTTAGGACGAAAGGATATAGAGCTTCTTGGGCTATCCTCTTCCTTTGGAAACAACAAAACCGCTGTGGTCTATGAAAACACGAAGAAGATGCTAAAGGAGAGAGGAAGGGAAGAGATTCCCCTTTGGTACGGTGCGGTTGCGCCAAGACAGTGGGAGAATGAAGCCTCTAAAAAGATACTGGAGACGGTTAAGCGTTTTCCGGGAGAGGTGGACATATTGGTTACCGGATCCACCACCAATATTGCAGGAGCCTATATGCTGGACGCAGAGTTTTTCTCCTATGTGAAGGGCATTTACTTTATGGGAGGGATTACAGAACCCCTGATTTTTGCCAAGAAAGAAATGAAGGAGTTAAACTTCTCCATTGACTATAAGGCTACGGAACTTGTGCTAAAGAATGGCAAGAATCTCCACACCCTCACCGGAAACGCCTGCCTGGCCTTCCTCCTTTCCTATGAAGAATGTCAGAGTAGACTGGAAAAATCTTCCTTAGGGCAGTATATTTTAGGGAAGGCAAAGGACTGGATGCATTATAATGATAGAGTCTACGGCATTCCCGGCTTTTATAACTGGGATATGACCAGCCTTTTGTATTATTTTTATCCGGAGCTTTTCGAAGACTCCCTGCATTGGATTCGCCTTTTGGAGTCGGATCTTCAGGAGGGCTATTTAATAGAGGGAAATGAAGGAGAGGGAAATCAGATTCATTTGCCTAAATTAAAGGATAGTAAAGCTTTTGTGGAAAGAATGTTTGAAGGTCTTAGCGAAGTATAGATTTAAAGAAAGCATAATTTAAAGAAAGCATAATTTAAAGAAAGTATAATTTACAGAAATAGTCTTTAAACTGCTACAGTAAAGGAGGCTTTGATGTCCAAGCTGCAAATCATCCTGGGAGCCGGCGGTTCCGGAAAAACGGAATATTTGATTCGAAAGGCTTTGCAGGAGGCCGGGAAGGATTATCATAGGCAGATTTACTATCTTGTGCCGGAGCAGGATACCCTTGCCATGCAAAAAAGAATCGTATCCCACAGCGAAAATCAGGGAAAGGGCATTTTGAATGTGGACGTTCTTAGCTTCCAAAGGCTCTATTACCGTGCCTTTGAGAATACCAATCAAAAGAGCCCCCTTTCCTTGGATGAGATGGGGAAAATGATGATTCTTCGCCTGATTTTAGGAAAGAAGAAAAAGCAGCTAAGCTATTATCAAAGGGAGGCGGAAAGTCTTTCTTTTATTGAGGAATGTAAGTCCCAGATCTCCGAATGCATGCAGTACAAGGTAAGCCCTGAGGATTTACGAAAATGCGCGGAAAAATCCAAAAGGTCTATAACAAGAGCCAAATTTTTGGATCTGGCCTATATTTATGAAGAGTTCCTGCTCTACCTTTCCAAGACCGGCAGAATCACAGAGGAAGGCTTGGCGGATCAGGGAATATCCGCCCTTTGGAAGGACAATACTTTAAAGGATAGCATCCTGATTTTTGACGGTTTTACCGGCTTTACCCCCATCCAGCTTCTTTGCATAGAGGTTTTGATGGAAAGGGCGGGAGAACTGTATTTTTCCTTGGAGTTTTCCGGGAAAAATATCTCTGCACTTGGAAACGGGAAAAAGCGGGAATCCCTGTTTTATCTTACAGAAGAAGCGATAAAGGAGCTTTATAGTAGGGGAGAGAAGCTGGGAGTGGAAATTCTCCCTCCCCTATCCCTAAATGAATTGGACAGCAGAACAGGAGAGAAAAGAGCGGAGGGGGCTTTACTTCCCCGATTTGAGCAAATTCCTGCTTTACAGACCTTGGTAGAGGGATTTTTGCAAGGAGAAAGTGAAGAAAGCGGAAGCAAAGAAGAGCATAGTCCGACGAGGGAAAGCATGGATAGGAGTAAGGTCTATACCGGAGGAGCCTATCCTTCCGTGCCCCATGGCATTTCTGTCATCGAAGCCGCCAACATTTCCAAAGAGGTGGAGGAGGCCTGTAGCCATATCCGCTTTTTGGTAGAGGAAAGGGGCTATCGCTATCAGGATATCGGGGTGGTTCTTCCGGATGTGGAACTGTATAGGGATGCTTTTTTTCGGCAGGGAAGAAAATTTGCGATTCCCCTCTTTTTGGAGGAGGACATTAAACTTTTCGACTCTCCCTTCAGTAAGGTTCTTCGCTCTGCCTTAGAGGTGATGGAGAAGGGTCTGCTTTACGACTCCTTCTTTCGTTATCTTCGGGCCTTTCCCTACCGGGGCAGGGAGGAAGAGGACAGGATTGATGCCTTGGA
Source organism: Oribacterium sinus (assembly GCF_963537195.1). Classification (GTDB taxonomy): domain Bacteria; phylum Bacillota; class Clostridia; order Lachnospirales; family Lachnospiraceae; genus Oribacterium; species Oribacterium sinus_A. The sequence goes on along the minus strand of NZ_CAUTEG010000074.1, from coordinate 5,986 downwards.
AAATGAAGCAAGAGCCAAGGGCTTTAAAGGGAAATCCGCCTTTAAAAGTCTTTTTCAAGAAGAAAGTCTACTAGAAGCGGAAGCCCTCTTCCGTCTTTTAGAGGAAAATGAAGGAAGCCACAGTCTTAAAGAAAGAATAGAAAGCTTGGAAGGCTTTACGGAAAAGCTAATGGCGCTCTTTAAACTGGAAGAGGAAGCTATTTTCCTTAAAAATGAGGGCATGGACTCCCTGTCCCAAAGCTTGGAAAGAAGCGTAAGCCAGATTCAGCTTCTTCTTTCCAAAATGAAGGAGGGCTTAGGAGAAATTCCGGTAAACAAAAAAGAATTTTCCGCTTTTTTCGATATGGCTTTATCTTTAGAAAAATTGCGGCAGATTCCTGCTACAAACGATCAGGTCTTGGTGGGAGACTTAACCCGCTCCCGTTTCCATAATCCCAAGGCCTTTTTGTTTCTAGGCTTAAATGCAGGGCTCATTCCCCTGCCCCCAAAGAAAAAGTCCCTCTTTACCGAGGAGGAAAAAAGCTTTTTACGGCAGGAGCATTGCATCCTGTCTCCCTTAGCCTGGGAGGAAAGCTATATTCAGGAGTTTTACCTGTATCACGCCTTCCTAAGCCCCAAGGAAGAGTTGTATCTGTCTTACCCTTTAAGAATACCAAAGGGCAGGGGAGGGATTTCTCCTATTTTACAGGAAGTATTGCGGCTATTTCCCAAGCTTAAGATACGAAAGCTGGAACGGGAAATACAGGAAATGCAGAGCTTTTCCCAGGCAAAAGCCAGTCTTTCCAAGGAATTACCGAAACTTTGCAAAAGGGAAGCTTTATTCCGTTCGGAGGAAGAGGTCCTTCCTTATTTTCAGCTGGAATCCTTTCAGCTTCTCCATAGCCTCTGGCAAAAGGAAGAGTACAAAAAGGATTTGGAAAAGCTTTTGGATGCTGTTTTTTGGGAGAATCGACATTTGCCCCTAAGCAAAGAACTGTCCAAGGAACTTTACGGAGAAAAAATCAGAGGCTCCGTAAGCCGACTGGAAGGGCTAAATCGTTGTGCCTTTTTCCATTTCCTTCGCTACGGCTTACATTTGCAGGAAAGAAAAGAGGCAGAGATTCAGGCTTTTGATTTGGGAAATCTTTACCATAAGCTGGTGGAAAGCTTTTTTAAGAAGGTAAAGGAAGAAAAGCTGAAGGGAGAGGCGCTTTCCGAGCATTTTCAGGAGTATCTTAATTTCGCCATAGCGGAAAGTGAGCAGGATCCGGAATTTGCTCCCTTCTTAGAGGGGGGACGGAACCAATATTTTTTCCATAAGTTTAAGGAAAATGCAAAAACCATCCTCTGGGCGCTGGAACGGCAGCTTTCTGGCGGGGATTTTCAGGTGGAAGCCCTGGAGCGGGATTTTCACTATGAAAGCGATACCCTGTCCTTTAGAGGAAGGGTGGATCGGGTGGACAGCTATCTGGATGAGGAGAAGAATTATTACCTAAAGGTTTTGGACTATAAGAGCGGAAATACGGATTTTTCCTTGGATCTTTTAAAGGCGGGACTACAGATTCAGCTTCCCCTCTACCTATCCATCTTGCTGGAGGAGGAGAGAAAGAGACATCCGGACTACAAATTGCATCCTGCAGGGCTGTTTTATTTCACCATGGATAACCCAAGCCTAAGCTTTAAGGGGCAGACTGAGGAGGAGCTTTTTCAGGAAAAGCTGAAGGCTTCAAGACCCAAGGGCTTAATCAACGGGGATAAGGACATCATTTTTCGCATGGACAGGGAGCTAAAGGGAGACAGCCTTTTGCTTCCGGTAAAGGAGAAAAACGGCGCTATAGAGGAAAAGGGTTCTGTTGCCAAAGAAGAAAAGATTCTGGCTATGCTTTCCTATGTGCGGGAAAGGGTGGAAGAGGACTGTAAGAGAATCCTGGAGGGGGAGAAGGATATTTCTCCTATTCGAGAGGCCCCGGATAAGACGGCTTGTACCTACTGCCCCTACCACAGCATCTGCGGCTTTGACCCGGACCTCCCCGGCTTTTCCTATAGAAGTCTGGAAAAAGGCGAGGAAGAAGCGATTTGGGACGAGTGGATAGAGAAGTATCAAAAGAAAGGGCAGTAAAATGGCATTGTGGACGGAAGAGCAAAAGGCGGTAATCGCCCATAGAGAAGGAAATCTGCTGGTCTCTGCGGCGGCAGGTTCCGGAAAGACGGCAGTGCTGGTGGAACACGTGCTGTCCCTGATTTTAGAGGAAAATGCTTCCCTTTCCTCTTTGGTTTTGATGACCTTTACCGAGGCTGCGGCGGAGGAAATGAAGGAAAGAATCAAAAAACGGCTGGAAGAGCATTTACAAAATGGCTATGACAAGCGGATTCTTCGGGAAATTGCCCTGCTCCCCACCGCAAATATCAGTACCATCCACGCCTTTTGTAAGCGACTAATCGAGGAAAATTATGCAGGCCTTTCCATAGACGCACATTTTCGGATTGGGGATACCGGGGAAATGTCCCTGCTTCAATCGGATATTTTAGAGGAGCTTCTGGAGGAGGAGTACGAAAAGAAGGAAGAGTCCTTCCTGGCCTTTGTGGACCAGTTTTCCATAGGAAAGAAGGACAAAGGCATAGAGGAGCTGATTCTTAAGCTTTATAACCTGGCCAGCGCCATGCCCTTTCCCAAGGCCTATTTGGAGGGGCTTTTAGAGGAAGACGCCTATTCTCGTAGGGAAAAGTGGGAAAAGGACCTCTACGAAGATATGAAGAGTAGGCTTAAAAATCTGTCTCTCCTCTATGAAGACGCCCTAGACCTATGTCGAGAGCCAAACGGCCCTATAGAGTATGAAGAACGGATTTTAGAAGAAAGGGATCAGTGCCTTGCCCTTGCCCTTGCCAATGCAGATAATCTGGAAGACTTGGTTAGAGGATTGGAGAGTCTAAACTTTGGGCGCCTAAAGAGCACGAAGTCAGAGGGAAAAGAATTGGTAAAGTCCCTTCGGGAAAGAGGAAAGAAGACTCTAAAGACCTGGCAGGAGAACTATAGACTGCTTCCGGAAGAACTGGAAGAGGAAGTGGAGGAAAAGGGACAGAAGCGAATCCTGGAGCTTGTGCGACTTTGCCTTCTCTTTATGGAGCGCTATCAAAAGGAAAAGGAAGAAAGGGCGGTACTGGACTTTTCGGACTTGGAGCATTTTGCCTTAAAGCTTTTGTATCAGGATGGAGACGATGGAGCTATCGAGGAAGAGGCGGAAATTGAGGTGGAGACGGAAACTGAGCATGAGATAGAAGCCGGTAAATATAGAGCTAAGGAGATTGGTAGAGGAAAAGAGCAGGAAGTCCGTTATAGTGCATTGGCGGATGAACTGGCCAAATCCTATCGGGAAATCCTGGTGGACGAGTACCAGGACTCAAACCTTGTGCAGGAATATATTGTTCGTGCCCTATCCCAGGAGCGCTTCGGAAAGCCCAATGTCTTTCAGGTGGGAGATGTAAAGCAAAGCATTTATCGTTTCCGAATGGCAAGACCGGAGCTATTCCTGGAAAAATACCATGATGAAAACTATCCCAAGATTTTCCTTCGGAAGAACTTCCGTTCCGATGAAGGGGTGCTTTCCGCGGTAAATACCCTGTTCTTTAAGATTATGAAAAAGGACTTCGGAGGAATCGAATATGATTTGGAGAACAGTCTATTCCTGGGGAAGCTAAGAACAGAAGAAGCAAGGCAGGAAGAGGATTCTATTACAGGCAATCAGAGACGGGATCAAACGGAACTGCTTCTCTTAGAGCTGGAAAAAACCGGTTCTAGTGATGAAGATGGAGACGGAGATGATGGAGCTGGCACTAAAGAGGAGAAAAACAAGGGAAGCCGGAATCAAGAGAACCGGAATAATTCGTCAGAAGAAGACGGCAACAGCTCCTCCGGAAAATCCCTCAGTAAGCTGGAACTGGAATGTAAGATGATTGCAGCAAAGGTTCGGGAGCTTTTGGAAAAGGGCTATGCCTATAAGGACATGGTGATTCTCCTTCGTTCTCCCCACAGCGTTTCCAGAGAAATGGTGGATATCTTCGGAAAGGAAGGCATCCCTGCCTATGCGGAACTAAAAACCGGATATTATTCTGCGGTGGAGGTGGAGACGATTCTGTCCTTCCTGGCCATCATTGACAATCCAAGACAGGACATCCCCATGGCAGCAGTACTGCGCTCCCCCTTATTTTCCTTTACGGACGAAGAGCTGGGACAGATTGTGCTGGTGAAGGGTAGCCTATACGAAAAGCCCTATGATAAGAGCAAGGAAAATGCGGTAAATCTATCCTTACAGGCAGAAAAAGCATTGCCTCCCGGGCTGGAAGAAAAATGGCAGAACTTCCAAAATAAACTGGAACGCTACCGTAGACTATCCCGTTCCTTAAGGCTTCATTCCTTACTGAGCTTAATCTATGAAGAGACGGATTACTATAACTATGTGCGGGCACTGCCCTTGGGAGAGAAGCGACAGGCGAATCTGGACCAGCTCTTAGAGGATGCCAAGCAGTTTGAAAAGGGAAGCTACAGCGGCTTATTCCATTTTATCCGCTATATTGAAAAGGTGAAAAAGCAGGAGCAGGATCAGGGAGAGGCAACGGTGTTCTCGGAAAAGGATGACCTGCTTCGGATTATGTCCATCCACCACTCCAAGGGACTACAGTTTAAGGTGGTCTTCCTTTCTCAACTCCATAAGACCTTTAACAAGATGGATTCCAAGGCGAAAATGCTTATGGATTCGGAGCTGGGGCTGGCCGCAGATTACTTGGATTTGGAAACAAGAATAAAGTACCCCTCCCTCCACAAAATCGCCATCAAGGAGAAGGGGGAGCGGGAGAGCCTTGGAGAAGAGCTTCGGGTGCTTTACGTTGCCATGACCAGAGCAGAGGAAAAGCTGATTCTCACCGGCGTTTGCAAAAATGAAGAGGATTTAATCAAGAAATTCCCGGTGCAAGAACGGCTGTCTCTGGAGGATATCCGAGGAGCGAGTTCTTATCTTGCCTGGATTTTAATGGCCTATTCCCGGAGCTTCTTTGAAAGTACCAAGACCGAAGAAATCGCCCTTCGTTTTATTTCTAAAGAGGATTTGGAGGAAAATGAAGGAAAAGCCATGGGAGAATCCATTTCCCTTGAGAAAAAGCTCTACGAGTTCTTGGGAACAGGGCGGGAAAAGACAGAGGCGGAAAAGCTTATGGAAGAACATTTTTCCTATGTCTATCCCTTTGAGAAAAGCACCCATAGAAGCCCCAAATACTCCGTATCTTTACTAAAAATGAAGGCTATGGAGGAGCATGGAGAGGCAATTTCTGAAACCGGACAGGAAGGAAGGGCAGTTGCACCGGAATGGGATGAGGAGAAGATAGAAAGAACAGAAGAACTTGATGCGAAGATAAAGAGTACGGAGCAAGGAGTAGATAGTACGGAATCTGCTAGTGAACAGGCAGAAGGATTAGAGCAAGGTGTAGAAGGCAATGCTGAGAGTAAAGCTGAGGGTAAAGCTGAAGCACGGCAGCAGGCCAAGGAAAAGCCCGACAGCCCCTTGATTCAGAAGATGAAAGCAGAAGGAAAAAATATCGGTGCGGCAATAGGAGACAGCTATCACCATGCCTTAGCCTTTTACGATTATTCTAAGGACATTTCCCAGCTATCCGACTTTCTTTCCCCGGAGGAATATGGCTTACTGAATCAAGAGAAGCTTCAGAAGTTCCTGGACTCTCCCTTAGGACAGCTTTTTGCCAAGGCCTATAAGGAAAATACGCTTTACCGGGAACAGCATTTTATGCAGGAAGTGGAGTATAAGAAGCTTTTTCCGGAGGGGGGTACAAAAGGAGAAGATGCAGAAGAAGCCGTATCAAGTAATGCAGGTAATGTGGAAAGCAATGCAGCTAGTATAGAAAGCGATGCGGATAGCCTAAAAAGAAATATCGATAGGATAGAAAGCAATAGAGATCGGAAGAGCACACGTCTGAACTCCAGTCACAGCGATAGATCGCG
>NZ_CAUTEG010000073.1:0-12316 GCF_963537195.1 Oribacterium sinus | reverse complement strand
TATAGTCCCCTTTTTCTATGGCATTGATGGTTTGTCTGCTGACGCCTACCAGATCCGCCAGTTCCTGTTGGGACAGGTCTTTTCCCGCTCTAGCGGATTTTAAACGGAGATTCTTCATTTTCTACCTCACTCTTCGTCATTCTTCATTCGATTCTTCAGGAGCATGAGAATCAGGGCAATGGCAAAAAAGATACTGAGAAGGAGAGGAACCATAAAACGGCTACTGAGCCTTCCGTCAATCCACATTTTATCAGGAGAGCTATTATCAACGATATGCATGATGTTCAGTACACTGTATAGAGCCCATACGGTAACACCCATTCTTTTATTTTTTTTACTGATAAGCCCCCAGAAGGCATCATGGAAAAGGCAGTATCCCATGAGGATTAGCCCCGAGAAAAGAAGAATGGCAAGAGGGATAATCCCGGCTTCCATATACTTTTCAATGGGCTCGGCAAAGGCAGCGTACAGCATGAGAAGCCCCATGGTGGTGAAAAAAGCGTATTGATAGCCCTTTCCACGGACGATTACCTGCCTTTCATCATAACAATCTTGTTTGTCCTTACTCAATCTGTTTCGAAAGAGAACTAGCAGTGTAACGGTAAAAAAACCTACAGCTATTCCTAAATTAAAATAATTCATCGAAAACTCCTTTCCTTGCTTTCTCACTTTTTTACGGAAAGCAATGTGTATTACAAAATGTCGTAAATAATTTACATAACCAATATACACCTTGTTTTTAATATGTCAAGTATATTTTACAAAAAGACATCAGATAGGAAACTATCTTTAGAAGTATCCGTCTTGATTTTCTTTACCGATCGTCCATTCTCCAAAAGTTCTGCTACAATGAAACTATTTAAGCAAAGGAACAGTACGAGTGAAGAACATAGGGCATTAATAAAGAAACAAAGTGAGGAGTAAGGAAGATGTTATTTTATTTTTCAGCTACCGGAAATACCAGGCATGTAGCAGAGAAAATTAAAGAGCCGCAGGAAGAAATGATATCCATTGAGGAAGCCTGCAAGGCAGAAAGCTATGAGTATACGGTTAAGGACGGAAGGTTTGGAATTTTAAGTCCCACCTATGATTGGGGACTGCCCAGCATTGTTTATGCGTTCTTGGAAAAGTTGAAGCTTTGATATGGAACAAAGCCCTACAGCTTTTATGTGGGGACCTTCGGAACGACAACGGGGGCAGACTCTTCGATTGCGGATAGCCTTTTAAAAGAAAAAGGTTTAGCCTTGGATGCGAAATTCGACATTCGTATGCCGGATACCTGGACTGTGATTTTTGACTTATCCAATGCCGAAAAGCTAAAAAACAGCTTAAAGCAGGCGGAAGAGGAAATCAATGAGCTTAAGGTATTACTTTCCGAAAAGAAAAAAGGAAAAGAGATGGATTTCACGGTGCCCGAATTTGTAGGAAGGGTGGCGAAAAAGCTTTATGACGGCAAAATGCGAAAGACCAGGAATCTTTCTGTGTCCGACGCCTGCATCGGCTGTACACTTTGCGCAAAGAAATGCCCGGTTCAGGCGATTGAAATGCAGAACAAAAAGCCGGTTTGGGTGAAGGAGGACTGCACCATGTGTCTGGGCTGTCTTCACCGTTGCCCGAAACATGCCATATATTACGGGAGCGGCAAGGCGACCAACGCCCATGGACAATATACATATCAAAAATACGCAGGAGAGAAGAGCATGTAAGCGCTTCTTTGTGCTTTGAGAAAAATTTTTTGCTGTCTAAACGTATTTCTCATACCGGCACTGTTCGACGACTTCTTTTCCCAAAAGCGTAATGGCTTTTTGGGGACAGGAACTTATGCAACGATAACACATGGTGCATTTTTCCAGATTGACGGCTTTGCCGTTTTGTATGCGTAGATTTCCCATGGGGCAGATGGAGGCACATAATCCGCATCCAATGCAGTCATCACTGATTTTGAGCTTTTTACTATACCCGGTGGTTTTATTATAAAACCATAATCTTTGTCCGAATAATCCTGCGAGATGAGCCGGAAAGCTTAAGCCTTCCCGGGGATATTTTCCGGTTTGTTTAATCGTGTTTGTTGCCTTTTCGATTTTTCTATCCGCTTCATGGATGATTCTTCGGTTTTCTTCTAAAGACTTTTTCAGTAATTTACTGTCACAAACCGCATCCGGCATACGAATCTGCAAACCGCCAAGGATAATTGCACCATATTTTTTTAAAACTCTGGCAAGACACCCTGTTCCATCACCGGAAAATGCTCCCATAGTGGTTATTAAAAATATCTTTTTCCCTTTCCAGACATCCTTATGCCGAAAGACAAAATCTCTTACCATAAATGGCACATTGGAAAATTGTGTCGGATAAGCAAGAATGATCTCATCATTTTTTCGGATGGCATCTATAGATTCTTTATCCTCAATGGGAACACATTTCGCATCGGAATCTAGTACAGTAAGAAATTTTTGGATGCAATGCCTTGTATTTCCTGTACCGCTTAAATATACCCCTATCATTTATACTCCTATATATTGTTTGGTCGAAAATCTGTTTTACTTCGTCCCCTATACATGAATTAAGTTGGAAATCAATTTTGCGTCGTCTCTTATACATGAATGGAGCTCAGAATCTGCTCGACTTCCGCCTCGAGATGATCCGTGTCTACAGCGCCTTTCATGTTTACGATAGAAGACAGCCCGTGCACCAGGGACCAGAGTGCAATTACTTTTGAATGGAGAATAGAAGTACTATCCCGATTCTCGGATTCCTCTTTCCATACTTTTTCTGCGGTATTTTTGAATAATACAAACGGCGGATAATTTTCTATATCAATATCTTCTATAGAAAATAAGAACCGGTAATACAGAGGATTTTCATAAAAAAAGAGGACGTAACTTTTTCCCAAATTGAAAAGAATTCTGGAAGGGTCGGAACAATCTTCCGTGGCTTTCACCAATGTCGAATAAAATCGATGATTCACATAATTACGAACTTCGGACAGAAAAGCCTCCTTATTTTTAAAATGGGCATACGGCGCGGCAGGACTGACGCCTGTAGAATCTGCCAGTTTACGCATAGAAAGGGCTTCCAGACCATATTGATCGATATAGGCCAGGCCTTTTTCTACTAATTCTTCTTTTAAATTCCCATGATGGTATGTATCGGCTTTCAAAGCATACTCCTTTTTTGCTTTAATCTATACACTGATTAGATGATAGCACTCAATCTAAACGATGTAAAGATGAAAAATGAAGGACAAGATAGAATCCAGCCTGTTCCGTCAGCCATTTTTTTGATAAAATCTACCCGAAGTGATTTTCCCTGTTGTAAATGCTGTATGGAGGAAAAGAAATGGACTATAGAACAGAACACGATTCCATGGGGGAAGTGCGGGTTCCGGTGGAAAAATACTGGGGGGCACAAACCCAGAGAAGCTTTGAGAACTTTAAAATAGGAACGGAGAAAATGCCCGCTGAGATTGTTCGTGCCTTTGCCATTTTAAAAAAGGCGGCGGCAATCGCCAATAACCGACTTGGCAAACTGGATGAAAGACGAAAAACTTTGATCTCCGGTGTATGTGATGAGATTTTAGAGGGGAAACTCAACGAGCATTTTCCCCTTGTGGTATGGCAGACCGGAAGCGGAACCCAGTTCAACATGAATGTGAACGAAGTCATTGCCAATCGGGGAAATGAAATGGCAGGAGAAAAGCTTTTGCATCCCAATGACCATGCCAACATGTCACAAAGCTCCAACGATACCTTCCCAACAGCCATGCATATCGCAGCAGCCTTGGAAATCGAGGAGAGACTTTTTCCCAGTCTTGACACCCTCATTCAATCATTTGAAAGACTTATGCAGGAAAATGAAGGCATTGTAAAAACAGGCCGGACTCACTTACAGGATGCCACCCCGATTAGCTTTTCTCAGGAAATCAGCGGTTGGAAAGTGATGCTGGAAAAATCGAAGGAGATGCTGCAATTAAGCCTTCCCGGACTTCGGGAGCTGGCTCTTGGGGGAACCGCGGTGGGAACGGGATTAAATGCCCCCAAAGGCTTCGATTTGGAGGTGGCCAAAGCGGTTTCTGAACTTACTAAAAAGGATTTTAAAACCGCAGCCAATAAATTTCATTCTCTTACTTCGAAGGATGAGATTGTTTTTGCCCACGGTGCATTGAAAGCCCTGGCGGCGAATCTTATGAAAATAGCCAATGACATCAGGTGGCTGGGTAGCGGACCAAGATGCGGTCTTGGAGAAATTTTCCTTCCTGAAAATGAGCCGGGAAGCTCCATTATGCCGGGAAAGGTCAATCCTACCCAATGCGAAGCGCTTACCATGGTTTCCGTTCAAGTCATGGCCAATGATGTGGCGGTGGGCATGGCGGCTTCTCAAGGGAATTTTGAGCTAAATGTATATATGCCGGTGTGCATCTACAACTTTTTGCAGTCCGTACGCCTGCTTTCCGATGCCATGCTGTCTTTTAATCGGAACTGTGTTGTAGGCATCAAGGCGAACAAGGAGAAAATGCAGGAAAACCTTCACCGTTCTCTTATGCTTGTAACCTGTTTGAATCCCTACATTGGCTACGAAAATGCGGCGAAGACAGCGAAGAAGGCTTTTCAGGAAAATATCTCTTTGAAAGAAGCCTGCCTACAGCTTGGCTTCTTGACGGAAGAGAAATTCGATGAAGTATTTCAACCGGAAAAAATGATATAAGAAAATAGAATAAAAGTACTCATCAAAGAAGAAGTGAAACAAGAAGAAAAGGTATTAAGAAGAAACGGTATTAAGAAGAAACGGTATTAAGAAGAAACGGTCTAAGAAGTGAAACAAGAAGAAGTGCTATAAGAAAAACGGTATAAGAAGAGATGATATAAAGTATGGAGGAAGAAAAAATGGACTATGCGAAGGAATCATTGAAACTGCATTATGAATTAAAGGGAAAGCTGGAAATTACACCGAGAGCCAAGGTGGATAGCAAAGAGGCTTTAAGTCTTGCTTATACCCCGGGCGTGGCGGAACCCTGCCTAGTGATCCAGAAGGATGTGGAGAAAAGCTATGAGCTGACCAGACGCTGGAATACGGTGGCGGTGGTAACGGACGGAACTGCGGTTTTAGGCTTGGGAGATATAGGGCCGGAGGCAGGCATGCCGGTTATGGAAGGAAAATGTGTGCTGTTTAAGGCATTTGGAGATGTGGATGCCATTCCGCTCTGCGTAAGAACGAAGGATGTGGAGGAAATTGTGAAAACGGTGAGCCTCCTTGCCGGAAGCTTTGGAGGAGTAAATCTGGAAGACATTTCCGCACCCCGTTGTTTTGAAATTGAGAAGAGACTAAAGGAAATTTGCGATATTCCTATTTTCCATGATGACCAGCATGGCACTGCGGTGGTCACTTTGGCAGGTCTGATTAATGCCTTAAAGCTTACCGGGAAAAAAATCGAAGAAGTGAAGATTGTGACCTCCGGAGCAGGAGCGGCAGGCATTGCCATTATCAAACTGCTCTTAAGCATGGGAGCAAAACATGTGATTATGACGGATAGGGAAGGTGCTATTTATAAGGGAAGAGAGAACTTAAATCCCATTAAGATGGAAATGGCAGAGGTTACCAATCTCTCCATGGAAAAGGGAAGTCTTTCTGATGTTATCAAAAATGCGGATGTCTTTATCGGTGTTTCCGCACCGGGAACCCTGAATAAGGATATGGTGAAGAGCATGGCGGAGAAGCCCATTATCTTTGCCTGTGCCAATCCTATTCCGGAAATATTCCCGGAAGATGCGAAGGAGGCCGGTGCTACAGTAGTATCTACAGGACGGTCGGATTTTCCCAACCAGATCAATAATGTACTATGCTTCCCGGGTATCTTTAGAGGAGCCCTTGATGTGCGGGCAAAGGATATCAATGATGAAATGAAGGTTGCCGCAGCCTACGCTATCGCAGGCCTTGTGAGCGATCAGGAATTAAATGCGGAGTACATTTTACCGGCAGCCTTTGATGAAAGAGTGAAAGATGCAGTGGCAAATGCCGTTGCGGAAGCTGCGAAGAAAAGCGGCGTTGCCAGAGTGTAAAACTAAACTGTAATGCCTAACTATAAAATTAAGCGGTAATAGCATTCTTGCAAAACAAGCTGTAATTTTGGATTGCTATAGGGCCGAATAGAAGAATAAATTTTATAGTGCAGAAGGGGCTGGAAAGAATAATATAGTTATAATTTGAATATAATCATGTCATTCTCTTGTTTTTCACAGCCCCTTTCTCCTATAAGTGGAAATATATTTTATAAACTAAGCTAAAAACTCTTTTCCATTTCTCATAAAGTCAATAAGGTTAATATGCTCAATACCGTTTCGCTGTTGAAGAATAGAGTCTGCAGTAACAACATATTTAGGATAATTGTCCTTAATGGCTTCGAGTGGTCGGTACTCACGGTCTTCGGTATCCTTTGATAATGCAATGGTATAAGCAACTTGAATGTAGGAATAACGCATCTCGTTATTTCTTAAGATGAAATCACATTCCAGCTTCCCTATTCTCCCGACAGCTACAGAATAGTCATGAGATTTTGCATATATATAGGTAATATTTTCAAGAACAGGACCAAAGTTAATTCTGTTGTCCGTGTTCTGAGCAAAATAAAAAGCGGTGTCAGCTAAATAGTATTTCTTTTCTCCACTTAAGGATTTTTTGGACTTCATATCAAACCTAGGGCATTCGCAAAGAATTTTCGCATCCAACAAGGCTTTAACATATCTTGCAATCGTGGCTTCGCTTATAGCTGTTCCATTTTGTTCAATGGCTTTTTTTAAGCTTTTTAGACTGGTTGTTGCGGCAAAGTTGTTGATGATGTATTTTTGGACTGTTTCAAATGTATTTTTATTACGGATTTTTAGCCTTCTTCTAATGTCTTTTTCAAAGATTTCCTCGATAACACTTTGAACATATCTACGCTTTGCGGCAATATTTTCCAGTTGTATTGTTCTGGGAAAACCGCCTTCAAGAATATAGTTTTGTAATTCTTCTTGTCGGTCGGAAGCAATTTTTTTTCCATAGAATTTTTTAATGCCTTCGTATTCCTCAAACGAAAGTGGGAACATCTCAAATTCAATATATCTTCCGGTTAGTTTTGTCATCAATTCTCCGCTTAGGAGATACGAATTTGAACCGGTAATAAAAATTGACCATTCATTAGACCTACGAAAGCTGTTAAGAATTAGTTCAAAGTCCTTTACATTTTGAATCTCATCAATAAAAAGATATTTTGTTCCACGCACTTTCGGAACTGATTCCAATAGCTGTTCCAATTGTTCCGGATTTGTAATTTTATGATAGTCCTTACTGTCCAAGTCGAAGAAATAAATATGATTACTAGGAATTCCGGACGATTTTAATTCGTTGGCAATTGTTTCCATAAGACAGGATTTACCACATCTTCGCACACCGGTGATTACTTTAATAATATCGGTTTCGTGATAAAAGTCACGAATCTTCTTAAGGTAGTTTTCACGAGGATACCAAGCCATATTATTCTTCCTTTCTAACTTATTAGTTCATAGTATATAATAGCAAATACAGTACGAAATATTAAAATTAACGTTGGCAGTTTTGTGAAAATGCAAAAAATGCTAACGTTAAATCCATAAAATCATTATATCAGAATATTCCCGTACCGGCATGTGTTATAGTAAAACAATTATAAGAAAGGAAAAATATGACTACAGAAGAAAAATTAAAGAAGTATCAGGACTGGCTGTTCAAATGTTCTGCCTATCAAATGGCCTTGAGCATCATTGGTATTGATAAGCAGACGGTGGCACCGGAGGCAGGGGCCAGCTATCGGGACGAGCGTTCCGCCTTTTTGGCAGGGGAGCTTTTTAGCTTGGAAACCGATCCGGAAATCGTGGCATTACTAAAGGATTTGCAGGAAGATTCTGAGGTGGACGCGGAAAATAAGCGGGCTATTCAGCTTTACTATAAGAAGGCGGAAGACACCCTTTGTATTCCGAAGGAGGAGTTTGTAGCTTTTAAAAAGCTTTGTGATGAGTCCTTTGATGCCTGGATTTTAGCAAAATCTAAGGCGGATTATTCTCTCTTTGCCCCTTATCTGAAAAAGGTAATTGAGAGCCAAAAGAAGCTTTACGGCTATCGAAAGAGTGATAAGAGTATTTATAATCAGATGCTGGATGACTTTGAGCCGGGGATGGATGAGGAAAAATATGATGCCTTCTTTGCCGCTTTAAAGGAAAGACTGGTACCGCTCATTCAGAAGGTCACAAAGGCGAAGCAGCTTCGGGAGGATTTTCTTACGCAGAGCTTCCCTGTGGAAGAACAGAAGAAGTTTATGGAAGGTCTTTTAGAGTATCTGCATTTTGATTCTTCCTGGGGCTATCAAAATGAATCCGAGCATCCCTTCACTTCTTGGACCTGTGAAAATGACTGCCGTACCACGACGAAATATCTCGAAAACAATGTGATTTCTGCCATTTTATCCACGGTGCATGAGGTAGGACATGCCTACTATGAGCATAATATTAACCCGAAGTATGACGGTATGATTTTATCCGAGGGAGTGTCTTCCGGTATGCATGAGTCCCAGTCCCGCCTTTGCGAAAATTATCTGGGAAGAACTTTGGCCTTTTGGAAATATCATTATCCTAGGCTTCAAAAGCATTTTCCAAAGCAACTGGGAGAGGTTTCTTTAGAGGAGTTTTACCAGGCTGTTAGCCGTTCCAAGCCGTCCTTTATCCGTACGGAAGCGGATGAATTGACCTATCCGTTGCATGTCCTTATTCGTTATGAAATTGAGAAGGGCTTATTTAACGGAAGCATTTCTACAGAGGGACTGGATAAAACCTGGAATGCAAAGTACAAGGAGTATTTGGGCGTGGATGTGCCAAATGATAAAGAGGGCATCTTACAGGATGTGCACTGGTCGGACGGAAGCTTCGGCTACTTCCCTACCTACGCTTTGGGAACAGCCTTTGCTGCCCAGTTTATGCAGGCTATGCGGAAGGATCTGGATGTAGAGAGGCTTTTGGGAAATAACCGTTTTGATGAAATCATGAATTGGTTGAAGGAGCATATCCATACCTATGGTTTCCGCTATGAGGCACCGGAGCTTATGAAAATGGTGACCGGGGAGGAGTTCAATGTAAACTATTTCTTGGAGTACATTGAGGAGAAATATACGAAACTGTATCAGCTGTAAGAGAAAGAAGGAAATCGTGGCACGCTTTATTGTTTTTGATGTGGAGACACCAAACCGAAAGAACAACCGCATGAGTGCGATCGGCATTACCGTTGTGGAAGAGGGAAAAATCAGTAAGGAATTCTATTCTTTAGTGAATCCCGAGGCGGACTTTGACTATTTCAATGTCAAGCTTACCGGAATCAGTAAGGCCAGTGTCAAGGATGCGCCCACCTTTCCGGAATTATGGCAGCAGATTGAGCCGCTTTTTTCCGACGGAATGCTGGTGGCCCACAATGCTTCTTTTGATATGAATGTGCTGAAAAATTGTCTTTTGGACTATGGCATTGACTGGAAGCCCTATGCCCGCTATCTTTGCACGGTGAAAATGGGCAGAAGCCTCTTTCCCGACAGGAGCCATAAGTTAAATATGGTCTGCGAGCATTTCGGAATTGCACTGGACCACCATCAGGCGGATAGTGACAGCCATGCCTGTGCGGAGATATTGCTTCGCTATCTGGAAGCCGGGGCAGAGGTGAAGGATTTTATTCGGACTTGCTCATTTAAGAAATAAGGAATATTAGAAATTTTGCAGGGAAGATATTATGAAAGACATTATCATTAAAGAAGCTCTATCGGAGGAGGCAAGAATAGCGTATGCATAGAGAAGATTTTACCTTGAGTGATTATAAACTAAGCTTATTTCGGGCGGAGAAAGCGGACCGTCCGCTGATTGTTTTTCACAGCTTTTCCGATGAGGGGGAGGCGGTGTATCAGGAGCTTCGGAAACAGAATGCGCCGGAGTGTAGTTTTCTATCAATCAGCATTCATGACTGGCAGAGGGAGATGTCTCCCTGGCCGGCTGCGGCGCTCTCGAAAGACGGAGAGTCTTTTTCCGGAGGCGCGGATGTATATTTGGAAAGCCTACTGTCCGCTATTTTACCTTGGGCTACGGAAAGAATTCACGGAAAGGCGAGTTTCATAGGCATAGCCGGATATTCTCTGGCGGGATTATTTGCCTTGTATGCCTTGTATAAGACGGATGTCTTTACCCGTGTGGCCAGTATGTCGGGCTCTCTGTGGTTTCCGGGGATTAAGGAATTTTGCAAAGAAAATACGATGAAAAGCTTGCCGGAAAAGCTGTATTTATCCATTGGAGATCAAGAGTCTAAAACGAGACATCCTATTTTAAAAACCATGCAAGAAAATACGGAAGAGCTGCTCGAGTATTTTAGGAGCTTGGGGATTCCCTGCAAATATGAACTGAACCCGGGAAAGCATTTTCAAGATGTGAATCTCCGCTGTGCAGAAGGAATTTTGGAGCTTTTGCGATAAAAATGGATGCAGGGGATTATGGGGATTCCGGCTGCTTTATCGCTCGAAATGTACTGAGAACTTTGAGCGAGAGATACATCTTGCCTGCTAGGGTAAAGGCGGGAAAAGCAAGGACATACGATAGAAAAGCAGGAGTAGAGGAGGGAAAATGTTAAATAGTAAAGGTTTTGATTTATGGGCGGATGATTACGATAAATCAGTCGGGGTATCGGAAGAAGAGAATCGTTATCCCTTTGCAGGGTACAAGAGGATTCTGGGAGATATTTACAAAATCATAATGGAAAAGCCTAATGCAGTGGTTTTGGACCTCGGGTTCGGGACAGGTACATTAACCACAAGACTATATGAGAACGGATGCACTATTTACGGACAAGATTTTTCCTCAAGAATGATAGAGCTTGCGCGTGAGAAGATGCCGGGTGCACATCTTTATGAGGGGGATTTTTTAAAGGGCTTAGCGGATGAACTGAAGCAAGAGTCCTTTGATTTTATTATTGCGACGTATTCTATTCATCACTTAACGGATGCACAAAAGACTGTTTTGATAAAAGATTTGCTTGCACATCTTAAAGATGGCGGAAAGATTCTAATTGGAGATGTCGCTTTTTCAAATCGCAAGGAATTAGATCAATGCAAAAAAGAATATGCGGATGAGTGGGATAATGATGAAATCTATTGCGTTGCGGATGAACTAAGAACAGAATTTCCGAATCTGATTTTTGAGAAGAAGACATTCTGCTCCGGCATACTGATATTAGCAGGAGAAAATTTTGTCTTATAAGAAACCATTGGCCTTGAGGTAAGTTAGAGATGTCTGTGACAAGTTTTATTCATGTAAACAAAGTGGAAAATAATGATTTTGATTTAGAAATATTCAATAGGGAAATCAAAAAGAAGTATCCGGGGACAGAGATAGAGCAGAGTAACAGTGCGTCATTTTCCTATGATATTTGTTGGGAAAATTATGAGGAGTCTTATCAGTTTACCCTACGAATGGATAAAAAAAGAACAACCTTTGCCATAGAGTATTTTAATTCCGAGAATAGAATGAGGGATTATGCAAGCTTTATTGTATGGCTAAGCCTGTTTTTTAATCAAGAACAGGAATTGATTTTATGTGATGAAAATAATGAGGATACACTGATGCTTTCTGCGAATACCTCCGTGGAAGATATTGAGGAGTGGTTAGGACAATTAGGGCTATAAGGATGGGAGATAGAGATGGATTTTAATAAGATGATTCCGGAATTATCGGTTTTTGATATTAATAAAACAAAAAAATTCTATAGCAGATTAGGATTCAAAATAGAATACGAACGCAATGATGAAAGGTTTGTTTTCATGTCTTTTCAAGGAAGTCAGTTTATGTTTGAACAAATTCATGATGATGGGTGGAACACAGGCGAATTAAGTTATCCCTTGGGAAGAGGTATAAATTTTTCAATAGCAGTCGAAGATGTTGAAGGAATTTATAAATTAGTGAAAACTCTAAATTTTGAAATATATAGAGAACTAACAAGAAATCAATATCAAGTTAATGGTGCAGAAGAAACACAAATTGAGTTCTTAATACAAGATCCCAATGGATATTTATTAAGATTTACAAATTGATAAATGCCAATTTGTTGAACTTAGCAAGGTATAAGTTTCTATGAGATGAAACCTATAAAACTTGTACAGATATTGTAGGGTAGGAAAAGAACTCTTCCTCTATACTAAAATAAACCGAAAGAAAGGAGGAATCGAAATGAATATTATCAAGTCGTTTAACAATACGATTGATTATCTTGAAACAGTTCTTGATGATGA
>NZ_CAUTEG010000072.1:0-12546 GCF_963537195.1 Oribacterium sinus | reverse complement strand
CTTTCTTTCTGCTTTTTGCTGTCTTGTTTTTTGCGACAGCTTGTGTATCTTAACATTCGAAAATGGGACTGTCAATAGTTTTTTTAAAATTTTTCTTACTTTTCGATTTTTTGCTTATTTTTTCTCTGCTATCGCCGATAGTAATTACCCATAAATGTTCGTGACATCTTCCCCTATTGCCGGATGAAACAGTATTATAGAACTAAAAACCATTACCGCTTTTAAAAGCAGTATGATAAAGCTTATAGAATCCGTCAAAAAAAGCTTTGTAAAGTTTCCTTTACAAAGCCTTTTCCTCGGAATGACAGGACTTGAACCTGCGGCCTCTTGACCCCCAGTCAAGCGCGCTACCACCTGCGCTACATCCCGATAGGGAAAAATATATCTTATTTTTCCCCACAATGCAAGCTTATTTTGATTTTTTTTGGAAGAAACTCTGGGGAATCTGTTGCACGATTCCAATAGCAATAGCAATGGTAAAGGCTGTAAGAAAGCAAGACCGCCCATATTTTAACGATAATGCTCCATTTCCCGTAATTAAATAATAAATTGCCTTATATACACCAATACCCGGAATCAGGGGGAAGATACTGGTGGATAAAAAGATTGTGGTGGGGCACTTTCTCTTGGCCGCTAAGGAGCGGGAGAATACTGCCGCAAAAATCCCCGAAAACAGAACCGCCATGGAATCCATTCCTGAAATATCCTCCACCATCAGATAAATGAACCAGGAAACAGAACCGATAATGCCGATGTCCCAAAAGTATTTATAATGTACTTGATAAAGAAGGGCAAAGGAAACCGTACCCATCCCTGCCGTTACTGCACAGAGCGCTTTATACAATACGCCATAAAAATTTATTCCCTGAGCTTCTCCCATTTGCATAGCAAAAGGTAAAACCTCCGCCGTTGCCGCAACTCCAACGGACATGGAAACACAGGTAAGCATCGCGGTAAGCAACAAAGATGTTCCTACCAGGTAGTTGTTTTGAGAAAATTCTCTAACGGAATTCGTGAAAAAGGCTCCCGGAACCAATAGCATTAAAGCTCCCAGCATTACTCGACTGGGATATTCTCCGATTCCGAAATAATACATAACATTTACACTTAGCGTTACCACACAGCTTCCCAGAATCGTCATAATATAACTTGTGCTCACAAAGCGGGACAAGTAATAACTGGCAATTCCCAAACATATACCGGCCAAACCGGATATAGCCGAATCCATAAACGGGACTCCAAGAGCCATGGCAAAACCGAAGGATCCAAAATAGTAGGCAACTAAAATCCAAAAAAATCCATATCCTTCTATTTTATCTATATCCTCCAAACGGCGCAAAATTTCCGCTTTCGGAATTCTATTCTCCTTGGAAAGACTGCGGGACAAGGTATTCACCTCTTCCACCTTTCGTAAATTATAAACAGTATCCGGTACATTCATTACGCCTGATTCTTTTATACCTTGCTCATTGGTTCCGGAGGCAAAGATTCCTCGATTTAAAACATAAGCGGAAAAATGCTGAACCCCCAGTGATTTTGCTACATAATTCATAGTTTCTTCCACGCGGTAGGTTTCTGCACCGCTTTTCATAAGCATTCTTCCCACCGCCATGGGAATCTCTATATCCAATCCGGAACAACTCTGCCCCTTATCCATTTTTTCCAATAACTCTGCCATCTTAAGCTTCTTCACCCCTACTATGCAATTTTCTCAGCAAAAGAGGGAAGAATTCATCTTCTTCCCTCTTTGAGAATCTCATATTACCCTAGGCAGATTTAAATTGCAAGGGATGAGAGCATAGTCCATCTTCGTATTTTGAAATTTTGTACAAAAAGCTTTATTATGATGGATTTGCCGCACTGCTTTCTGCTGCAGAGCTACTTTCCTTCTCTTCATTTGCAGAAGAGCTTTCTTCCTTATTCTCTGCACCGGACTCTGTGCTTTGCGCCGCAGGATCTTTTACGGTTTCCTCTACAGTATACTTGTCCAGCTTCTGGCTTACGCATTGATTCCGAAGAGAATTCAGGTCTTCAAATCCGCTAAAATTGAATTTTACAGTACTGAACCAAGCTACAACTCCTGTATCGATGGTGGCGTAGTGATAAGGAATATCCATATCATTTAAATCTACTGTAACCTTACCGCTTCCCTCATCCATAAGGTTGGTAAATGCGCCTGTAAAATAATAGCTGTGTTGCGCATTGTAACTCTTATCCGGAATGTTAATCTGCACATTGACCTTCATTACCGGGAACATAATGTTGTGCTCAAAGGCATTGGCACTCTTGGAAGTCAGGAAATAATATCCCAAGTATTCCGCCCCCACAAAGCTTACCTCTTCTCCTTGGCTTGCTAACTGAGACTGAATCTTATCTGTAATCTCCTTCTGCATATCCTGCAATAAAGAATCTGAAATTGCGTCAGCCTTTTCCACATAGGAAGGTAAGCCCTCTACCGTAATTTCTTTTTCTGTTTCCTTAGGAGCAATACCGTATTTTTGAATTACAGATTCCGGATTTGCCGGCTCGATTTTCACCTTTACCTTGTCACCATTCTTCAAATCCATGGAAGGTTCAACCGTAAAGTAGTAACCCTTGGAGCCATCCATATCTCCGGTTCCTTTCCACTCCACAGCTCCCTCCGGGGAAATGCCGGTGAACTTATAGTCAAAATCCTTAAAGGCATCAAAAAGCTGTACATCCTTTAAACCTTCAACCTTGAATTCTGTTCCCTTAGAGCTGAATTTGACTTTAAATTGTTCTTCCAGTTCTTCCTGATTGAATCCCCAGCTAAGCTTTACGGTCTCTCCGTTCTTCAGCTTTCCGTCCGACGAATCCCCTTCAATCTTCCAGTTTCCGTCAACGTAGAAATCATAAAGCAGCTCTGCCGCTCCGTAGTTCTTGGTCAAGCTGTCCTGCAGGAAATTCCCGCTTTTCTTTAACTTGATTTTCTTTTTGTAATCCTTCAGATACGCATCCTTATCAAACTTCACTAAGGCTTTTCCGTAGCCATCATAGCCGTCAAAGCTTACCGTGACATACTTGTCCAAATTGACTTTTGTCTTTCTTGGTAATAAAGCGAAGAAAGATGCCAAAACAAGTAAAATCAAAACAACGGCAACTCCTACAAAAAGTGCGGAATTATTCTTTCCTGCATTTTCTGCATTGGCATTGTCTTTTACCTGTTTTTTTGCCTTGATTTCTTTGATCTTTTTGTCGGTTTCCGTTTCTGCTTTCTCTTTTAATTCGGAAGCCTTTTCCGCCACAGCTGCTCCGGCTGCCGCAGCTACTGTCTCTGCCTTTGCTACTACTTCTTCAGCTTTAGCTCCGGCTTCCTGAGCCGCTTCTTCAGCTTTGGCTTCTGCTTCCTTTGCAAGCTCTGTAGCCTTGTCCTGAACTTTTTCTGCTGCTTCTTCCGCGTGGGCTTGTGCCTCTTGAACAGCTTCCTCAGCCTTACTTTCTGCTGCTTCAGCCTTACTTTCTGCTGCTTCAGCCTGCTTTTCCGCTTCAGGAGCCAGCTCGTTAAGCTTATCCTGAGCTTCTGATACAAGATTCTCTGCCTGATCCTGAACGCCCTCTGCCAGCTGTTCTACCTTCCCTTGCGCTTCCGTTGCAAGATTCTCAGCCTGATTCTTCAGCTCTTCTTTTCCTTCTTCCAGCTTTTCTTCTACAGCTTCTGCAGCCGCCTGAAGATTGTCCGAAGCAGTGCTCCCGGCATCTCCGGAATCACCCTCTTGCTGTAACTTTTCCTTTTGTTCATCTTGTTGTTCCATACTGACCTCCCCTTCATGAAAAGTATTATTTCACTGACTTAAGAATACCTTTTTAAGGATGAAAAGGCAAGAATAATATTATTTCCCGGCAATAAGGGAGAAACCGCATCTATACAGTCGGTTTCTCCCCTGGATTTATGCTATATTCAGTTTTTTTCTTTACGTTCTTCCTTCAAGCGCTCTTCGTAGTCCTTTAAGGCTGCCAGAGCTTCTCTACTTAATGGATACATAACAATCAGATTGAAAATAGTCATCAGTCCAACGCCCATGTCTCCCATATCCCACACTACGGTGTATTGCGCCAAGCCTCCCACAAAGAGCATAATCAAAGCAAAAATCTTATAGCCGGTTTGGGAAGCCCAGTTGTCTCCGAAAATGTAGGAAATATTGGAACGGGCATAGAACAGGATTCCCAAAAAAGTGGAAAAGCTAAAGAGCCACAAAATAATCGCAATAAATATCTTTCCGAAGGAGCCGAAGTGGTATGCCATAGCAGTTTGCAAAATATCCATTCCCTGCAGATTTACAATCTGTGCTTCCGGTACCAAAAGCATGATAAAAGCGGTACAGGAACAGATTACAATGGTATCAATGAATACCCCCATAGCCTGGAATAATCCAATTTTCGCCGGGTGATCCGTATCTGCCGCAGCTGCCGCACAGGGCGCAGAGCCGGAGCCTGCCTCATTGGAGAAAAGTCCGCGCTTTACACCGTTCATAACTACCGCACCGAAACCGCCTGCCACTATTTGCCGAAGGCCGAAGGCTTCGGAGAAAATTCTCTGAAATACGCTTGGCAGAGATGTAATATTTCTCAGGATTACAAAAACAGTAAGAGCAAAGTATAAGCCGGCCATCACCGGTACAATCACATCCAAAACCCTTGCTGTAGCGTGTTTTCTTAAGACTATTACCGCTGCCAGAAGCACAAGAATTGCTGTGGAAATAATCGGTTTAACGGAAAAGGCATTTTCAAAAGCGGAGGACACGGAATTTCCGATTACCTGACTGATTCCTCCCCAACAGATCAAACCGGAAAGAGCAAAAAGAATCGCAATAATGTTCTTCTTTTTAGGAATTTCTCCATTCAATTCCTCTCCGGGAGCCTTCTTAAAAAAGAAGTCATGGATGTAGTAGGCAGGACCGCCACGGAATCCCCCGTATAATGGATCCTTTCTCTTATGCAACTGGGCTAATGTAGCCTCTACGAAAGCAGTGGAAGAACCGATTAAAGCAGTAATCCACATCCAAAAAACCGCACCTGCTCCTCCTGCGGAAATAGCTGCAACCACTCCTACAAGGTTTCCCATTCCCACTCTTGTGGCCGTGGAAACAATCAGAGTCTGCAAGCCGGACAGCTTTCCTTTCTTCAGATCGCCCTTTTCCTTTCCCTGAGGCTTTTCCAAAATCACTGCCACCATCTCTGAAAATAAACGAATAGGAAGAAATTTCGTGCGAATCGTGTAATAAATGCCGGCGGGAATTAATAGAATCACCATCAAAGACAGCCCCAGACTGCTTCCTCCGGGTAGTGGAATCTTTACCAAGTCTCCCCATAAAAATCCGGTTACCGCTTCAATCATCGATACAATAAGTGACATAGTTTCCTCCCCTTCTTGACTTAATCACAAATTTCAGCCATTCCTTCAATATAGTTTTCACCGATACACATTTCTGCGAATTCGTCTCTGTTTCTTTGCACTTTTTCACTTTTATGCGTTTATGCTTTTATGTACTAAAGTAATAAGCGTAAAAGAAAAAGCACAATGTGCTTTTCCCTATTGTAACAGCTATTTTCTTTTTGGCAAGGACTTTTCTTTCCTGAGAGGATTTAACAGTATTCATCCAAGCCCTTCTTCATAGCATGAATATACGCTTCCTTAACTTCTTCCGGCCCTAGAATTTTAACGGCTCCTCCCAAAGAAAACACCCAAGCAAAAAACATTTCACTCACTGCCACATCCACATGACAAATGGCATAGCCGGGCTCTTCCGCAGGAAAAAGAGAAATCTCTTTTCCGAAACGGTCCAGGAGAATTCCCACCATTTCCTCTCGAAAGATAAGGCTCACCTTCTTCCGTTCTCCTGCAAACATGGAAAAGGTTCTTTGCCGAAAATGCTCCATATCCAGATTCTGAAAAGCATCTTCCCCTAGTCTTTTCTCATCAAGAATCCGGATATTCTTCATTTTGTCCACCCGGTAGTGTTTAAAAATCTCCTCCTCTCCATCATAGCCAAGAAGGTAATAATTTTCATTTTCCAGAATCAAATTCCAGGGACTGACCAGGTAGGGCTTTTTCTTTTTCTCCACCAGTTCTTTTGCCATATTCCATTGCAGGTAGGAAAAACTGATTTGCCTGTTTTCCGCAATAGCTCTATGCAATTCGTCCACCACATAATAGATGGATTCGTTCATGCTCTTGATTCTTCCGGGGAGCATCAGCTGACGGTTTAATTGTCTGGCTTCATATTCACTGACAAAGGTGGTGAGCTTCTTAATGAGCTCCTTAGACTTTTTCTCCGTAATAAAGCGGGAGGCCTGCACCGCATCCGCCAGAAGCTTACATTCCGCCAGTTCAAATTCCTTACTGCCAAGATAATAGACATAGCTTCTGCCCTGCTTTTCCATGACCACATCATAGCCCATTTGGCGAAGGCACTCCAAGTCATCATAGACACTTTTCCGATCCGTCTCAATATCCAGCTCTCTTAAATAATCTTGG
This sequence comes from Oribacterium sinus, assembly GCF_963537195.1. Taxonomy (GTDB): domain Bacteria; phylum Bacillota; class Clostridia; order Lachnospirales; family Lachnospiraceae; genus Oribacterium; species Oribacterium sinus_A. The sequence continues at coordinate 6,050 of NZ_CAUTEG010000072.1, read as the reverse complement.
ATTTCCGCCATGCTTAGTGGATGCTCTTCATCAGCTTTGTGCAGTAATATTTCTCGCAAATGATACCACTTCCACTTTTGATTCCTTCTCTTCGCCATATCAGCCCCCAACAATTAGAATGATACTCTCAAATACTATACGCACATTTTAACAGGAAAAGGCACAATAGGATATTCAGAATTGTAGAATATCAAAAACGAGCATCCCAAGTTTTTACAGGATACTCGTTTTTAAAAAAATTATATCGCTCAGTCTAGCAAATTATAAGAGTGCCTCTACTGCCTTCTTTACATCCTCCATAGAATGGGTTGGCTCAAAACGCTGTACCACATTTCCCTTTCTATCCACCAAGAACTTGGTGAAGTTCCACTTGATATCCGGATTCTTTTTGTATTTCGGGTCCTTGGCAAAGCACATCGCTCCCATGGCCATAGCCTTTACGCCCTTTCCAAATCCCTCAAAGCCTTTTTGTTCTTTAAGATAGCCGTATAAAGGAAGAGCATTGGCACCATTGACCTCTGCTTTTTTCATCTGATCGAATTCTGTTTTGTACTGTAGGGTACAGAACTGGTGAACTTCCTCATCTGTTCCCGGAGTCTGTCCCGCAAACTGATTGCAGGGAATATCCAAAATCTCTAAACCCTTTTCATGGAAATTCTCGTAGAGCTTCTGTAAGTCCTCGTATTGAGGTGTAAATCCACAGCCTGTTGCCGTATTGACAATCAAAAGCACCTTTCCCTCATACTCTTTTAGAGATAGCATTTCCCTATTTCTCTTCTCTACACTGTAATCATAAATTCCCATATTTTCCTCCTATACTCTACTTTCCCTTGAACTCTTATATTTTATAATAGCTTTTTGGTATATAAATTGTTTGCAATTTAATTTTACTCTATTTTATACTTTTGTCAAGAATATTCATATCTTTCATTTCGATTGATGTTTTTGTTACATTTGCAACATATCTTTTATTTTTTCTCTGTTATCCTGAGGACGTAAAGAGGAACACTATCAGGAGAGGAGTCTATATGATTACGAAAGAAATGACTTTAGCGGATGTGGTAAAGGAATATCCCGGCACCATTCCCTATTTAAATGAATATCGTTTGGATTATTGCTGTGGAGGACATGATCCTATTGCACAGATTGCCAAAGAGAAAAATATTGAGCTGGAGCCTTTTATGCAGGAGCTGGAAAGATTGGCAGCCCTTCCAAAGAAAAATGATTTAGATTACGAGGGAGAATTGCAGCGTTTTCGTTCTCTGTCTGTGCCGGAAATGCTGGTGGATTTAGAGCGCAGCCACCATGTCAAGGAAAGAGAGCTAATGGCAGATGTAGAGGCTCTTTTAAACAAAATTCTTGTGGTGCACTACGAACACCATGGAGAAGAGCTTAGTTCCATTCATCACCACTTTGCCCTCTTAAAGGCGGACTTGGAAGAACATTTTGCAAAAGAAGAAAAGCTGGTCTTCCCGATGATGAAAAAAACCGGTAAACCAAGTTCTGAAGACATTGCCTATGTGAAGGGTTTGGAGGAAGAACACAGTGCAGCAGGAGATCTGATTAAGCTTTTACAGAAAGAGACAAATTTCTTTACAGCCCCGGAGGATGTTTGCCCTACCTACAGAAGATGCTTCAGCCAGATGGAAGCCTTGGTGGAGGATATTTTCATGCATATCTTTAAGGAAAATTCGATTGCCTTTCCGGAGTATTACGAGCAGGAATAAAGGGGTTTTAAAAAAAATAAAATAATTTTCTAAGCAATTTAGGTCTGAAATGGGGCACGCTCTCGCTAGCTTCGCCACGTAACGGATACTAAGCGAAAAACTGCTTTTCACTTGTTTTTCGCAAGTACCGACGGGCTCAGACTACCCCGTATTCAGACCTATATTGCCGAAAATTGCTTTATTTTGATTTTTTGCAGCCACTTAATTTCATTCTAGTACAGAGCCTCCTGAAAGGTCTCTATAATTTCATTTAACTCTTCTTCCTGTATGGTTCTTAAGTCCATCCAGTAATCATCTTCCCAGATTCTTCCGATAATCGGCGTTTTTCCTTTTCGAAGTCTGGCTTCCAGCTGAGATACGGAAAGCTTCTCCGGATGATAAACCACAGCATAGCTGTCCATATAGGTATCCGGAAGAGAGCCTCCACCAACCTGGGCTTTTGAGGGCTGTAAAGAATATTCTCCGGGGATAGATTCCTTTTGGAACAAATGAAGCAATGCTTCCCCCCGTCTTTTGACCACGCTCTGCTCTTCCGACAGCATACGAAGTACAGGAATTCTTTCTTCAATCCCCTCCTCCTTCAGATATTCTAAAAAGCATAGTTCCAATGCGATTATGGTAAGCTTATCTACCCGAAGAGCCCTGGTAAGAGGATTTTTCTTCATTTGATCAATATATTCTTTTTTTCCGATAATAATTCCTGCCTGAGGACCTCCCAAAAGCTTGTCTCCGCTGAAACAAACCACATCCACACCGGCTTCGATGGCTTCCTGTACCGTTGGTTCGTGGGGAAGTCCGTATTTTTCCAAAGGAAGAAGCACGCCGGAGCCTAAATCCTCAATAATAGGAATTCCGGTTTCCAGAGAAAGTGGCTTTAATTCTCTGGCCTCTACAGATTCCGTGAAACCGCAGATTTTGTAATTGCTGGTGTGCACCTTTAAGAAGGCTTTTGTATTTTCATTTACAACTTCCACATAATCCTGATAGTGAGTCTTGTTGGTGGTTCCCACTTCCCGCATCTCCGCCCCGGAAGCGGCACAAACATCGGGAATACGGAATTTTCCCCCGATCTCCACCAGTTCTCCCCGGGATACCACAACCTCTCCTCCCTTAGCCAGGGTAGAGAGAATCAGTAAAACGGCAGAAGCATTGTTATTGACCACCATGGCATCCTCCGCGCCGGTAATTTTGCAAATGCTGTCCTTAATATGGCTATAACGCTCCCCCCGCTCTCCCTTTTCCAAGTCGTATTCCAGATTGGAGTAGGAAGAAAGCATCTTGGCAAGCTCCTGCCCGATCTTCGGAGAAAGCAAAGCACGACCAAGGTTGGTATGTAAAATGGTGCCGGTGGCATTAATCACCTTCCTGAGCTTCGGCTTGACATCGCCCTCGATGCGCTCCGTAATCCTACTGTAAAGAGAAGAAAAGGCCTGTTCTATTCGACTTTCCTCTTCTTCCTCCCGAACGCATTTTCGGAGATTTTCCACTTCAAGTCTTACGCAGTCCGTTACATAGGATAAGCCGTAATCCTGAATAAAGGAGAGAATCTGCTCCTCCTCCAATATGTTGTCAATCTTGGGAATTCTTCTAAAAAATGCATTTCTATCCATGGTCTTCTTCCTTTTCTCTTGTGTTTATACTTTCTTTAGAATCCATTGTACCATAAATTCACTAAAGGATAGCTACATTGAGAGAAAAACTCGGGGATTTCCAACCGAATTTTATGTATAAAGAAAGAGCTTAGAAGAAATGCTTTAAGGGAGTATCTCCCAAGCCTTCATTCTAAGCTCTAAATTTGCTAGGATTTTATAAAATATCGTTTTTATAAAATAGTATTTTTATAAGCTGCTGTTTTTTCCTGCTGTTTGTAAACGGATAAGCGCACGATAAAGCTTTGCCTGATTCCGAAGTCTTTGTTCTTCGGAAAGCTTTTCATCCTGAATCTTCTTCTCAGCTCGCTCCTTGGCTCTCTCAGCACGATCAACATCGATTTCCTCGCTCCACTCAAAGGTGGTGGGAATCAATCGACAATGGTTGTCCATCATGGAAAGCATTCCTCCGATACAGGCTGCCTTTCTTTCGCTACCATCCTTCATAATCACCTTGGCTGTACCCATACCTACCGCTGTGCAGTAATTGATATGGTGCGCCATGATAGCCAGGTCTCCTGTAATGGTTCTTAAGCTGACACGTTCTACTTCATCGTCAAATTTTTGCCCATCCATAGAAACAATCTCTAAATGGAAGTTTGCCATAAAGGTCCCTCCTTACTGTTTCTTAGCTTTTTCAAAAACTTCATCGATGTTTCCTACTAAGAGGAAAGCAGACTCAGGAAGCTCGTCACATTCTCCGTTCAAAATCATCTTAAAGCCGCGGATTGTTTCCTTTAAAGGAACATACTTTCCTGCAAGACCGGTGAACTGCTCTGCTACAGAGAAGCTCTGAGACAGGAAGTTCTGAATCTTTCTGGCACGGAAAACGCTAATCTTATCTTCCTCAGACAATTCATCCATACCCATGATGGCGATGATATCCTGTAATTCCTTATATCTCTGGAGTACCTGCTGTACACCTCTTGCCACCTGGTAGTGCTCCTCTCCCACGATTTCCGGAGTAAGAATACGGCTGGTGGAATCCAAAGGATCTACTGCAGGGTAAATTCCCTTACTTGCGATATCTCTGGACAATACGGTGGTCGCATCCAAGTGGGTAAATGTTGTTGCAGGCGCCGGGTCGGTAAGGTCATCCGCAGGCACATAAACCGCCTGAACGGAGGTGATAGATCCCTGCTTTGTGGAAGTAATACGCTCCTGCAAAGCACCCATGTCTGTTGCCAGTGTTGGCTGGTATCCTACCGCAGAAGGCATTCTTCCAAGAAGTGCGGATACCTCTGAACCTGCCTGGGTAAAACGGAAAATATTATCAATGAAGAGCAATACGTCCTGGTGCTTCACATCACGGAAGTACTCCGCCATGGTCAGACCGGAAAGAGCAACTCTCATTCTCGCTCCGGGCGGCTCGTTCATCTGTCCGTAAACCAGGGCAGTCTTATCCAAAACGCCGCTTTCCTTCATTTCTCCGTAAAGGTCGTTACCCTCACGAGTACGCTCTCCTACACCGGTAAATACGGAAATACCGCCGTGAGCTGTTGCCACGTTATGGATTAACTCCATGATCAATACGGTTTTACCTACTCCCGCACCACCGAAAAGTCCGATCTTTCCTCCCTTTGCGTAAGGGCAAATGAGGTCTACTACCTTGATACCTGTCTCCAGGATCTCTGTAGCAGGGGTCTGCTCCTCGAAAGAAGGAGCCGGACGGTGAATCGCCCATCTTTCCTCTGTCTCAGGGGCAGGTTTTTCATCTACAGGATTTCCCAAAATGTTGAAGATTCTTCCCAAGCAAGGCTCTCCAACAGGTACTGTAATGGGGTTTCCTGTATCAACAGCTTCCATTCCTCTAACCAAGCCATCGGTGGAACTCATTGCGATACAACGTACCACATCATCTCCCAACTGCTGTGCAACCTCCGCAATCAGCTCGGTATCTCCAAGCTGAATGGAAATTGCGTTCAATAAGGAGGGGAGTTCCCCTTCCTGGAATCGAATATCCAGGACGGCACCCATGACCTGTATAACCTTTCCTACATGTTTTTCTGTCATGTATCTCTCCTTTTTCTACACTACAACTCTTCCGCACCGGCAACGATTTCCGTGATTTCCTGGGTAATACTTGCCTGTCTTGCTCTATTGTAGAATAGACTTAATTTATCAATCATCTCTCCGGCGTTATCTGTAGCCGCCTCCATAGCCGTTCTTCTTGCTGCCAGCTCACTGGCAACAGAAGTACAAATTCCGCTATAGACCAGCCCTGCAAGATATTCCGGTACTATCGCATTAAAAACATCTTCTCCACTTGGCTCGTAGAGAATCAGGTTACGAATCTTCTTCGCTTCTTCTTCGCTTTCCTCTTTAAAATCAGACAAGGGCAAAAGAGAAATAGCTCCTGCCTTCTGGCTCATCATGGACACAAAATCCGTATAGATCAATGCCACATGGCCGAATTCCTGATTTTTATAGGCTTCACAGATTTTCTGGGCAATGCTGTAAGAGTCGGAAATTCCAACCTCTCCAACATGAGTATAGCTGTCATTAAACAGCTCATACTTCTTCTGCCGTCCATACTCTAAGGCTTTCTTTCCTAATGGGAACAAAGCAAATTCCTTGCCCTTGATTTCTTCCTCCAGGGTACGGAAAAGATTGGCATTATAGCCTCCCGCCATACCGCGGTCTCCCGCAATCAATACATAGCACCACTTCTCGG